>CAZMWF010000069.1:0-23595 GCA_964570075.1 uncultured Syntrophaceae bacterium | reverse complement strand
TACAGGAAAGGATTGGGCCGAAGAAGATTGAGAGGCTTTTTCAAATCTAAAGCCACGGACAGAGAGATTCTGGCTTCTTCTTCCTTTCCCATCTGGTAGAGAAAATAGGCCATCTCTTCCATTCTTCGTTGATAAAGGGATCGTTTTGCTTCGGGGAAAAGGGTGGTGAGGGACCTGGAGAAGATTTCCTGAAATCGTGCCTCCTTCTGAGAGGGGGTGAGGAAGATTCGGGATCGGTCTGCTTCTTGAACTTGCTCTACATAGGGTTTGATCTCCTCTTCATCCAATCTCCAAGAGGAAAAAGGTTCTATTCTGAAGAGTTTCACAGACCTTTCCAAAAGAAACTCATCCCCTTCAATCTCCTCTTCCTTAATAAGGGAATAGATCAAGGGCTTCTCATAGGTCTTCTTTACTTTCTCAATTTCCCATTTTTGAAGAGGATAGTCCTGAGGGATCTCTCTCCCATGGGCCATCGAAAGTTGATAGGCCTCATGAAAAAGAAAGGCCACATAAGAAGCCTCCATCTCCACAAGGGAACCGTAACTGTCTTTTCTTATTTCCTCTATATAATCCGTCATCTCTTTTTTCGTCATCTCAAAAGAGAAAAAATCGACCAGGCCCTCTCTGTCATTCACCAACCCTTGGAGGACCTTCCACCCTTTCCCCAAATGATGAATGGTAAGGAGAAGAAATCGATCTCCGTATGAATCAATCCCGTCACCAAACCCCCGTGGAGACTCCACCTGCAGGGGTTTCAGGATTGGCTCTTTCTCGTCGAAAAAACCCTCTTCGACCTTTACCCCTTTAGTCTTAAGTCGATAAAGAGACCGTTTAATGATCTTTCGAAGGCTTTTGTCAGGATAAACTTCGAACATCCTTAAGAGGAGTTGGGAGGTCTTTCTATCCGGAATAGAAGGAAGCCGCTCAGCGAGCTCTTTTATCCCTTCCATCTCTTCTCCCAGAGAAGAAAGAAGGGAGAATATCTCTTCTATGTCCTTTCCCTCCTGAATATCCGTTTTGACTTTCTCAAGGATAGACTGTATCTTTTCCAACGTTACCTCCTTAGCAAGAAGTAGAGAAAAATCTGTTGAATCGTTAGAACCATAGTGATGGAAAGATTGACCAAAAGGGTATTTTGACAAATCTTTTCCAATCGTTCTTTTTTTAACCCTCCTTCATCCCAGAAAAGAACCAGATTCCAGAGGATCAACCCAAGAGGGATTCCTGCGAGGAGAAGAATCCCTGCCGCAGGTTTTTGAAAAATCCATAGGACTTTGAGCAAAGAGAGTCCTGCCAAGATCGAGATTCCCATATAGAGATCTCTCATCCTTTCCTTTCCGAACCGAACGACCAGATTTCTCTTTCCTACAATTCGATCGGCCTCCTCATCCGGAAACTCATTGATTAAAATCACATTAAAGATAGAAAGCCCGACAGGAAGGGAGAGGAAGAAGATGTCTCTGTGGAAAAAACCTGAAAACAGATAGAATCCCGTCGCGATGGGCAACCAACTATAACAAAATCCAATGAAAATCTCTCCTAAGCCTCGATAGGCCCATCGAAAAGGCTTCCCCGAATAGAAATAACCTGAAAAAAGACCTACCCCTCCTAATAAGAGCGTCCATTGACCTGTTTCGTACCGAAAATAAAGATAGAGGCCAAAGACGACGGCTCCTAATAAACATCCATAGCCCAAAATAAGGGCGACCCTGGGATGGAGGAGGCCTTTGATCAGGATTCTCGACCCTCCTGAAAAAGAATTAAAATTCTGATTGAGAGAATCCCCTTTAAAATCGTTCCATTCTCCGAGATAGTAGGTCATCCACATGATGAGAATGACCACGAAAGAGGCAAGGAAATAGAGGCTGATAGGACCCGAGTATCCCCATCGCCAGGCCAGGATATATCCTAAAAAGAGAGGCAAAATCCCGACAGAAAGGAAGGGAATTCTCGAAAGCCTCCACCAGGCTAACACATAAATACCGATCTTCTTGATGTTCATCTTACCCCAAGCTTCCGATGGAAATTCCCCTGACCCTTCTTCGAAAGGTTTCACTCTTCTCAATAAGCTCTTCTCGATTCTCCTCGGTCACTCGAAAAAGTTGAGGAAAATTTTCCGAAGAAATCGACCCCAATTGTTCGATGAGCTCTTTATCAATTCGGCAGGAGTTTAACGAATCCTGAGACCAGCCCTCGACGAATTCGATTAATCCCTTTCTTCCTCCTTTCCGAAAAACCTCCGCAAGGATAGCCAGAATAGAGGCCTCTTGGGATAAACAGGCCACCTCTGCCGATCGTAAGGCATACCGATTTCCGTTAAAGGAGATGGTTCCTCCCCCACCCTTTCGGACCAGTTCAAAAGCCTCCACATCCGTGATGCTGTCCCCTATATAAAGGACTTCGTATAAACGATTCCCTGTCCTTTCCAGACTGGATAAAACAGCCCTTGCTTTCTCCTCTCCACCTATCGGGTTCACCTCGATAAGGAGCTTCCCGATCTCCATCCCTTTAATCTCTTCCCAGAAGATCTCGTTGAGCCTTTGAACGGTTTTTCGATCCTTTTCTGAGAGATCTTCCGAGCCTTTTGCCCATGGGGGCCATTCCATCATCTCCATGGATACGATTTCTTGAGCCAGTTGAAGAATTCTCTCTTTCTCTTTCCTCTTTAATTCATATTGATTTAGGCGAATCGGGGTGCAATAAGTCCGGTCTTTTGGAAATGGAATGGAGTGGCAGAGAGCTTCAATATAGACCTCATAACTGGTGCTGATGAGGAAGGTCTCCATCCTTTGAAGGATATAGTGGAGGGTTTCTCTGGCTTTCGGAACGAGAAGAAGATGCTCTTCGCTGAATTTCCTCATTCCTTCATCCGTAGCCCCATAGGCCTTAAGGAATGGGAGGATTAACTTAAGGGTATCTCCTGCTTTATATCCGGGTCTTTTCTCAATGTCAGAAAGATAGTCATCATATTTGCTGAGAATGGAAAAGAAACGGCCGCCTGATGGGATATAGAATTGGCAAAGCTCAAAGGCATTATCATTCTTTGAGATCGGCCCTTCACAATCGGTATTAAATTGATAGCTCATCGCCTCGCTCGATTCCCTTTTGTAAATACTGATCGACTTCCTGATTCAGGCATATCTCTGAGGTCTCTTCCCCTTTTTCATTAAGGATCTTCCCGTCCTCTATCCTCACCTTCTCTTCGGCTAATGCCTTCAGGGTCATGACTAAAAGGGGAAGCTCTCGTTTTACTCCTTCGATTCGAATTGCTCTAAAAAGAGGGTTCTTCTCCCCTTCCCTCTGGATCAACTCCTCCAGAGATTGATCCTTTAATTTTGTTTCCAGATCTTCCCAGAGAGGGGTAAACCTCCCCCCCACAATCGGGAATGTGACAAAGGTAAGAGGGGGGCCTCTATCAAGATCTTTGGTTACGAGATGGATCATCACTCCGCTTTCCTTCGCCCTCTTTCGAATCAAACTCCAGATGACTTCCTG
The DNA here is from genome assembly GCA_964570075.1 of uncultured Syntrophaceae bacterium. Lineage (GTDB taxonomy): Bacteria > Desulfobacterota > BSN033 > BSN033 > UBA1163 > CALIBK01. The sequence continues at coordinate 20,100 of CAZMWF010000069.1, read as the reverse complement.
CCAGGTTCCCTGGGGACCTCCTGGAGCAGCAGGATGGAGATTGATGATCCTGAAAGAGGTACAGAAGGAGGGACTGATGATTAGCATATAACCTGCCAATACAATGAGATCAATTGGATAAGATTGAATCCTCTTCTCAACTTCCTGGTGATACAGAGTCCTCCACCTCTCGAGATCTCTTTCTTTTTGGGAAGGGAAAAAGCGCTTGGAAGAAAAAGGAAGGAGGGGAAGGCCCAGAGACTCCACATATTCTATAAACCGATCGCTTTCTAAAGATTCTCCTTTCTCTCGGTTGCAGAAGACGAAGGAAATTTCACCCTGAATTACTCCTTTTGAAAGATTCTCCACCACAATCTGAAGCAATTCCCTTGCCGCTTTATCTCTTCCTGTAGAAAACCATCCTATCCTCAGGCCCATTGAATTCTCTATCTGGATCCTTCTAAGACTTGAAAAAATCCTTCCAAATCCTCCCGGGTAGGATACTTCACTCTTCCATAACCGGTAAGACTCTTTGCCGCCATCTGGGTTGCAAAAAGGGCACACTCTTCTAATGGTCTCCCTAATAAATATCCTGCCAAGAAACCGGCATTATAGACATCTCCAGCTCCGGTATTATCCACGACTTCTACCTCCATCGCAGGAACTTCGAAATGAGCATCCCAGGTAAAAACCTGAGAACCTTTCTTTCCCTTCTTACAAATGAGGATGGAGGGTCCCATCTCGAGGATCATTTTTGCTCCGGTCCGGAGATCCTTGGAGGTCAAGAGGGTTAGTTCCTTCTCCGTTAAGAAAAGAATCTGACTCCTCTCGACCAAGGGGCGAATCTTCGTCAATCCCTTTTTGGCATAGATTTCCCCGGGGTCCAAGGAGACGAGCACAGAGGAGTCAATCCTTTCCAGTAATTCCTTTTGAGCTTCCAATGGAGGCTCACCGATAAAAGAGGTGAGGTGAAGGCAGGAGATATCTTGAAGGCCTGTGACGTCGATCTCTTCAAATCTCAGGAGATTGTTGGCGCCCCCTTTCACAAATAGGAATCGATCCTGATGACGATCTAAAACCACCAAACAGATTCCACTTCTTTCATCCCTACGGATGAGATCGGTATGGACCGGTTTTAAATTTTCAATTAAAAAATCTCCCTCTTCATCTTGTCCCACCTTTCCAATAAATTTTGTCTGAAATCCCATTCGGGCAAGGGCTACCATGGTATTGGCAGCGGATCCCCCTCCACTTTTCGACTTTAACCTTCCAAACCGATGGAGCTGATGCCAGAGAAATTGAAAGGCCTCTTCATCATCAAAGAGCTCCTCTCCGGGCAAAAAGCGAAATTCATTGGAAGAAATGGATCGAAGATCATCGACCTCATAAATGAGGTCAAGATTGAGGGCACCAAATCCAATGAGGACCTTTTCCATTGGATTACAAATAGAATAATTTCATTGAAAATTCAACTTGGTTTGTAACTCACCAGGAATCCATCACTGAAAGGTTTGAATATCTATGGGAAATAAGCCAATGTCTTCAATCTTTCGGTAAGGTATGACCTTGAATCATCCAAAAGGAGAAAAAAAGCGACTGTTTCTTTCGAAACAATCGCTTGAGGTGAAAGGAGGCTGGGACCGGAGGCTCTTACAAAGAAACTATATGATTCGAAAGAGTTTCAAGAAAAAGTACGAAACAAAAAACATATTTGTAAAGACCAGAGACAACTCAATGACCCGCTTGATACTGACCTCAATCCTTCTTACCCCCTCTTTAATTTCAACCGTATGAGTAATCGGAGTTCCATTCATTCTTATCACTCCTTATCAATCTTCCAAATGGGTTTTAATTATTCTAATAAAACCAAATGCACAAAATAAGATCAAAAAGATGGTAAATAAATTTAGGGAGGCCAATTCAAAAATCATCCCATTCATAAAGAACCTCTTCTTTTTATTATTAGATAAGCAAGAACTATACCTAAATTATCTAAATCCGATAAATTATAATTTATTGATTTTAAAGGAAAATTTTATTATGAGATTTTTTGAAATTAAGGGAATTTTTGACAATTTGTCCGAAACTCTATAAACTATTTGATATTTTTAGATAATTTAAATAAGTCTAAAATCTTCCAGAGAGGTCAAATTTGTTCATTCAAGGAGGGGTGATAATTTGAGGATCTTTCGTGCCTCATCGGGAGTAGCAATTTCTCTACCAAATTCACGGGAGATTCGGACCACTCTTTCCACCAATTCGGCATTGGATTTCGCAAGGACTCCTTTGGAATAATAGATATTATCCTCTAATCCAACCCGCACATGACCTCCCATCGCCATCGCCACCATTGTCATTGGAAGCTGACCTGCTCCTACTCCAATGACAGACCACGTAGAGTCTGGAGGGATGATCTCCATGAGGTGGAGAAGGGACTTCACTGTAGCGGGCATCCCATTGGGTGTCCCTAATACAAACTGAAAATGGAGGGGAGGCCTCAAAAGTCCTTTTTCGAGATATTTCAGGCAGGTATAGACCATTCCTACTTCAAAGATTTCCAATTCAGGTTTAATCCCTCTTCGAAGGGTTTCCTTGGCAAGGGTATCTAAAAATTCTTGTGGGTTTAAAAAAACATGCTCTCCCATATTGATGGAACCTGCATCAAAAGAGACAAGTTCAGGTTGAAGGCTTAAAGGGAGTAACCTCTCTGAAATGGGTAGGTTTCTACCCGGAATGCCACTCGTGGTGAGACAGAGAATGGCATCGGTTTCGCTTCGGATGCGGTCAACGACCTCTTTGAAGAGATCCAACCTCTGGGTCCCTAATCCTGTTTCAGGATCTCTCACATGAATATGAAGGATGGAAGCCCCAGCCCTCCAGGCTTCGATTCCGGACCGAGCGATCTCCTCAGGGGTAATAGGAATATAAGGAGTTTGCCTTCGAGTGATTCGCGATCCTGTCACCCCTACCGTAATGATTAACTTCTCCATCTTTCCCCGCTTTTCCTCATCCTTATAAGAGCACTCAAATTCAAGGATCAAATATTACATTCCTAAATAAGCCTTTCGAATATAGTCGTTGCATAAAAGTTCTTGGGAGGTTCCATGAAGAGTAATTTTCCCTGTTTCAAGAACATATCCTCTTTGGCTATATTGGAGAGCAAGTGTGACGTTTTGCTCAATCAAAAGGAGGGTCACTCCTTCTTCTCGATGAAGTTTCCGAATCGTTTCATAAATCTCCTTCGTAATTTTAGGTGAAAGGCCAAGGGAGAGTTCGTCAAGAAGCAGAAGGAGAGGTTTGGCCATCAGGGCGCGACCGATGGCGAGCATCTGCTGTTCCCCTCCACTGAGAGTTCCAGCAATCTGATTTCTTCTCTCTTTTAAAACTGGGAAAAGAAGATAAATCCGCTCTATGGTCTCCCGTAAAAAGGAGCGAGCCTTTATGGGATAAGCCCCTATCTCTAAATTCTCATAAACCGTCATCTCTTTAAAAATTCTTCTTCCCTCAGGGACACATGAAATACCCATCTGAGTAATCAGGTGGGGGGGCTTTTGGGAAATCTTTTGATCCAGAAAGAAAATCTCTCCGTTCTTAGGAGGATGAATCCCGAGGATGGATTCGACCAAGGTCGTTTTGCCTGCACCATTAGCCCCCAATACGGTAACGATTTCCCCTCTCTCCACTCTCATCTGGAGATTCCAGAGAATCTGGGCTTCGCCTCGAAAGACATCAATGGCTTCCACTTCAAGCATTCGATTCTCCTAAATAGGCCTCGATCACCTGGGGATCTGAAACAATCTCTTCTGGTTTTCCTTCTTTAATTTTCTCTCCCTGATTGAGAACAATGATTCGATCCGAAGCCTTCATCATGGCTCCCATGACATGCTCAATCCAGAAAATCGTGACCCTCAGTTGACTCCGGATGATATGGATCAATTCGAGGGCCTGTAGGATCTCCGAAGGATTAAGGCCAGCCAGTACCTCATCAAGGAGAAGGAGTTTAGGGTTTGTGGCCAAGGCTCTCGCCATCTCCAACCTCTTCTTTTCTATTAACGTGAGATCTTTAGCCACACTGTTTTCTCGACCCTTCAAACCAACAAATTCGAGATAAAATCTCGCCTCCTTCTTTTTCTCTCTTAGGTGTTTTTGTCTCTCCCCTCTTCCAATCAAACCGATTAAAATATTTTCGAGACAAGTCATCTTTAAGAAAGGCCGAACAATTTGAAAGGTTCTTCCAATACCAAGCCTGCAGATTTCAAAAGGTTTTAAAGAGGAAATCGATGTCCCATTAAAAAAGAGCTCTCCTTCATCGAGTGGATATATCCCACTGATCACATTAAAAAGGGTCGTCTTGCCAGCGCCATTGGGACCGATGAGCCCCACAATTTCTCCCTCATTGAGGTAGAAATCGACTTTATGGATCGCCATGAGGCCTCCAAAGGATTTGGTCACTCCTTTTCCTTCCAGGATCCTTTCCCTCATGAAATTTTTCTAAGCCTCCATCTCTTCTCGAGCAGTCCCATTATCCCTTCTGGAGCGAACCGAGCCATTCCCAATGCCACCAATCCAAATAGAAGGACATGGTACTCTCCATAGATTCGAATGTATTCTGAAAGAATCTCCAAAATAAAGGCTCCTAAAATAGGTCCAATGAAGCTTCCCATTCCACCGATCACAGCCATAGCAAGAACCAAGAACATCTGACCGAGAGAAGGAATATCTGGTGTAATTAGCATCAGATAATGTCCATAAAGTCCTCCTGCCATTCCTGCCATCGCACTGGAGATCGTAAACGCCAGAATTCGAACCCGAATCGTATCAATGCCTGAAGAAGAGGCAGCCAGTTCATCGTTGAGTACGGCACGAAAGCTAAGACCCATTTCTGAGTGGATGAGGCGATAGATGACCCAAAGGAAAAAGACAGAAACAATAAGAAAAAGGAAGTAATAACTCATCTTAGAATACTCTATAAAAAAACCAGGGATCTGAAGTCCCATGGTTCCACGTGTCCACCGGTCTTCATTTGTAATAATGATTCTTAAAATCTCTGAAAAACCTAAGGTGGTTAAAGAGAGATAAATTCCTCCCATTCGAATGCAAAGATAGCCCAATCCCAATCCCAATAAGCCTGCTATCGATGTCCCTATTAAAATACCCAACCAGGCGGGAATCCCCATATTTACAGCCAGCATTCCGGAAACGTAAGCTCCTACTCCAGCGAAAGCGGCATGGGCAAAAGAGATCTGCCCTGTATACCCAGCAATAAGATTCCATGAGGAAGCCATCATGACATAGAATAAACTAATAATCATGACATGAAGCCAATATTGGGATAGAAAAAAAGGGAAAAAAAGGGTAAGAAAGATCAATGGGATGAATATCCAGAATTTCATAAATCCCGCCCTCTCCATTGCCTGTTTAATTGGCCTCCAAGAAGAAAAGACCATTTATTTTCTATTCTCCCATCATGTCCTTTGTCCAAATAATCCCCAAGGCCTGAAGACAAGAACAAGAATTAATATAATGAATCCAAAAATGTGGCGATACATGGTTGAGATATAGGCCGCTCCTAAATTTTCTAAAATCCCAAGAATCAACCCTCCCACCACACATCCTTTCAGCGACCCCATTCCTCCCAAAACGACGACGACAAAAGCCGTCAAACTGATTGCAGAACTTCCCGTTGGGGTCACGGGAAAAATGGGAGCAATAATCACTCCTGCCGCTCCTGCGAGAGCCGCTCCTAAACCAAAAGAAAGCATGTTGATTTTCAAATGATCTATCCCCATCAAGGAAGCCATTTCCCTATCCTGAGAGATAGCCCTCACACTCTTCCCGAACCAAGTCCGTTTAATAAGATAAAAAACAGAGAGGAGGATGGCGATGGAAATGATAAAGGAAAGGAGTCTCTGATTCCCGTAGTGAAAAAGACCAAAAAGACTGGTAGCCCCGCTGATCAGAGTGGGAGGTTTATTAGGATAGGGACCAAAGATCAAAAGGGCGATATTTTGAAGGATAATGGAGAGAACAAAGGTGATGATTAAGGAGTACATCTCATCTCCATAGGTCGGCCGAATGAGGAATCGTTCCATTAAGATTCCCATCAAAAAAACAAAAATGACGGAAAGGGGCATGGCCAATATAGGAGAGAGCCCAAAGGTAAGGCTCAGATGATAACTAAAATACCCTGCAAAGATATAGAGTTCTCCATGGGCAAAATTGATGACCCTCATGATCCCAACGACCAGAGAAACTCCGATCGCGGAAATGGCATTAATCACACCCATCACCAATCCATTGGTTAGATACATCAAAAATTCAGCCATCCCTCACCCATTAGACCCGTCCTGCTTTCCTTCTGTAAAGAAACAGGACGGGCCTGAAGTTCAAACTATTTTCCCCTCTTTAATCCTCCTGTAGCGGCCTCTTTTGGGAATACAACGACCTGTTTCTGATCCTGCCACTGAACGACAAGCATGGGTGGCATCCATTGATGGTATTCGTAGCTTCCCACTTTTAACCCAAATTTAACGATTCCGGTCGTCACTTCAAGATTCGTTTTCTCTAAGGCTTCAACGAGAGCTTCGTTGGTGGTAGAGCGGGCCCTGTTGATGGCATCTGCTGCAATTAAAACCACATTATAAATGGACCGGGTTTTATAATCGGATGGGTCCTTTCCAAATTTCTTCTTATAATCTTCCCAAAACTTCCGGCTCGTCGGAGTGAGATGGACCTTTTCATGCATGCTCGACATAAAGAGTTCTAATTCTCCCGCTTTCCCGACATTCTTCCAGAAGCTATCCCACAGGCTTGGAGGACCGGCCCCATCTAAAATCAGAGCCTTAGGGGTCACCCCTACCTCATGGGCTTGGGCTACAAAGAAATGGAGACCTGTTCCATAGATATAAGCGAGAATGATATCGGGATTCTCCCCTTTCAATTTGGTTAATTCTGTATAGAAATCTTTACTTTCCCGTTCCACTTTTAAAGTAACAAATGGGAGGCCAAAGTTTTTCATATTGAACTCCGTCCGTTCTGCAATCCCTACTCCCCAATCGGAGTTTTCTCTGACGATGGCCACCTTTTTAAAACCATTCTCCTTAACAAAAGGAGCGATATAGAAATCCACGACTCCACTATTTACAGGCCCTGCTCTAAAGACCCATCTGTAATTCTTCTTGGTAATATCATCATGCCAAGCCTCACAGATAATAAAGGGAACCTTGTAGCGATTCGCTACTTCAATCTCAGCCAAGGCGGAGGAGGAATGACTCTCTCCTACCACGATGGGGACTCTGTCTCTCGTGGCTAACTTTTCAAAAGCAGAAGCAGCTTTTTCTGGAACTCCACCCGTATCTTCAAAAACGACCTCGAGCTTCTTTCCCAATACCCCTCCTTTTGCATTGATGTGATCGAGGGCAATGGCGATTCCTTCTTCAAAAGCCTTTCCTGTGGCAGCCGCAGGACCTGTTCGGGGACCTACGACCCCAATCTTTATGGTCTCTTGGGCAAAAGCCAATGAGCCAATAATAAAACTCATCACTAAAACCACCAAAAATGCGACTCGTCTCATTTTTCTACCCTCCCTGAATAAATTTTAAATGATCATTTAAGCGTCTTTAGCCATCGATTCCTCCGATCTTTTTTCAAAGACGATTCCTCACCTCCTTTTTCTTTAAAATTCTCTCCTCCTTTAAAACTCCTATCCTTACCTCACTCAGCTCAACTTTAAAAAAGTCTTCTTCAATAGCTCGATGAGTTCATCGATCTGATACTCTTCGATAATTAATGGAGGACCAACCATGACCATATCCCCATTGACCCCGTCTACAAATCCCGTTCCAGGATAGAGGACCAATCCGTTTTCAAAAGCCCGATCTATCACCTTTTCTGTAAATCGCTCTTTTCGAGGGAAGGGCTCTTTTGTTTTCTGATCTTTTACAAATTCAATCGCGGTCATCAATCCTTTCCCCCGAACCTCTCCCACAAAAGGAAATTCCTTGAGTTCCTGCAGTCTTTTGAGAAGATACTTTCCCTTCTCAGCACACCCTTCAATCAATCTCTTCTCTTCGAAGAACCTTAGGACAGCCATCCCAACGGCACAGGCTACAGGATGGTGAGAAAAGGTGTGACCATGGACAAACCCGGTTCCTCTCTGTTGGAGTCGGTCAACAAACTCTTCCTTGGTAATCATGGCTGAAAGCGGGAAATAGCCTCCGCTCATTCCTTTCCCTAACACCATGATATCTGGAATAATATTCCAGTGTTCCACCGCAAACCACTTGCCGGTTCTCCCCATTCCCGACATGACTTCATCTGCAATGAATAGAATTCCATAGCGTGTGCAGATCTCTTGAAGTTTTTGGAGATACCCTTCAGGTGGAACAAGGGCTCCTATGGTAGCCCCTCCAACCGGTTCAATGATGACGGCAGAGATGGTTTCCGGTCCTTCCATCTGGATTAACTTTTCTAAGGCCTTTGCACACTCCAACTCGCAAGAAGGATACGTCATTTCGAAGGGACATCGATAGCAATAAGGAGGCGGGAAATGGGGAAAAGGAATCAGGAGGGGAAGGTAGGGTCTTCTCGCCCCCGCTCTCCCTGTCAACGATAAGGCTCCAAGGGTATTTCCGTGATAGCTATTCCAGCGGGAAATGACCCTCCATCTTTGCACCTCCCCTGATTCAAAAAAGTATTGTCTTGCGAATTTAATGGCTGCTTCAATGGATTCAGACCCTCCTGAAAGAAAATAGATCTTATTTAACCCCGAAGGCAATCTCCTTCCTAAAGCTTCCCCATATTCCTCAATGGAGGGTGTGGTGAACTGGGTTCCATGAACATAGCCTACCTGCCCCATCTGGTCTAATATCTTTTGGAAAATCTCTCTGTGCCCATGCCCAATATTGACGACCAAGGCACCTCCTGAGCCATCGAGATACCGTTTCCCTTTTTCATCATAAAGATAAATCCCTTCTCCTCGATGAATTAAAGGGTAAACCCTATCCAGCTTTCGATAAAAGACATTTCCTCTGGGATATTTATATTCCATATCGCTTCCTTTGGGTGATGATGGTTAGGGGTAAATCCCCCTCAATCGAATGGCCTCGGCCACTCTTCCGATTCCAAGAACAAGGGCAGCCGTTCTCATTGGAATCTTTTTCGTAAGAGAAATCTCTAAAACCTCCCTGAAGCTCCGCTGCATGATTCGTGTCAAACGTTCTAGCACCTCCTCTTCACTCCAGAGGAGCTCTTGTAGATTTTGGACCCATTCGAAATAGGAAACGGTGACTCCTCCTGCATTGGCTAAAATATCAGGAATGATAAAGACCCCTTTATCATTGAGGATTTCATCTGCTTCAGGAGTGGTCGGTCCATTTGCCCCTTCAGCAATAATCCTGGCCCTTATTCGTGGGGCATTTTTTTCGGTAATCTGGTTTTCCAGGGCGGCAGGAACAAGGATATCGCATTCCAATTCCAGCAACTCTTCGTTTGTAATCTCCTCCTCCTCTTTCTTATCACAGATAAGACACTGGTATTGTGATTTACAATCCAAAACCCTTTTGATATCTAATCCTCTTTCGTTATAGAGACCTCCTTTTGAATCACTGATGGCAATGATTTTAGCCCCTAAACGATCAAAATGCCTGGCTGCTATTCCTCCCACATTTCCGCATCCCTGAATGACGACTTTTGCCCCTTCGATAGGTTTTTTAAGATGCTTCAGTGCCTCCAGAGAGGTGATGACGACTCCTCGACCTGTGGCCTCGTATCTTCCCAAGGACCCTCCTAATTCGATGGGTTTCCCTGTTACGACTCCGGGCACAGAGTAACCTTTCAGGATACTGAAGGTGTCCATAATCCAGGCCATCACTTGGGGATTGGTGTAGACATCCGGAGCCGGAATATCCTGCTCAGGGCCAAGAATAATCGAAATCTCCCAGGTGAACCTTCTTGTTAAATTCTCTATCTCATGAGGAGACATCTCCTTAGGATTACACTGGACACCCCCTTTTGCTCCGCCAAAAGGAATGTTGACCACCGCTGACTTCCAGGTCATCCACATAGCTAAAGCCCTCACCTCGTCCAGATCCACATCGGGATGGTATCGGATTCCTCCCTTCGCCGGACCTCGTGAGACGTCATGCTGAACTCGATATCCTGTAAAAATCCTCACCTCCCCATTATCCATCTTGACTGGAAAATGAACGATGACTTCCCTTTTCGTATGCTTCAATCTTTCTAATAATCCAGGCTCTACATTTAAGTACTTCGAAGCGATATCAATCTGTTTCTTTGCCATCTCAAAAGGATTGATCCTCTCTTTTTCCATCTTCATAAGCCTTCCTCCCTACTGGGTTGATAAAAGAAAAACTCTACTTTCAAGAAGCATCATCATGTTTGATTGGATATTATATTCTCTCTGAAATGATCTATCAAGGTAAAATTAAAATTTTGAAGAATTCAGGATTAAAATCGTTGATCCATTTCAAGGATTTTTATCTTTTAATTTTCGACAAAGATGTCGAATGGCTCGTCAATATTGTCGAATCAATTTCTATTGAATTTAATTAAAAGGGAAAAATTTAAGTTTCATATCCTATTTATTTTCAAAGAGTTATATAAAATTTATCCTCGGGAAAACTTCCGCCAAGAAAAAAGAACCTCTGGCACCATTTCCCTTTCGACAAAATCTTCCTTTTAGTTTTTTAAATCCCCGTACAATGGCTTAGAAATATTTTTTTATCCTATTTCTTAGAGACTTCCAACTTCTTAAAAAATCGATTGAATTTTAATTTTTATATTTCGATAAAAATTTCTTCAAAATTTTTTTAATTTGGCATTACCTTTGCTCATAATTAAACAAAGCTTAATCGAAAGGAGGTGAAAAACAATGAATAAAAAAATAATCACCTTAGGGTTAATCGGGATTTTGCTCTTGGGCGTCACCTATGCCTATGCTGAAGGATTGGCTTTTGGTCCTGGACCAAGGGGAAGAGCAGGACAGGAATTCTGGTCTTCGTTGACTACGGATCAGAAGGCCAAACTCCAAGAGCTGAGGCGAAAGTTTGAGGAAGAGACCGCTCAGTTGAGAGGTTCAATGCTCACCAAGAGGCTGGAACTCCGGGCCCTCTGGAGAAATCCCAAGGCGGATGAAAAGGCCCTACGGGAAAAAGAGAAAGAGTTAAGAGAGCTTCAAAATCAATGGAGAGATAAAGTGATCGAACATAGATTGGAGGCTCGAAAATTACTGACACCTGAACAACTCTCCTCTCTTCCCTATGGAGGTGGGCTGGGAGGCCCTGGCAAAGGATTTAGAATGGGACTTCATCGTAGAGGGATCGATTGATCTTCTTTCCTCCTTTCTATTTCTTTAAAAGGGAAGGCCATGCCTTCCCTTTTTTTTGACATTTCCATTCTGTTTCGATATCTTTAATTAATAACACGGTTAAGGAGGCCATGAAAAATGACAAAATTCAAATATTCCATATGTCTATGGTTGATAGGACTTTTTATTTCCTGGCATTCTGTGGGCCTCTCTCAACCTCTCCAAGATCCATCGAATTCCCCAAGGAGAATGGGGCACTGGAGGAAGGTGACAAAATGCTCGAGAGTTTCGGAATTAGAGCTTTCATCCGAAAAACAAAAAGAGCTTCAACTCATCCAGCAAACCTTTTTGAAAGAGATCCAACTTCTTCGAGCCCAACTCTTTACGAAACGCCTCGAACTGAGAGAAATACTGACAAACCCCACCATTCGGGAAGAGGCCATTCGACCCAAATATCTCGAATTGGTAGAAATCCAGGCCAGGCTTGAGGAAAGGACTATAGAATATCTTATTAAGATCAGAAGTTTTTTCCCATCTGAACAGCTTCCTTTCTGGTGTCCAGAAGAGGAGTTTCCTCTATATCTACAGATGAGAGAAAGATATGGACCTATGAAACCGATGGCTCCTAAACCTCCCGGGAAGGAAGACTGAGAGAGTAGGTCCCTTTTATGAAGATACGGAACAGCAGGAGCGGAGTCCAAATCCTCTACCTCATTCTCCTGTATTTAACCATTCTGGGCATCCTGATGGTCAATGGCTGGCTCGAGATTAATCGAACCAAAAAGGGGTTCTACCATCTTCTCCAAAGGGAAGCGGTGGTTCTGCATCAACATTTTGAAAAGAATATTCTTGAAGCCCTTGAGACCCTTTCATCGATAGAAGAAGGAAGAGGAGGGGGATTGGAAGAATCGATAGTAGAATATCTACTGGATGTCGCTCATCGAATCGATCAAAGAGAGCAAGAACATCCCTTAGGATCATCGGATCTTCAAACCTTGAAGCAACAGTATGCCCTTTCTTCCATCGAACTCTACGATCTCAAAGGAAACCTTCTCAGAGCCTCTTCTCCCCCCTCTCTTTCTAAATCTTCTCTCGAGGAGTTAATGGGTGGAAAACGTACGGTAATGATTAACTTCTTAGGGGTCCCCTTTGATCGACTTGACCGTTTCACCATTGCAGTTCAGAGAAAGACGATTCCAGGGATAATCGTCCTTCATCTGGATAGAGAACAGATGAGGAATCTTCTTCGTCAATTTGCAATTCAAAGAGCGATTTCAGACATAAGCTTAAGGGAAGGAATCCTTTTTATCTCCGTCCAGGACACCCGTTTCATCACTCTAGCCCATACGGATCCTTCATACCTTGGCCGAAGAGAAGAAGATTCCTTTTTAAAAAACGCTCTCCAACAAAGGAATCCCCTCTCCAGGATCTGGACCTCCCCAGAAGGGGAGGAAATCTTTGAAGTGATCAAACCGCTCTATCTTCATGACCAACCCTTTGGACTGGTTCGAATTGGATATCTTTCCAAAGAGGTTCTATTATTGCTCCAGGAAATCAAAAAGAGGGTTGCCTTCTCATTTATCATCTTTCTTCTCTTCGGTTTCTTTGCGATTACCTTGATATGGATCAATCAACATCGAAATCTTAAAAAAATGAAGGAGATGGAAAACCGAATCCAATTGGCAGAGAAAATTTCTTCTCTGGGGCATTTAGCTGCAGGGGTCGCCCATGAGATCCGAAATCCCCTGAACGCGATCAGTTTAGGCCTCCAAAGACTCCAAAGGGAGTATGCCCCTCAGGAGGAATCCAAAAAAGAGGGGTATCTTTCTTTTACCTCCCTCATCTATAAAGAGATTCGAAGGGTCAATGACATCATTGAGCAGTTTTTAAACCTCTCCCGTCCTTTTCAGCTTCATCTGAAAGAGACCCTGCTCGGTCCGCTCCTCGACCATTTGATCAACCTTTTTAAAGAGGAAGCCATTTCCAGACAGATCACCCTTCGTTTAGAGCATACTGACCTCCCCCCTCTCCTTATCGATGGGGAAAAGTTGACACAGGCCTTGATCAATATTATGAAGAATGGAATGGAGGCAATGGGAAATGGAGGAACCCTCACGATCTCGACTCGCTCCTTTCGGGATCGAGTTGAGATCGTCTTTTCCGACACGGGTTGTGGAATTGCCCCTGATCAGATGAAGCGAATCTTCGATTATTACTACACGACCAAAGAGAAAGGAATGGGATTGGGTCTCCCGATTGCCCATCGAATCATTGAAGCTCACGGAGGAGAGCTCAAAGTAGAAAGTGAATTGGGAATTGGAACCCGGGTGACGATTACATTACCTAAAAGTAAAAAGGAAGAATTAAAATCCTGAGAGAAATCTTTAAACCTTATCAAGGAAAATGAAGAAGGGAAGAATTCTGATTGCCGAAGATGAAAAACCCCAGCGAGAACTCCTCGAAGGGTTTCTGAGGAAGGAGGGGTTTGAGGTCGATGGGGTGGGGAGTGGCCGAGAGGCTCTTCAGAGGCTTCGAGAGAGTGTCTATGATATTGCCTTGATTGATTATAAGATGCCCGAACTCGATGGGCTCCAAACCCTTCGGGAGATCCGTCGTCTCTCCCCCGAGCTCCCGGTGGTGATGATGACGGCCTATGGAACGGTGGAGACGGCAGTCGCCTCTATGAAGGAAGGGGCCCTGGACTATCTTACCAAACCGATTGACCTCGATGAACTCCTCCTCATCTTTGAGAAGGTTCTGGAAAGATCTCGTCTGATCTACGAGAACAAGCTCTTAAAAGCCCAGCTCAAAGAACGATATACTTTTAAACACATCATTTATCAGAGCCCGAAAATGGAAGAGGTGATGAATCTGGTCGCCCGGGTAGCCCCCAGCTCCTCCACGGTTCTGATTCGGGGAGAAAGTGGAACAGGCAAGGAACTCATCGCCAATGCCATTCATTATGCCTCTCCTCGTGCAGAGAAACCCTTTGTCAAAGTAAGCTGTTCCGCTATTCCAGAAACCCTCCTTGAAAGTGAACTTTTCGGTCACGAAAAAGGCGCCTTTACAGGGGCCTTCCAGAGGAGGATTGGACGTTTCGAAGAGGCCAGTGAGGGGACCATCTTTCTCGACGAAATCGGAGAGCTCTCCCCGGTTCTTCAGGTAAAACTCTTAAGGGTCTTACAGGAAAGGGAGTTTCAGAGATTAGGATCCAACCTCACCCTCAAGACCGAGGCGAGGGTGATTGCGGCCACCCACCGGAATCTTGAGGACGCGATGAAAAGGGGTGAGTTTAGAGAAGATCTCTATTATCGACTCAACGTGATCTCCATTTTTATTCCTCCTCTCCGAGAAAGAAAAGAGGATATTCCTCCCCTGATCGACTATTTTTTGAAAAAGTATTCTCAATTGAATCAAAAAAAGGTCACTAACCTGTCTCAAGAAGCACGGATGCTTCTTCTCCGTTATTCCTACCCCGGCAACGTCAGAGAACTTGAGAATATGATCGAAAGGGCCGTTGTCCTTTGCCGAGGAGAAATCATTACCACTCAAGATCTTCCCTTTCATCTCCAAGACGAAAAATCCGAAAAGGAGTGGGAATCGTTAGGGAAGCCCAAAACGCTTCCTGAATCTCTGGAACAGTTAGAAAAGGATCTCATCCTCAAGGCTCTTCGAGATCATCAGGGAGTTCAGACAAAGGCTGCTGAGAGCTTGGGAATTAGCGAACGGGTCCTTCGATACAAGATTAAAAAATATGGGATTCGACTCTAAAAAAATCCTCCTTGGAGGACCATCATGACTTATTACCGTTACCGATTCTCTTTTGGTTATGGTCTTCCTCCTCTCATTAAAAAATTGATGATCCTGATGGGCGCCATCTTCCTCCTCCAACTCCTCGTGAGTCAGAGGATCACCTTTTACTTGGGATTGGTCCCCCTGCTGGTTTGGAAAAAATACTTTCTCTGGCAACTCTTCACCTATCTCTTTCTTCACGGAGGCTTCACCCATCTTCTTTTCAATCTCTTAGCCCTCTGGATGTTTGGAGGAGAGTTGGAAAACTACTGGGGGTCAAAGAAACTGCTCTTCTATTTTCTTTTTTGTGGAATCGGAGCAGGGGTCTTAACGGTCCTTCTCTCCCCCAACCAATTCATTCCTGTGATTGGAGCCTCGGGTGCCATTTATGGCATCCTTTTAGCCTTTGGGTGGCTCTTCCCGAACCGACCCATCTTTATCTATTTCCTCTTTCCGATTCCAGCGAAATATATGGTCCTTCTTTATGGCATTATTGAAGGCTTCTCCTCTCTCGAAGGCACGGGAGGAGGAATCGCTCACCTCACCCATCTTGGAGGACTCCTTTTTGGGCTCTTTTACATGGCCTATCCCTTCTTCCGACAAAAGTTCAGGCAGAAATATTACAGGAGAAAGTGGTTTAAAAGGGAGTCGAAGAACAAAAATTATTATCATTAAACATTCATCTCGATGGAGAGGAATACCCTTCCCTTTGAATCATGATTCTTGTTGGGACAAGCGGTTACAATTACCCCCATTGGGGAAATGGCGTTTTTTATTCCTCCGATCTTCCTCAGAGGAAATGGCTTGAATTTTACGCCCAATATTTTAAGACCGTGGAACTCAATGTCTCCTTTTATCGTCTCCCTAAAAAAGAGACCTTCGAAGGATGGTATGAGAGGACTCCAAAGGGGTTCCTCTTTGCGGTCAAAGGGAGCCGTTATATTACCCACATAAAACGCCTAAAGGATTGCCGTGAACCCCTTTCTCTTCTTTTAAGGCATGCCTCATTATTAAAGGAAAAATTGGGAGTCCTCCTCTGGCAACTTCCTCCACGATTTCCATTTAAAAAAGAGAGACTGGAAGAATTCTGTGTCCTTCTCTCAAGCCTTCCCTCTTCAAAACCACTTCGCCATGCGTTTGAGTTCAGAGACAAAAGTTGGTTTTGTGAGGAGGCCTTTGAGATCCTAACCGATTTCAATTTTGCCTTCTGTATAGCCCACGGTTCGGGGCTCCCTTATATGGAAAGGATTACCTCCCATTTCGTCTATCTCCGTCTTCACGGGGGTGAGGTGCTCTACGGTTCCAACTATTCGGATCAGGAATTGAAGGAGTGGGCCTCTAAGATTCTTTCATGGAAGAGAAAGGTCAGAGAGATGTTTGTCTATTTCAATAACGATGCCTTTGGATTTGCTGTGAAAAACGCGTTAAGATTGAAGAAGCTTCTCTCTCAAGACTCCCCTTGAAAAGGAAGAAAAGGGGGAGGATCGAAATTACGGAAGGACTATCTTTTCAAGGGCCTTCACCCGAGCCTCAAGGGCATTGAGCCGCCTCTCCAGATCTCCATAGGAGAACCGAATCATGGCCCCCAATTCCTCCTTGACGGCCTCAAAGCCTTCCTTCAACTTTTCACTCACCATTGTCCTCTCCTCAGCGATGCGGTTTAATCTTTCCTCAACCGTTTTAAGAGCTTCTCGAACCTCCCGAAGGTTCATCCGGGTCTCTTCAGCGGAGGATGAAATTTGAGACAAACTTTCTTCTTTAATTCTCTGAAGGTTGGATGCGACCTCTTCCTTTAAGTGTTCTGAGGTACTCTCAAGTCCCTCTTTGACCCATTGAAGTTCTCTCCGAATCTCTTGATTTAAACGATTCGAAATCTCCTCGATCTCTTTTCCTATCCCCTTTATAGCCGACTCCCAATTTGGACTCCTCCACTCCTCCTTCAGTTTTTCGATGGCCTCTTTCATCTCCTTCAGCCATTGGAGAATGGAGTCTCTATGCTCCTCTCTGAGTTTAAAGAATTGGGAGAGAACCTCTTGCCTTAATCTTTCTATGTCTTCCCTCTTTGAAAAAATGAGAAACTTCTGCTCCAAAAGTTCTTTCCATTCTTTATCCATCTTCTTCTCCTTTGATCTTTGGATTTAGGTATTTGGACTCTTCCCTTAAAGATGTTATCTAATTTCGAAACGAATGACAACTATTTTATTTGACGAAAAAATAGAAGTGAAGTATAAGAGCAATAAGGGACTCTGTGAGGGGATGCTCAAGGAACAATGATGAGATTGACCCTAAGAATGATGACCCTCATCTATATTGTAGCGATCTTTGTGTTGGCCGATTCCCCTATGGCGAAAGAGCTCTCTCGCTTTAACCCCTATAGCCTCCTTCATATCCCCCTTTATGGAATGCTTAGTCTCCTGCTCCTCTTCTCCTTCCCCCCGACCTCCAAACTCCCTTTGACTCATCCAGGCATCTCACTTCTTCCTATTCAGATCAGCGAAAAAAAAGCTTTCTTTCGATCGGGGATCATCGCTCTGGCGATCGGTATGGCGGATGAGATCTATCAATCTTATCTCCCAAGCCGGGACGCCTCCGTTATGGATCTCTTTCTTGATTTCTCTGGGATTGTCCTTACTCTTTTTTGCCTTTATTATTTTTTAAAAACAAGAAACCGCAAGACTCAAAAGGTTTAAACACTTTCCATTAGGAGATCCTTATGAAGGATTATATTTTGGTCGTAGGAGGGGCTGGATATATTGGAGCCCATGTCAATAAATTTCTTCATCAGAATGGTTTCAAGACTGTTGTCTTCGACAATCTGAGTCGAGGTTATCGGGAATTTGCAAAGTGGGGAGAGTTTTTTAAAGGAGATCTATTGAAGGAAGAGCAACTTCGATCCTGTTTTGAAAAGTATAGGATTGGGGCAGTGATGCATTTCAGTGCCTTTGCCCTGGTTGAGGAATCCATCCTTGATCCAGAAAGATATTACCAAAATAATGTGATAGGAACATTGAAACTTCTCGAGGTGATGCGGACCTTTGGAGTGGAATATTTTATTTTCTCCTCCACCTGTGCTACCTATGGCCTTCCTGAAAAGATTCCCATTCCAGAGGATCATCCCCAGAGACCGATCAATCCCTATGGTCGGACGAAATTGATCATCGAAGAGGTGCTGAAGGATTATGAACGGGCTTATGGCCTCAAGCACATCAATTTAAGATATTTCAATGCGGCAGGTGCCGATCCGGATGGAGAGATAGGAGAACTCCACCAGCCAGAAACCCATCTCATTCCTCTTGTTCTTTATACCGCCTTGGGTCTTCGGTCAGAAGTGAAGATCTATGGAACAGATTATCCCACGAAAGACGGAACCTGCATTCGAGATTATATCCATGTCATGGATCTGGCCGAGGCTCATCTCAAAGCCCTTCAATATCTTATCCACAAAGAACGAAGTGACTCTTTTAATTTGGGCAACGGATATGGTCATTCTGTTCGGGAAGTAATCGAGGCAGCGAAGAAAGTGACCCGTAGAGAATTGAAGGTGGTCGAGTCCGAAAGAAGGGAAGGAGACCCTCCCATTCTCATCAGCAGCAGTCAAAAGGCAATGGAGATCCTTGGCTGGAAACCTCGCTATGAATCGATCGATGAGATCATTGAAACGGCATGGAAGTGGTCTCTGAAACACTTTTCTCGTCTATAAAAATTTCTTCCTTCTCAAGCCCTCTTCATATTCCTCTTCTGGCCTCCATAGACACTCGGCAGGGATTTGAAATCGAAGAGGAAGTGTGATAAAAATGTATCTGTGATCGAATTCAATGGTCAATGAGAAGAAGAGAGTCAGACGAAGCATTGATGAAAATAGCCCTTGAAGAAGCCAGGAAGGCGGCTCAACAGGGAGAGGTCCCGATTGGTGCCGTTTTATCCGTAGGGGAAAGGATTATTGCGAAGAATCATAATCGATGCCTTCAGCTAAATGACCCAACCGCCCATGCAGAAATCCTGGTGCTTCGAAAGGCAGGTCGGTTATTAAAAAATTACCGACTCAACCATACGAACCTTTACGTGACTGCAGAGCCATGCCTCATGTGCGCCTCTGCGATGATTCATGCGAGAATCTCACGATTAGTTTTCGGGGCTT
This sequence comes from uncultured Syntrophaceae bacterium, assembly GCA_964570075.1. Classification (GTDB taxonomy): domain Bacteria; phylum Desulfobacterota; class BSN033; order BSN033; family UBA1163; genus CALIBK01. The sequence continues at coordinate 865 of CAZMWF010000069.1, read as the reverse complement.
GGGAGAAAAAATTTGGTGCGGTCGAATCAAAATTTAAACTTTTCAAAGAGAACGGATTGAATCATCGGATTGAAGTTCAGGGTGGGATTCTCGAAAAAAAATGCTCCGATCTCTTAAGAAACTTTTTTAAAAAGAAAAGAGGAAAGTGAAGTTCGGAGAGATGCCCGAGAGGCCGAAGGGGCTCGCCTGCTAAGCGAGTATCCTGCTAAAACGGGATCGAGGGTTCGAATCCCTCTCTCTCCGCCAAATTGGAAGGTATGTAATTATTTGAAGGAGGGATGAGAACCCTTTCCCCGATAGGGGAATCGGGTTCGACGACCTCCGACTTAAAAGACTGTGTCGTAACGGGGAAATAGTAAAAAATGTCATGCTGAACTTGTTTCAGCATCTAATAAAATCAACGGCTTAGAGACCCTGAAATAAATTCAGGGTGACAAAACAGTAATTACGACACAGTCTCTAAGCGGAGGGAGGCGGAGTGGGTGAAAGGATAGAGGAGAGAAGAAAGAGGGGAGAGGAGAGGTTGCCGAGAGGTTTAAGGCGCCGCTCTCGCCCGCCTAAGGCGGGTCCGTCTCTGACGGAAAAAACGGTGAGCGAAATCCTATTTTGATTCGCCGAAACTCCGAAAGCAGGGAAGGTGGAGTGAGTAAAAGGATAGAGGATAGAGGATAGAGGATAGAGAATAGAAGAGAGAAGAAAGAGGGGAGAGGAGAGGTTGCCGAGAGGTTTAAGGCGCCGCTCTCGAAAAGCGGTGGGCGAAAGCCCCGTGGGTTCGAATCCCACCCTCTCCGCCAAGTCCCCGATATGAGATGAAGAGAATTAAAAAAACTTGTTGATAGCCGGGTCCTGCGCAACAAAAGATTAC
>CAZMWF010000068.1:0-5624 GCA_964570075.1 uncultured Syntrophaceae bacterium | reverse complement strand
GAGGGGAAAGATCTGGAGATAAAAGGGAAGGATCTTCTTTCCGTTAAACCTCCTTTTTCAATGAAGCTCCCTTCGGAACTTCGACTCATCCATTCTTTTTCACATGAAAACCCGAAGGAAAGTTCCCAGACACGTGTTTTATTCTATATCAGAGAGAAGGGGAAAAAAGTAGAGGAGATGTTCATTCTTCAAATTGCAGATAAAACGAATCCACAGGCCTCCCCAATCATGGCTCCCCCTCTCAAACCTTATACAGAAAAGAGAAGTTATTCTAAGGGAAAGATTAAAAAGGGGGATCTCGAGATAGACTATCTTATCCAGTTAATTGCATGGAATCCTCAGTCCTCTTCCTTGAAGCCCATTATTCAGAAGGGAATAACCATTCCTCACCAATGGGCCCTCCAAGGGCAATGCCAGTTTATCTATTTAGGAGAACACGCGGTGTTAATCCGTTATTCAAAAGATATTCAGACGTTTGGCCTGAAGATCTCCACAGAAGGAATAGATTGGGAGAGAGAGAGGCTTTCCGGGAATGAAAAGAGAATTTACGAATCATTTAAAAAGAGTTTTATGGATATGGTCATGTCGATTGAGGTAAAGTGAGGATAATTGACGAAAATGGCCAATTTTTAACCAATATTGACCATATAGGGCTCTTTCGCTGTTGTCCCCTTTTTTCTCCGAAAGAAAAAATATTTAATTTTCAATAAATTAACTTCCTTATCCTCTGCAGGGAATTGCCTCTCATTTTTGGCACTTAATTTGCTTTTAACTTCATCGTGCCTGAAAAATATCTTGGTGATCTAAGCCAATTTAAACTTTTTGAGCTCCTTAAGCCTTTGCTCATCGATAGGTCCACAGGGAGGATTTTGATTAGAGGCAAAGAGAGTGGGGAGATCTATCTTGAATCTGGGGATATAGTTCATGCGAAAACGGATCATTTCAATGGGGAGTGCGCCTTTTTCTCGTTGATGGGCTTAAAGAGTGGAAAGGTCGTATTTGATTCCGAGTTCATTCCAAAAGAAAAGACCATCCCCATCGAGACCGAACAGCTCCTCTTGAATTGGTCCTCAAGGAAACAGGAGTTTGAGAAGATTTTTGAGTTGATTCCGTCTGGGAGTTGTGTCTTTCGACTTTCCATCCAAACCGATGGAAGAGATAAGAATATTACAGCCGATCAATGGAATCTCTTGGCTTTAACGAATGGGGTTAAGACCATTTCTGAAATAGGGAAGATCCTAAAATGGGATGATTATAAATTGTTAAAGACCACTTATCAGCTCATTGAGATAGGTTTAATCGAAGCCGTCGAAGATTCTAAACCTGTGCAGAAGAGGCCGGTGGGCGAGAATTTTTTTCTTTTGTTAGAAAAGGAGTTAAAGAAGGCAATCGGTCCTGTAGCCCCCTTTATTATTGAAGATAAACTCGAAGAATTTGAACAGACCAGGGCCTCTTTCCCAAACGAACAGGCCCTTTCGTTGATCGAGTCTTTGAGTGCTGAGATTCCAAACCCCTTCAAGAGGAATGAATTCATTCAGGTTATGACCAAGGCCCTGGGTTAGAATACTGAAAGTTAGGAGGGATCTATGGCGATCAAGAAAAAAATAGGATTGGGACTGCTTCCCAAATTACTTCTGGGAGTGATGATTCCGATTTTCATTGCCTTTCTCATCACAGGGGTTCTGATCTTTTATAGCTGGGATCTGGGTTCATTCCGATTCACCAGCATCAAAGATGTGGGCTCCGAGAGTCTAAGGGAGTTAACCTCCACGGCCCTTAATGAGTCAAAGGGCTCCTTGGATAGATTGGGGGAGAAGGTCATTCGAGAGAAAGCGATAGATGTGGCCAAACAGATGGAAATTTATATTAAGTTGCATCCTAAGAAAAAGTGGGAAGATCTATTGAAGGATCCCTGGTTAAAAGAGATTGCGGTCCAGAAGGTGGGAGAGACGGGTTATACAGCCGTCCATGATACCAATGCGATCAACTACTTTCATGTCAATCCTCAAATCGTAGGAATGGATCTGCATCAACTCTCTGAAAAACTTCCTGCTTTCTGGAAGATCCTCGAAGCCAGTTTAAAGGGGCCTGCTCACGGTTATTATGACTGGAAGGATGCGGATGGAAAGATCCGCCCCAAATATATGTATCTCTGTCCTGTCAAGGATACCAATCTGATCGTGGCCGCCACCACCTATATTGATGAATTCTCAAAACCCTCCAAGGCTATTGAGGCAAAAATGAATGTGATTGAGGCAAGATATCTGGAAGAGTATGAGAATAGAACAAAGATTTTCCTTGTCGTGATTCTGGGAGTTTTTCTTATTCTTTTAGTGAGAATCTTCTTTTTTGCACGCTCCGTGGTCAAACCGATTCTTTATCTTTCTGAAGTCGCCGATAAGATCAGCTTAGGAGAACTGGATACCCCTGTCAATGTAAAGGCAAAAGGAGAAATCGCCGTTTTGGCCGAATCCATCGAAAGGATGCAGGCCAGTGTAAAGGCGGCGATTGAACGATTGCAAAGAAGAAGGGAAATCCAGAGGCCCAAGAGCTCAGGAGAGTCCGCATGATTTTCCCAAAGGGAGAAGTGGTTCATAAAAATCTTTCGACCTCCTTTACCGATCTTTCCGCTCTCATTTCGACTTTAAAGTTAGAGAATTTCAGCGGGACCATTGAAATTGACTTTCCAGATACCAGGGGGATTCTTCTTATTGATTCGGGCCAGATTGTGGATGCAGAAGCCACAGGGGACAATGTCTCCGAAAGGATCTTGGGAGAGGAGGCCATCCAACACCTGCTCCGTTTGGCCAGTCAAAAGGATGGGATTCTCAGCATTTACCGTTTGCTTCCCGAGCAAGTCGTTCTTCTGGCAAACAATCTAAGATGTGAACCCCTGTTTAAAGCCCTCTCGACTAACTTTATCCATTTCGATCAGCTTCTTACTAAATTGAAGGAGGGGAAACATAATGGATTTATTGAGGTCATGACTAAAGATCATCAACCCATAGGGGTTCTCTTTCTGGAGGGGGGAGAGCCGGTCGAGATGTTTACCCTTCCCAAAAATGGACCGGCGGTATTCGGTCGAATGTCGATACCCATTTTTATCGAAAATGTGAAGAAACACGGAGCCCTTTTCAATGTCTACGGGAGAGAGAATAAGGAACTCTCTCAAGAACCTCTCGGTGTAGAAAAGAAGGAGGTTTTTCCTCATCAAGACAATGAGTCACTCCAGATGAAAGGAGAAGGTGAAAGCGTCCCGCTTCATCTTCAAGAAGAAAAGAACCTCTCTGGTAACGAGACCCTGAAAGAAACCCTCTCCCTATTAGAAGAATTCCTATCCGAATCAGAACGGATCGTCGATACCCTATCCAGAAAGGGGATGTTTCTCAAGAACTTTAAGAAGGGTTTAATAGAGAAATCGGAGCAATTCAGTTTTTTGGATCCCTTTGCCGGAGAGTTTGATTATCGGGATGGGACGATTCAATTAAGGGAAGAGGTGGAATCCAAAGATCTGGTCAGAGGAATCGTCGAGGCCCTTCGAGTCACCCTGTCCCATTTAGAGAAAGAACTTCCCCAAGACAAAATGCTCCCTCTAAAATTAAAGGCAGGGATAGAGACTTTTTTGGCTCACCACAAAGGGGTCTTGACAAGGCTTAAGATCGAGCCCTTTTTCGCCTCTTTTCTATAACCCCCTTCGCCATCCATTTTTTGCTCCTCGAGAATTTTCAAAAAGACTGAGTATTTCTCCATCATAAAATTATTATCCTTCCTCATGGGGGTAGTCGATCCCCTTCGTTTTTCACTTGACAAAATTTTTGTTATCAATATACTTGTTAAAAAATTCTCAATGAATTAAACTTGGATCAAATCGAATAAATTATTTTCGCCTTCGTCAAAATTGAATAGAGAAAGGAGGTGAAGAAAAGAATAACTATTAAACTTCAAAAACTAAAAACTTGAAAGGAGGGATTACGTTATGAGGAATTGGAAGTTTTTTACATTGGTGTCGGTTATGTTAATGGTGAGTCTTTTCTTAATGATTCCATCTGCAATGGCTCAGATAAAACTCAACTATTCTACCTTTTTCCCCGCGACTCATAAAAATGCGATCTTAGCCACAGAGTGGGCAAAAGAGATCGAGAAAAGAACAGGTGGGAAGGTTCAGATAACCATGTTTTATGGAGGAACACTAACCCCTGCAGATAAGTGTTATGATGGGGTAGTGAAAGGAATTTCTGATATTGGTTTTTCCGTGATGGCATACACACGAGGAAGATTTCCTCTCACCGAAGTGTCTGACCTACCCTTAGGGATCAAGAGTGGTTTAGTGGCCACAAAAGTGATCAATGAATATTATAAGAAATTCAAACCTAAGGAATTCGATGACGTTCAGGTCATGTATCTCCATGGCCATGGGCCCGGGATTCTTCACACGAAGAAACCGGTAAATAAGCTTGAGGATCTTAAAGGGATGAAGATTCGCTGCACCGGAATGGCGGCTAAGATCGTGGCTGCCTTAGGAGCCACTCCTGTGGCCATGCCAATGGGGGAGACCTACGATGCATTAAGTAGAGGAGTGGTGGATGGCTCCATGGCCCCTCAAGAGGCCCTCCAGGGGTGGAAATGGGGAGAAGTGGTGAAATACACGATCGAAAATTTTGGCTCTTCATATAGCACTGGGATGTTTGTAGTAATGAATAAGAGCAAGTGGAATTCTTTACCTCCCGATGTTCAAAAAATCATTGAGCAGATCAATGAGGAGTATATTGAGAAACAGGGAAAGGTTTGGGATGAGATCGATAAGGCGGGAAGAGATTACACGATCGCTCGCGGTAATAAGATTATCACTCTTTCTCCAGATGAGGACCAGAGATGGGAGAAAATGGTCAGACCCATTCTCAACGAATACAAAAAGAATATGAAGGATAAGGGACTGCCTGGAGAAGAGGTGCTTAGCTTCTATCTGCAGACGATATACAAATACCAGAAATAAGACCCAAAAAGGGAAGGAAGGTGTTTATCCTTCCTTCCTTTTTTTATTGGATCAAGGGCAACGAAATAGAGGTGATTCATGAAAGGATTCCTAAATCAGATTTTTAAGCTTAGCCGGTTTCTTAATATCATCGCTGGAATTACACTCACTTTCATGATGTTACTCACCGTTTCTGATGTTATTTTAAGGTTCATGAGAAGGCCTATTGTGGGGACCTATGAATTGGTGGCTTTCTCAGGGGCGGTGGTCATTGGATTTGCTCTTCCCTATACGTCCTGGCTAAGAGGCCATATCTTTGTCGATTTTTTTATTGGTCGATTTCCTAACACCATTAAAAATATATTTCATATCGCTACTCGATTTCTTGCCATCGGGCTCTTCTTGATGATTGGTTGGAATTTATTTCTTTACGGAAAAGATCTTTATAAATCTGGAGAGGTCTCCCTTACCCTCCAGATGCCTTTCTATCCGGTTGCCTATGGGGTGGGAATCTGCTGTTTCATTCAGTGTCTGGTTCTCTTTTGCGATATTCTAAAGATCTTTGGGGGAAAATATGAATGAGGTCTCCATCGGGATTATAGGTTTAGTGGTGGTCTTAGCCCTATTCCTTACAGGGATTGAATTAGGATTT
>CAZMWF010000067.1:0-29923 GCA_964570075.1 uncultured Syntrophaceae bacterium | reverse complement strand
CTTCGACCCAGATGTCAGGAAACCTATCTTCAAGAATATCTTTAATCTCCTGGGTGAGTTCTGTAACGGTGAGGATATATCTGAGTGGAAGTTGCATATTTTCTAATTTTTGTAGGGTAAGCCCTTGTGGCTTACCCCCTTTCGGTAAGGGACAAGCCCTTACCCTACGGATTGTTTAATTAAGGGATAAACCCTTATCCTACAAATCTTACTCTAAACTCCTATTATTTGACACACCTTAACCACCCTGTGAGGCCTTTTCTCTAAACCTTAAGAAAATTGAGATCCCCAATTTTCCTTCCTCTCAAATTTATCCTAAAACGTTAAAATATCTTTCCAGGAGTAATTGTATATTCCTTGGGTAAGATGAAAACTTTCCTCTGAAGCAGAAATCATTGCAGAACTCTGAACCATTGATCCCAACTCCCTGCTTATCCTTGCAAGAGAAAAAGTATGCTTAGGCATGATAGTCATGGCTGACTTGATCTCAAATAAATGTAACCTCTGACCCAATTCGATCACTAAATCAACTTCCAGGCCATCGCGTGTCCGCAGATAATACATCGAGGGCATTTGCCCAAAATGGAGGAATCTCTTCAAAAAATCGGTCACAATCATGGTTTCAAAGAGGTTTCCAAAATTTGGACTGTTAAGCAAAGCCTCCCGATCATGGAGACCTAAAAGATAAGAAGCCAAACCCGTATCGTTAAAATAAAGTTTTGGGCTTTTGATTATTCGCTTCCCTATATTTTTATAATATGGATATAGTAAATACACCTGATGCCCTGTCTCCAGCATGGAAAGCCACCTTTTCATGGTGGGGACACTCATTCCAACCTCTTTGGCTAACTCTGAAAGATTAAGAATCTGTCCCGTACGAATGGCGCAAAGTCTGAGAAATCTTTCAAATTGACCCAGATCGCCCACTTGAGCCAAATTTCTCACATCCCTCTCTAAATAAGTAGAGATATAGGACCCACACCAAAGCTGACGATCAACAGTCCTTTTACTGGCAATCTCCGGGTAGTTTCCCCTCAAGATCAATTCTGAAATTGAGACTTTAGCTTCGCATTTTGTGATAGAAGGTAGCTCCTTTAGCAAACCACCTATCTCTTTGGCTTTTTCTCCCTGATCAATTCTCTCCGCAAAGGAGAATGGGAGGAGGGAGAGAACGGCTGCTCTTCCTGCCAGAGATTGGCTGATTCCTTGCGTCAACACGAAATTCTGAGATCCTGTAAAAAGCCATTGCCCTGGTTTTCTTTTCTGGTCAATCCTCGTTTTGATATAGGAGAGTAATTCCGGAACGTATTGAATTTCATCTATAATGATCGGTGGTCCAAATTGATTTAAAAAACGAATGGGGTCTTCTCTTGCCCTCATCCTTACGTCAGGGTCTTCGAGTGTAACAAAATGGTGAGTTTTAGAGAAAAGCGTTTTGAGAAGAGTCGTTTTCCCTGATTGCCGAGGTCCAGTCACCACGATCGCCGGAAACGATCTCATGGCTTTCTTGATCGTTTTAGCCAGTGTTCGAGGTTTCATTAGCATTTATTATACCCTTAAAATTTAATTTATCAAATTAAATTTTAAGGGTTAAAAACTGCTCACTTATTCCTGGCATCACCCCATCTCTCCCTATTAGGGAAGGATTATCCTTCCAGAAACTGCAGAAGTCCTCTAATCCTCTGGATAAATAGATTTTTTAAATTGAAATGATCTCCCCTTCGATTTTATCCGAGAGATGTAAAATCCCAACGGTCGACCGATGCCAGAAAGAGTGGGTGGGGGAGCCTGGGTTAAAAAAGAAGATCCCCCTCGATTGGTGGTTAGCAGGGGTATGGGTATGACCATAAACGATGGCATCCACCTTTTCAAATTCCCTTCGAATTCTTGATTCAATCCCGAGGGGAGCTCCTCCTCCATGAATCAGACCGATTTTAAACCCTCCGAGTTCAATGATTCTCTTTTGTGGAAAAGCCTTTCGAATCTCGTAAGGATCCATATTTCCGCACACCGCGATGAGCTCTTTTTGTCCCGAAAGGTACTCCGCAATAGACCAATCCACAAAGTCCCCTGCATGAAGAATCTTCTCGACCTCTTTAAAATAACTCTCTACCATCTTTTTGAATTCCGGCGTGGGCTCCCTTAAATGGGTATCGGATAGGACTCCGATCTTCATCTTTAGCTCATCCACTCCTTTCTTTTTTCTTGAATGAATCTTGAAAAAATCTGGATGACAGGATTGACCCTCTCCTCCTTTAAATAAAGGAGCGCCACTTGAAGGGTAAGCCTCTCTTCTATAGGGATCACCCGAAGAAGCCCTCTTTTGACCTCTTCTTCCACAATCCTTTTGACGATAACCGAAATTCCTTTTCCCTCTGAAACCCACTGCTTGATAAATTCGGAACTTCCAGCCTCGATGAGCAAAGAAGGTCGAATTCCTGACCTTTTAAAAGCCTCAAGCAGAACCCTCCGAGTGGTGGACCCCTTGGCACGGATGATAAAAGGGAACCGTTGGATTTCTCGAATAGAAATCCTTTCCTTCTGAGCCAGTTCATGGGAAGGAGAGACAATAAGGACTAACTCCTCCTTTAAAAAAGGAATCGATACAAATCTCGATGATGTTTTTGTAACGGCAATGAGGGCTAGATCGTTTCGATAGGTCGCTAAACTCCTTTCGATCTCCTCGGAATGTCCCACGTCCAGGGAGATCTTGATCAGGGGATAGGCACTCTGAAATGCCGAAAGCAAGGAAGGCATCAAACATTTCGAATAGGACTCGCTTGTCCCAATCTTTAGAAAACCCTGCCGTTCTTTCTGGACTCTCTCGATATGATCTTCAGCCTCTCGAATGAGGTGGGCCATTCTCTTTGCTTCTTTAAAAAGAAGTTTCCCTTCTTCGGTGAGTTTAAATTCGCCTTTTCCTCTCTGAATGAGGACGAATCCCAATTGATGTTCGAGACCTTTTATATGCTTGCTCACAGCAGGTTGTGAGATAAAAAGGGTCTCAGCCGCTTTTGAAAAACTTCCCTGCCTCGCCACCTCGTAAAAGACGATCAAGGAATGAAGGGATTCCCGCAAGGACATTTTTTCTTCCTTGGATAACCAATAGTTATTTAAACATAAAAACAAATCAATTGACAAGAGGAGGTTTAAAAAAGATAATAGGACTATTCAAATCGGAAAGGAGGAGAGGGTATGGATTTAAGAGAGTTTATAAAGAGATGTGAAGAAAAGGGGGAATTAAAAAGGATCAAGGTCGAAGTGGATTGGAACCTTGAACTCTCTCATATTGCGAAGATCAATGAGGAGGGGAAGGGACCTGCCTTACTCTTTGAAAAGGTGAAGGATTACCAGATCCCGGTATTAACGAGCGCTTTTACATCCCCAAAACGTTTAGCGATCGCCCTTGGGATGCCCGACCATTTTTCGATGTGTGATATGGCAAAACGGTGGATGGAATTGACCACGAAGAAATTGATACCCCCGGTAGAGGTGAAGAGCGGTCCAATTTTAGAAAATGTCATCGAGGAAAATCAGGTCAACCTGTTCAACTTTCCTGCACCTAAGTTCTATCCCATGGATGGGGGTCGTTTCATTGGTACGGCTGTTTTTTTAATTACCAAAGATCCCGAGAGCGATTGGGTCAATTTAGGAACCTATCGCATGCAGATTTTGGATGAAAAGACCACCGGGGTCCAGATCATCAAAGGAAAACACGCAGACTTTATGCTGAAGAAATATCAAAAGATGAAGAAAACGATGCCTGCTGCCGCGGTCATTGGTGGGGATCCCCTTCTCTTTCTCGCTGGAAGTACGTTGGTCTCCGCTGGCGTGAGCGAATACGATATCGTAGGTTCCCTCCGAGGAAATCCCTGTGATGTGATCAAAAGCGATCTCACAGGATTGCCCCTTCCCGCTACGGCTGAACTCGTTCTGGAAGGGGAGGTTGAAACAGACCCATCACGGTTTCGAGAAGAAGGGCCCTTTGGAGAGTATACGGGGTACTACTCCGGGAAGACGGGTGAAGAATGGCCCAAACCTGTTCTTTATGTAAGAAGAATCCTCCATCGAAATAATCCCATCTTTTGGGCCACCTCTGTGGGCAAACCGGTGACGGACACCCATATGATCCAATCCCTCAACCGAACCGCCACCCTCTGGACCGATCTCGAAAATATGAAAGTCCCTGGGATCCAATCGGTTTATATTCCACCAGAAACGGGAGGCCGATTCTGGGGGATCGTCTCTGTGAAGCAGATGTACCCCGGACACTCCATGCATGTGGGGACTGCCGTGATCTCCACGACCACAGGGCATTATGGAATGAAAGGAGTGATTGTGGTGGATGAGGATATTCGAGCCGATGATATTGAGAGGGTCCTGTGGGCATTAGCCGTCCGATACGATCCTTATCGAAGTACTGAAATCATTAAAAGGGGACGCTCTACCCCACTGGATCCTGCCCTTCCCATTGAAGCAAGAGAGATCGTTTCCAGAATCATCATGGATGCCTGTATTCCCTTTGAATGGGAAAGGAAACCTACAGAAATCAAGCTCGATGAAGAAGTGCTTAAGAAGGTTCGAAGCCGATGGAAAGAATACGGGTTCTAAATGGAAAAAAAGGAGGGGAGACCATGGCTATTGCCATTATTGGGATGTTAGATGAAAGAGAGGAGGCCCTTAAAATAATAAAGAATCAGATCGAACGACGAGGACATCAAGCGATTTTGATCGATATCAGCATTGGAACCGGGGCCATCTCCCCTTCCCTAAAACCCGAAGTCTCGGGAGAGGAAATTGCAAAACTTGGGGGAACCACCATCGAAGAGATCAAAAAAGCACCGACCCAAGAAAGAGAGAAGGTCACCTCCAGGATGGCTGAAGGACTCTCTCGAAAAATCCTTGATCTTTACAAGGCAGGGCAACTCCAGGGGGTGATCGCTATTGCTGGAATGACCGGAACCTTTTTGAGTCTCAGTGCCATGAAATCCCTCCCCTTTGGCCTCCCCAAGGTCCTGATTTCAAGTGTCACAGCCATGCCAGCCTATGCCAATAGGCTTTCAGAATTCTTTAGTCTCAGAGATATCACCGTGATGCATAGTGTGGTCGATACCGTGGGTCTTAACCCTTTGGTGAGAACCCTTGCCCTCAATGGAGCCAATGCTATCTGTGGAATGGTTGAAGGGTTCGAACCCTTAAAAAAGGAAGAGAAACCTTCCATTGCCATCACCGAATTTGGATTTTGCGACAAGGGGGCCCATTATATAAGAGACCTTCTCTCCAAAGACTACAGTCTGGTCTCCTTTCATGCAACGGGATTGGGAGACCGGGCAGCGGTAGATCTGGTGAGTCAAGGGTTCTTTGAGGCCTTTATCGATTTAGTCCCGGCCAGTTTCAGCGAGTATCTATTGGGAGGAAATCGAGCCTCAGGCCCGAATCGTTTAGATGCGGCTTTAGACCTTCCCATTCCTTATATCCTCTCTCCTTGTGGGTTTGATATGATCAGTTGTGGACCCATCGAGAGAAAAGAGAAAGGAGACCCTCTCTGGGTTTCTCGAAGACTCGCGGAGCGAAAACTTCTTATCCAGGATGCGATGAGAGTTCAGGCAAGAACCAATGCCGAGGAGATGGAAACGATTGCGAAAGCCGTGGCTGAAAAGCTAAACCAATACAGGAATAAAAAATTGGTCAAATTTATCATCCCCCGAAAAGGATTCTCTTCTCTCAGTGTGGAAGGCGCTGTTCTCTATGATCCTGAGGTGGATCAGGTTTTTATTGAAACCTTGAGAAGGAATTTAGATCCCGAGATAGAGGTGATCGAAGTGGACTCGGAGATCAACCAATTGGACTTCGCTCAAGTGGTCGTTGAGACCCTGAAAAAAACCTTGAAATCCTCTCCTGCTTAAGGGATGGATTCCATGGGAGGGAAGGTGAAAAATAAGCGCCTGATTGTCGGCATCTCGGGAGCTACGGGCTCCATCTATGGCATTCGCCTTCTGGAGGTTCTAAAAAAGAAAGACATCGAAACCCACCTTGTCCTTTCTCCCACGGCCAAGCAGATCATCCTTGAGGAAACCCTTTATACGATTGAGAAGGTCAAAGCCCTGGCTTCCCATGTTTATGAGAACGACGATCTCCATGCACCCATTTCCAGTGGTTCCTTCTTAACCCACGGGATGATTATCCTTCCTTGCTCCATTAAGACCCTTTCCGGGATTGCCCATTCCTACAATGAAAATCTGATGCTCCGTGCTGCCGATGTGACCTTAAAAGAACGAAGGAAATTGATTCTTGGGGTTCGGGAAACCCCTCTTCATCAGGGCCATCTGGAATTGATGCTTCAGGTAAGCCGATTGGGAGCCATTCTCCTTCCACCCATCCCTGCCTTCTATTTCCAACCCAAAAGTATTGACGATCTCATTCATCATACGATAGGAAAGGCCCTTGATCTATTTGAAATTGAACATTCCCTATTTCAACGCTGGAGAGGTCGAAAGAAATAACTTCTTGCCCCTTTCTCTTCTTCATCCTATACTATAGTTCATGGCCCCTCTCAAGCGATGGAAGTCCGGCTCTTTATCTCTCCTTGTCGCCGTGTATTTCATTGTTCATCCTTCTCTTCCCTATCCTTCTCAGGAGAAACCCCATCCGAAGATTGACCTTAAAGGGTACGATGGTTCTTCTCTCTCTATAGAAAGTAAACTTCCTTATAGTCCTAAGAAGACCTGTGGAGCGTGCCACGACTATGATCGGATCACCATGGGTTACCACTTCCAGCAAGGAAGAACGGATGGGAGGGGGAACCTCTCTGTCAGTGATTCCTACGATCCAAAATATTCCTGGAACCTCTCATCGGGGATGTATGGAAAAGTTCAAATGGCTTCTTCCGATCCAAGCCAATTAGCCAAAAAGAATAATCTCCATCCTTCCGAAATAGACAAATCCTCTTTTTACTTTGTCCAGAACTGTGGAATCTGCCATCCTGGAGGGGGATGGAGTGAATATGATCGGAGAGGGTATCTCTATTACAATGAAGAGAACAAGAAATTTGGTTACGAAATGGGGGGTGAGAATCCCCGCCTCGATGGAGACTATACCTCCCTCTCCGCTGGGAATGAAAAATACGGGGCCCCCTGGGATCGAAGTGGAGTAAGTGAGGCCGACTGCTTGATCTGCCATCTCAAAGGATATCAATGGAGACAACGAGGCACGGCTCTTAAAGGAGGACTTTTTAAATATGCTCCTTCTGTCGGAGCAGGCTGGGGAGTGATCAAATTACTCGATGGGGATTCCCGTTTTGAGAAATCCATTTCAGTGGAAATCGATTATACAAAAAAAGAGGTGGCTGATTTTGAGAATCTCCATCTCCAAATGACAAGACGCGTGTCCGATGAAAACTGCTGGGCATGCCATGGTCCTTACGGAGAGAAAAAGAGGGGCTATGATTGGACTCTCCAACTGGATGTCCACAAAGCGAAAGGGATGGATTGCCTCTCCTGTCATCCCGGGGATCAAGAACATAACCTTGCCAAAGGGGACTCTCTTCCCCAGACGGTCCGTGAGGACCTGGACCACACCATGAACTCCTGTGAGGATTGTCACTATAAGAAAAAAGACAGAAAAGCGCCCAGGCCTAAACATCCCTTTTCCCCAAGGCATATGAAGAGAATCGCCTGTCAAACCTGCCACATCCCCTTTCGAACCATTTCCGTTGAACTGGTGTATGACCATACGACTGGAGAAACACAAATTTATGAAACCTCAAAATTTTTATCCCGTAATCCCCTGGATCCTAAACCTGCTGCTCCTGATGAAAAACAGGAAGTCTGGTATCCCGCTCTTAAGGATTACAAAGGCAAAATCATCCCTGTAAAGCCAGCTCTCCCTGTTTACTGGGGAGATTGGGATGAACACACCCATCTCGTCAAACCCATCCCTCTCTGGAAAGTCAGGGATCTCGGAAAGCCTCCTCTTAAAGACGACAACGGAGATGGAATTCCCGAAGTCAACTCTCTTGAGGAGATCAAATCCTTTTTAATCGCATTGAAAAGTAAAGATCGTTTTGGCTCCCCTATTGCCAATCTTCCAGTCCTCCTCAAAGGAGGATTCCTCTATCGATTAGATAAAAAGGGTGGGGTCGAAAAAATTCCTCATGACCAGGCTCAACCTGTTGACTTTTCACTCCATCACAACATCCGACCTGGATTTTTAGCCCTTGGATCAAGGGGATGTAGGGATTGCCATACCCGGAATTCTCCATTCTTTCTAAGAAAAATCCTGGTCGATCCTTACGATGAAAAGGGAAGACCCGTCTACGTTGAGGCCTGGGAGCAGATGGGGATGAGCCAGGAAAAATTAAATCGACTCCTTTTAGAACCATAATCCTTTTTCAATCTTCTCCTTAAATATTTCAGAGTGATGGTTAAGAATATTTCCGGACCGACTCCTCCAGAATCGATAGTTATGCCCTGCTTTCCCATTGAAGGGTTGGACAGGAATCTCGTGGGTTCCTTCTCCTGTCACTTTCTCAAAATTTCTATTTCCCTGGATAATCTCGAGGATCCCTTCCCTCTCTCCATAATCAAAATAGATCCAAGGGGGCAGTTTTGAAATCCCTTTTTCTTGAACGAGGCGGATCGGGTTATGGGAACGAATAAAGGAACTATCCAGGTTGGAGGCCGAGGGTAGTCTTTTAGGTCGAAGGCTTCCAAATATCTCTAAAAATTCAGGAAGAACCATCTTGAGCATCCATTTGTTTGAAAAGAGTTCAAGATCGAGAAGACCGCTTTGACTACTGATGGAATGAAAGAGATGAGGATATTTCAATCCGAGTCGCATCGCCCCAAATCCTCCCATAGAGAATCCTCCAAGCCCTCGAATAGGGAGGATTCTGTTCCGATAGTGGGAATCTCTTTCAATAAAATGGACCAATTCAAGAAAATAGGATTCATATTTCCCCAGAGCCCCCGGTTTCATATAAAGGAAAGGAATGAGAGAAAAATTCAGAGACTCTCCACGAGAAAAATCGTCACAAGAGTGTCGACTTTGGGTGGGCGGGAAAAGGGTCTTCCCTTCATTCTCATCGATATAGAATCCATTGTCTCCATCAGGAAGAATTATAATCATCTTTTGAAGAGGTGAAAAAAAAGGCCTTTCTGATTTTTTCCCCAAAAGGAGGTTGTGGAACACAATGGATTGGGCAATCTCATTTGGAAGATTGTCTTTAGGATCCAGGCCTCCATACCTGAATAGCTCCTCAAAACGGTCTTTAAGATCCCTTTTAAGATCCTGATAGGTACGATTCTTTGGGTTCATCATCGCATAGGCAATCAGAGCGATATCCTCATGAAGGAGCCAATGAAATTCTTCCTCTCTGGCTTCACAGAGCACCCTCTTGGCTTTCTCAGGTGAATGGACCTTCCACCAGAAGCCCCTCCGCTCAAAATTATATCCATGAAGGAGGAAAAGAATGGGATATCTATCCTTGGGTTTTTTTTCGAAATCCTCTGGTAAAATAACAAAGAATCCCTTTTCCTTTTCTAACACTCTTGAATAGAAGGTCTCATATCGAACCAGATAGGAATATCTCTGATAGGGTTTGGGATAAAGGAAGTAGGAGAGCTCAGGATTCTCAGAACAGCAATTTGGCTGGGCTGAAAAAGAGATTGAAGGAGAAAGAAAGAGACTGAGAACCCCGATAAAACCGATAGCCCTCCATTTCCTTGATCTCATTTTTAAATCAAGAATCGAGACAGCTCTTCTTTGAGCATTGGAATCGAAATAAAATGATGGGTTCTAAACCCGAGGGAGGAAGCAACAGCCACATGGCTTTCCATATCGTCGATGAAGAGAATCTTATCGGGTGAAACCCCTGCCCATTCGATAGCCCTCTCGAAGATCTCCCGAGCCGGTTTCTTAAACCCGACCTCATGGGACAGTATCCATCGATCAAATAACTGGATGACGGGGAATTTGGAAAGAACATACTCAAAATGAAGGGGATTGGTATTAGAGAGAAGTCCCAATCTCTTCTTCCCTTTAAAGGATCGAACCATCTCTGAGACTTCCCGATTCTCCCAGAAGATATCGTTCCAGATGGGTTTAAATTCTTCAAAAGGGAGGGAAAGCCTCAGCTCTTTTTTCAGAGAGAGAAAGAATTCCTCCGTGGAGAGTTGACCAATCTCATAAGGGTTGACCGCTCCGTTTTGAAAATCGAAAAGGTATAAGAATATCGTTCGAGGATCACGAAACTCTTCCTTTTCTGTAAATCGAGAAAGTTTTTCTGCAATCTGAAAATGATTAAAAGGAAGGATGACATTGCCCAGATCAAAAAGGATGACCTCCAAAGAATCTCGGGTCATTTAATCCTCCCTTTGCTCATGGATGTGTCGAATTCAGTTTGGGTCCCATCTTTCGTCATCTTTTTACCTTTTTAAAATACTCCACCATGGCCCGGGTAAGCCCCATGATCGTATACTCTTCCGGTTCAATCTGAACCTTCATCCCCCATTGCCTTGCGGTCTTTGAGGTCACCGGGCCTATGGAAGCAATAATCACGCCGTGAAGAAGGTCTTTTAAACGGTCTCCTTTTAAAAGTTCGACAAAATGAGTAACCGTCGAAGAGGAGGTAAAGGTGATCACGTCTACTTTTCCATCCTTGAGAAGGGTCTTTAATCTCCTTCTCCCTCCCCTTGGTTTGAGGGTTCTGTAAACCTCAATGACATCGACCTCGGCCCCCATCGCTTCTAATCCCTTTGGAAGAAGATCCCTTGCCTTTTGGGCCCGAGCCAAAAGAATCCTCTCTCCTCGAATGGATTGTTTTTTAAATGCTTCCAGGATGGATTCGGCTATAAACTTCTTTGGGATCAGATGGACCGAAACCTTTCGTTCAGCTAACCGGGAGGCAGTGGCAGGCCCGATGGCACCAATTTTTAGCGAAGAAAGAGCCCTGGAGGTCTTTCTCCTCTGCTTCAATCTCTCAAAGAAAAAATCCACCCCATTGGCGCTGGTAAAGATGAGCCAGTCGTATGTGTTTAATCGATCAATGGCTTGATCCACCTTCCTCCAACTCCGGGGTGGAACCATCTCAATCAGTGGAAGCTCGATGACCTCCGCTCCATTTTTTTTCAGCAGGGATGAAAACTCGGAGGACTGCTTTTGGGCTCGGGTGATCAGGATTCTCTTTCCGGAAAGAGGTTTTTCTCTCATGGAACATTCCTCTGATAAACTTCTCTTAAAATCCCTTCAGCCCCTTTCTCGAGAAGTCTCTGGGCTAACGCTTCCCCAAGACTCTCCGCTTGATCAGGTGGCCCCTTCACCGAATCTCTGATTAACCTCTTTCCGTCAAGGGCGCCAACCATTGCGTCAATTCTTAAAACGGAACCTTCCATCCTTCCCAGAGCCGCAATTGGAACCTGGCACCCTCCTCCCAATCTTCGAAGAAAGGCCCTTTCAGCACGGATAGCCATGGAAGATTCCCAATCATTAAGAATCTGAATCTTTCCTTCACATCTTTCATCTCCCACTCTCGTTTCAATTCCCAAAGCCCCTTGCCCGATCGCTGGCAGTGAGATCTCAGGGGGGAGGATCTCCGTAATTCGACCTTCAAATCCAAGTCTCTTTACCCCTGCATAGGCCAGAACAATCCCATCGAGATGAAGAAGTTCTAACTTCTTTAATCTTGTGTCTAAATTTCCCCTCAAGGCAACGAAACGGAAGTCCTCTCTAAAGGAGAGGAGTTGAATCTGCCTCCTTAGACTGCTGGTTCCAATTCTGGCTCCTGTTGGAAGATCTTTGAGCGCTCTTCCCTCTCTCGAGATGAGGACATCTCTTGGATCCTCCCTTTTGGTAATCGCAGAGAGACGAAGTCCTTCGGGTAAATCCGTGGGAACATCTTTAACGCTATGAACAGCCAGATCGATCTCTCCTCTGAGGAGTGCCTCCTCAATCTCTTTAACAAAGAGTCCCTTCCCTCCAATCTTTGAAAGAGGGGCATCCTGAATCTTATCTCCTGTGGTTTTGATCCTTATCAGATGGATGACCAGATCGGGATGGTATTGAAGGAGTTGCTCTTTTACCCAATTGGCTTGAAAGAGGGCGAGAGGACTTCCACGAGTCCCGATCCGGAGTTCTTCTAAAACCCCCATTAGATCTTGACCCCCTTCAGAAAATCTGCACATTCCTCGGGAAGGGTGGTATTGATGTAGATTCCTGTTCCGATCTCAAAACCCGCAGGGGTCGTCAATTTGGGGACGATCACGACATACCAGTGATGATACTTCACATCACAGTCTTCGATAGGGGCAGAACGGATGATGTAATTGTAGTCCGGATTTTGCAGTCCATGATGAATTCGCTTAAGGGTATCCTGAAGAATCTTTGCAAAGTCCATCAACTCCTCATCCTCCACACTCCCAAACGAAGAACGATGAATCTTTGGATAGATTCGAGTCTCAAAGGGGGAACGGGAGGCAAAGGGACAGAGGGCAATGAAGTATTCCGTCTCCTGAATCACTCGAACCTTCTGTCTCATTTCCTCTTCCATCATTTCACAATAGATGCAGTTCCCATAAGTATCACAGGCGAGTTGGGATTGATAGAGAGGGTTTCGAACATGGGGAGGGACGATGGGTGTGGCAATGATCTGGGAATGAGGATGTTCAAGGGACGTCCCGGCTCTCTCTCCGTAATTTCTGAAGATGGTGATGAGATCGATCTGTCTTACTTTTGAAAGGGAGAGGTAACGTTCCCGATAGGCGATGACTGTATTCCTTACTTCCTCCTCATCCATAGTCGCAATGGTTCGATTATGGATGGGGGTTTCAATGATGACCTCAGCCATTCCAAATCCCCCTGCCTTCAGGAATCGTCCTTCCCGTCTCCGTTCCGTAGTCAAATGGCTCTGAAGGGCTGCAAATTTGTTGGGAACAACTCGAAGAGACCAGTTCCCATCTTTTTCGATAGAAAATACAGCGGGGGGAGTCATCGATTCGTTCCCGGGGCAGAAAGGGCAATCCTCTCGATGGGATGGAAGATGTCTCTCCTCCCTCTTGGTCAAAAACTGATCGGGGCGTTTTGCCCTCTCCGTCGCAATGATGACCCATTCCTTAGAGATCATATTCTGTCTAAACTCTGGCATCTTCTTCCTCCTTCCCCTCCGGGCTCTGAGGGAGCTGAAATAGGGTTTGCAGAGCATCGATATAAAAATCGGACATCGCCTCTTCGTCCTTCTCTTTAAGTTGAGTGACCGGTTCATGGAGGATCTTATTGATGATCGCCGAGGTCATCGCTTCTAATGATTTTCTCTCTTTTTCGGTAAGTTCAGGATGAAGGGAGAGCATCTTCGCCAGTTCTCGCCTCCTGATCTCCTCGAATTTCTTCCTCAAGGCAACGATGGTAGGGGTCACTTCCAGGGAATGATACCATCGAACAAATCGTTCCACTTCCTCTCCTACGATCCCTTCGGCCTTTTCTGCCTCTTTTTCTCTATCCTTCAGATTTTCATAGGCTACCTTCTGGAGGTCGTCAATATTAAAGAGGTAGACATTTTCAAGGTCTCCCACTTTAGGCTCAATGTCTCTGGGATCGGCAATATCAATAAAAAAGATAGGCCTCTGCTTCCGTTCCTTCATCACACGGCTGATCTGTTCGGATGTAAAAATAGGCACAGGAGAGTTGGTCGCACTGATGACGATGTCAGCCTTTTTCAATCCACGGTTTATCTCATCAAATGGAATGGCCTCTCCTTGAAATTCCTGAGCCAGGTTTACTGCCCTCTCATAGGTTCGATTGGTGACCAGGATCTTTCTCACTCCCCCGGAGACGAGGTGCCGGGCCGCTAACTCAATCATCTCCCCGGCTCCAATAAGAAAGACCGTTCTATCCTCCAATGTTCCAAAGATTCTTTGGGCCAACTCTACTGCCACGGAACTGACGGAGACGGCGCTGTTGCTGATCTTGGTCTCTGTTCTGACCCGTTTGGCCACATGGAAGGCTCGATGAAGAAGGCGGTGGAGGATCACTCCCGAGGCATTCGATTCATTTGCCTTCTGATAGGCCTCCTTAATCTGGCCTAAAATCTGGGGCTCTCCTACCACCATGGAATCCAGACTGGAGGCAACGCGAAAGATGTGTCTTACCGCTTCCTTTCCCACAAGAAGATAGAGATTTTTTTCAAATCTTTCCAGGGGGAACTGATGAAATTGGGAGAGAAACTCCTTTAGTTCCTGAACGGCTTTCTCCACTTCCTTGCAGGTGGCATAGAGCTCCACCCGATTACAGGTCGAAAGAAGGATGGCCTCCCTGATAGAAGGGATGGCTTTTATCCGTCGAAGCGCCTCTTCGATCTCCGATTCCTGAAAGGCAAGCCTTTCCCGAATCTCAATGGAGGCCGTCTTATGATTTAAACCGATAACGATAATTTCCATAGGCCAGAATTAAAAAATAAACTTCCCTTTTCCTTACCAATTAGAGTAGGTGTGAAGTCCGGGAAGAAGAAGATTCACTCCTAAAAAGGTAAACAGGACGGTCATGAATCCAAAGATGGCCATCAGGGCCGCCTTCCGCCCTCTCCATCCTACAGTAAGGCGTTGATGCAGGAGCGCGGCATAAAGAAACCAAGTAATGAGGGACCATGTCTCTTTTGGATCCCAACCCCAGTATCGACCCCAGGCATAGTCTGCCCAAACCGCCCCTGTAATGATCCCTAAGGTCAGGAGGGGGAAACCAAATTTGAGGGAATAATAGTTGAGGTCGTCCAGAACTTTTAAAGAGGGAAGTCTCTTTCCAATGGCCCCCATCCTTTTCGATTTGAGTTGATGTTCCTGAATGAGATACATGACCCCGCAACAGAAGGCCAGGGTGAAGAAGGCGTTGCCAAGAAAGGCAAAGACCACATGGAATGGATGCCAGAAACTTCTTAGGACAGGGGCAAGGGGTAAGATCTCTTTAGGAAGGGCCAAGGCAAAAAGCATCAGGATAAGAGCAATGGGGGTAAGAAAGGCGCCAAGCATCTTGATTCGATATCTTATATTGGCTAGCAGCAAGACTCCAATGATCATCCAAGCAAAGAAAGAAAGGGATTCGTGAAGATTCGTCACTGGGGTGTAGCCTGCCTCAAGATATCGAACCAGAAAAGCCAGGGTATGGGTGATAAATCCAAAAAAGACAATTCCAGAGGCCCACCTCAGAAAATCCTCTTTGAGAAAGAGGAGATAAACCGAATGGGCCATGGTCCCGAGAAAATAGAGAACAATCGCCAGTTTAAAAAAGTAGATATTCATCATTTATTATTTTACCATTTTTTTGTTAATTGGTGAAATTGGAAATTCATCACCAGATAAAAAAGGGGATGAATCCAGGGTCTTCGAAGAATCCGCTTATAAATGGAAGGGTAAGAAAAGATTTCCTTCCAGGTCCATCTCATCCCTTTTTCGAGTTCTTCCACAGACAGCAAGAGAGGCCGATAGACAGCATGAAGGGAGTCATATTTCTCCCACTCTTCACAGAGAATCCTCCCTTCCCTTTTTAACCGATTAAAGGCTTCTGTTCCAGGATAAGGGGCCATGATAAATGCAAGGGCCCAATCGATTTGATACTCGATACAGAAATCCAGAATTCTTTGAAACACCCCTGGATCATCGTCATCTAAACCCACAATAAAAGTCCCCATGATCCCGATTCCCTGATCGTGTATCCTCTGCGCAGCCTCTCCGTATCGAGAAGGCTGGTTAAAGCCCTTCCCCATGGTCTTAAGGTTCTTTACAGAAAATGACTCGAATCCAATATTAAGGGCGATGCAGCCGCTTTCTGAAAACCCCTGAAGGAGTTCTCGGTCAAAGGCAACCGAGACAGGTGCATGTCCCCACCAGAGGAGGTCATATTCCCTGAGAAGCCTTACCAGGTCCAGAGCAAACCGCCTGTCTCCAGCAATATTGGAATCGATGATATAGAGGAGTCTTTTTTTGAGAAAGTAGGGGAGATCCTTACTGAAAAAGGAGAGGATCTTTTTCGAGATTCCGCTCATAACCGGTCCTTTGGTGAAGAGGGTCTGGAGTTCTCGATCGATTTCAGCAATGGGGCGATTTCGGTAGTGAAACCCGAAAAATTTAGAAACCCCACAGAAGTCACATCGATGAGGACAACCTCGGGTGGTTTCGATCAACTTCAACGGGAAATAGAACTTCTCATGGATGAGATCCCTTCTGGGCAGGGGTAAGGAGGAGGGATCTACGAATCCCTCTGCTTGATAGATCTGTTTCATTTGGCCTTTCTTAAAATCTTCAATCAGCCTTGGCCAGACCTCTTCGGCCTCTCCAATCACGACCGCATCCACATAGCGAAGGGCCTCTTCTGGAAGCATACTGGCATGGGCACCCCCCATGACCACCGAAACTCCTCTCTTTTTAAACTCCATGGCTATCTGATAGGCCCTCGGAGCAGCGGGAGTCTGAGCAGTGAGACCCACCAAATCCACTTTTTCATCAAAATTGATTTTCTCAAAAGCTTCGTCAACGATTTTCACCTCCACCTCCGAAGGAGTGACCGAAGCTACATAGGGAAGATTCAGAAAACTGAGTCTAAAAAGGAAAGCCTCTTCTCTTCGTCTTTTTCGCTCAGGAGAGATCAGAAGAAGTTTCATGAAAATGATATCTAACCTATTTCGCCTTACTTAGACAACCTCAAAACAAAGGGGTTTCCCAATAACCCTCTTGACTTGATTCCTCAGCGATGGAGGGAGAAGACCTATTCCTCATAAAAATTTCTTGATTCTTTAGCCGTTTTAGGTAAAAAATCAAATCAATCCATGGATTAAAAATTCCATTTATAGGAGAAAATCGATGTTTGAGATTCTTTTGACCGAAGAAGAAAAAAAATTAAAACAAGAGGTCCGAAGATTTGTTCGTGAAAAGGTCCCAAGCTCTCTCATTCGAGCTATGGATCAAGACCAAGTAAAATACCCAAAAGAATTTATTAAAAGTTTGGCAGAAGAAAATCTCCTTGGCCTGCGCTTCCCAAGGCAATGGGGTGGAAGGGAAATGAAATGGACAGGAGAAGTGGCGGCCATTGAAGAGATCGGGGTACTGGGTTCTGGAATGACCTGTCTTTACTCCTTGGTGAGTATCGTCGGCGAAGCCATCCACCGCTTTGGAACCCCTGAACAGAAAGAAAAATATCTAAAACCTACCCTTGAGGGAAACCTCTGTTGTGCCGAAGCCTTGACCGAACCCCGAGGGGGCTCAGATTTTTTTGGTGCCACAACCTACGCTAAAAAAGATGGAAATCATTACATCCTCAATGGTCAGAAACGGTTTGTGGTGGGTGCAGAAGGGGCGGACTACTTTTTGGTCTATGCCAAGACAGCACCCGAAGCCGAACCTCATAAATCCCTCTCTTGTTTTATTGTTGAAAGGGAGATGGGTGTGGAGGTGAAACATGTTTATGGACTCTTAGGATCCCGAGGAGGGGGAACGGGTCGCCTTTATTTTCGCGACGTCAAGGTACCGAAAGAGAATCTCGTAGGCCCTGAACATGGAGGAGCACTCGTGTTTAACCGAATGATGATCCCAGAACGGTTGACCACCGCTGCAGGAGCCCTCGGGATGGCCAGATGTTGCCTAGAGATCGCGGTTCGATACAGCGATCGAAGAAAGGCCTTCGGAGAACGAATTCGCCGATTCCAGGCCGTCAGTTTCAAGGTGGCCGATTCGATTGCAAAATTGGATGCGGCCAGAAGTCTGGTTTATGTCACTGCAAGGCATGTGGATCAGGGTCTTGATTCAAGGCGACTCGTTTCAGAGGCCAAGAAGGTGTCCACGGAGATGCTCTGGGAGGTGGTCAACCATTCGATGCAGATCATGGGAGGAATCGGGTATACCAATGTCTATCCCATCGAACGCTTTTTTAGGGATGCAAGGCTTCAGATGATCTGGACAGGAACGAATGAGATTATGGATCTCCTCATCCAACACGAATTCTATAACGAAGTCTTATCCAGAGCGGAAGATTCAAGGGAGGTCGAGAAGGACGCAGGAGACCTCGAAGGGGAAGAAGAAAAGGTGTATGAATAATCGGGTCTGTATTACAGGGGTTGGGGTCGTTTCTTCGATCGGGATCGGAAAGGAGGAGTTTCTCTCCTCCTTAAAGGCAGGAAAATCTGGGATCGATGAGATCAAAGAATTCGATACCCGTTTCTCCCGCTCTAAAAAAGGAGGAAGGATTCGAAATTTTAATCCCAGAGACTTCATTGCCCCAAGTAAGATCAGACGGCTCGATCGAGCCAGTCAGTTTGCCATTGCCGCTTCCAAACTGGCCTTAGCCGATGCTCGTTTTTCTGTCACCAGTGAAAATGCTTCGAGGGTTGGAGTCGTCTTGGGTTCAGGTTTTTGTGGTCTCTCCAGTTCAGAAGAGTTTCATCGTGCCCAAGTCCTGAAAGGGTTCCTTGACCTCAATCCAATGCTCTTTCCAAACACGGTGCCGAATGCCCCTGCCAGTTACGTATCCATCGAACTCGGGATTCAGGGTGTGAACGCCACCCTGGTTCAATCCTTCTGCACCGCAGAGGCAGCCATCCTTTTTGCCTGTGATCAAATTCACGCCAAAAGGGCTGATCTCATCCTTGCAGGAGGAGTCGATGAACTCAGTGAATTTCTATTTCGGGGATGCTCCGACCTCCATCTTCTTGCTACGGATAAGGGCTATGGAGAACGGTCCTCTCCTTATGATCGAATGAGAAACGGGATCATTCTGGGAGAAGGGGCGGGAATCCTCACGTTGGAATCAGAGGAGCATGCCCATCGGAGAGGTGCAAGAATTTTAGGTACCATTTCAGGTTATAGCCTGGTAGGCTCCTCCTATCAAGGAGAGGTGAAGGATCTATGTCGTTCCATCCAGCTGGCTCTTCCAAAAGGACAGGAGATCCGGATCGATTATATCAGTGGGGCCGGAAATTCATCAAAAGAGGTGGATTCTCTGGAGGCAAAAGCCATCGATGATCTCTTTCCAAATAAATCCCATTCCATCCCTGTCAGCTCGGTGAAAGGGATGCTGGGGGAAGCGATGGCGATGGGTGGAATTCGAATGGTAGCCAACTTACTTGCCATGGAGTACAGTTTCATTCCGCCGACGATCAATTACCAGTTTCCAGACCCGGAATGTGATCTTTCCTATATCACCCTTCAAAGCAAAGACCACGAGATCCACACTCTCCTCCATCTTGGAATCTCTCCTAAAGAGTGTTATTCTGCTTTTATAATAAGCCGAGAATGGAATCCCTAACCGGTACCGGAAACCTCATCCTCATCTTTACCTTGATCCATTTTACCCTTGGCCGATCCTTCTCGGTCCTTTTTGCTATCCTCAATCAGATGTCTGTCTTTATCTACTTCCCCTTGGCCCTTCTCTATGATTATATCCAGATCCCTATCTATGGGATTCTGCTCGAAAAATCCAGTAAGAGATTCTTCATCGTGCGTTGGCTCACCCAAAAAGCAGATAAAGTGATCTCCAACTTGAATCGAAGACCTTTGATGAAAAAAATCCTTTCCCTCGGAGATATCGGCCTCGTCCTTCTCTCCGCCCTTCCCATCCGCGGCTTTGGAATTCTCTCCGGAAGCGTGGTAAGTTTTTTCCTCAAAAAGGATCGGATGGAAGGGACTCTCCTTTTGATGATCGGCTCTTTCCTGGGGATTTTGATCATCATGGGAATTGCCAAAGGAGTTTTTAAGATTCTATCCCTTTTTATCGGGATCAATATGGGGTGACAAATCCGTGAGGTGGGATGGAAGAAATTTGGAGGAGATTCACGAGTGGAGGGGAACATCCTGAGTGAGTGAAAGAAAGGCCCTTTCAATTCCCTGTGCAAGAAGGGGAATGTCTTCGTCAAATAGTGTCCTCATATCCAGAAGGAGTTCCTCTTTGCTGATCCGAGAAATGATGGGTGGATCCTCTTGACGCAACCTCTCCTCCAGGACATTGACCGAGAAGTGAACGGGTTTGATCGAAAGGACCATCGTGGGCAAAGATTGTAAAGGCAAAGCCCCTCCCCCTACCTGGGAAACATCCTCCCTGAGAAAGATCGCGGCCTTTCCTTCGAGAGACTCAGAGATACGTCTCAAAAGCCTTCTCCCTCTTCTCTTCAATCGCTTAAGATCCAGGCCTAACATCCGCAAGGTAGGAACCTCTTGCATCGCCTTTTTTTCATCTTGATAGAGAAGGAGGGTGGACTCCAGAGCAGCCAGGGTCAGTTTATCAATCCTTAGAGCCCGGGTGAGAGGATTCACCTTAATCGAATCCAATATTCCTTTCTTCCCTAAAATCACTCCAGCCTGAGGGCCTCCTAAGAGTTTATCCCCGCTAAAACAGACCACATCCACCCCGGTTCGGATGGCCTCCTGCACCGTGGGTTCTTTTTCCAATCCATACTGGCTGAGATCGACAAAACAACCGCTTCCCAAATCTTCCATCACAGGGAGACGATACTCCCTTCCCAATTGAACCAGTTCAGCAAGGGTCACCGCAGAGGCAAAACCCATGATCCTGAAATTACTCGTATGGACCTTCAGGAGCAAGGCCGTTTCTGGACCGATCGCCCTCTGATAATCTCGAAGATAGGTTCGGTTTGTGGTTCCTACCTCTTTGAGAATCGCCCCGCTTCTCCTCATCACATCTGGAACCCGAAAGGCACCTCCGATCTCCACCAGCTCTCCTCTCGAAATGATGACCTCCTTTCCTTCGGCTAAGGTGTTAAGACAGAGCAGCACCGCGCCCGCATTGTTATTGACGACCATAGCCGATTCTGCCCCTGAAAGTCGACAGAGGAGTTCCTCCACATGGCTGTAACGATCTCCTCGCCCACCTAAGGAGAGATCATATTCGAGATTGGAATAGGTCTTGGAGATCTCTGCGAGATGTCGAAGAGCCTGTGGATGAAGGGGGGCCCTTCCTAAATTGGTATGAATGACCACCCCTGTAGCATTGATGACCCGACGGAGTTTGGGCCTGACCAGAAGGTCGAGTTCCTTCTGAATATAGGGAAGGAGATGGGCCATTGTAAAAAACTGATCATCAAACCTTGAGAGATCTTCTTCGCGAAGGATCTCCTCTCGAATCCTTCCTAACCCCTTTCGAATGGCCTCCAATAAAACCGTTCGGGGATGGACCTTTAGAAGATCGAGGCTCTCTTTCTGGGAGAGAATCTCTTCCACACTTGGAATCTTCCGAAGAATCTCCTGGCGAAGGGATATCGTCATTGCCTTATCTCTCTCTTTTTTCTGCTGAAGAGGGTCTTGAGAATTTTAAAAAGGTTCATTCGAATGAGCTGGGTGGGCCATTCCAATTCCTTCTTTTCACATACGGTAGACATACTGTAGGTCTCAAGCGGTAGAGGTCTCTTGATGATTTCTGAAAGGGCCTCCTCCCTCTCCCGACGGTCCGGAAGGGCCATCATCCTGTCAATCTCTTTTAAAACTTGAAGAGCCAATCCGATCCTTTTTTCTACCGCCTCTGCTGTCTTTGGGTCGATCAGACCAAACTCTGCCTTTAGGCGATTCAGTCGCCTCCCCGCTTCATAGGTGCTGGCGACAATCGTCTCTCGATCCATCCATTCCGTCTCGTAGTTGAGGATATATTTCCAGCTTGGAGAAAGAAGGGCCTGGCGGTGCTCTTCGATCGTACGATAGAGAAGACGATATCCATACCTCTCGGGATGCTCGAAGACCATACTTCCGGGATCTAAAAAGGGAGCGAGGGGAGAAATGAAGGGGTAGAGTCGACGATAGGGCTGATACCGCTCAAGAAGGGATCGACAATAGTCCACGGTTCCCATGACAGAGTCATAGGTTTGTTTTGGAAGCCCGATCATAAAGAAGAGATCGATTCGTTTACACCCGAGCTCAATCGTATCGCCAATCATTCTTTCTAGGGACTCATTGTTATAGGGCCGACCGAAGACCCTTCGAACCTCCTCATCATGGGACTCTGGAGAGATCTCGATGTTGAAATTGATGACCGACTCCGCAATCCTTTCCAACTGTCTCCGATTTGGAGGAACGAAGAATTCAAAGGCAATATGGTTCTTAATCCGTCTCTTCTTCAATGCTTCGAGGAAAGAAAATCCATACTCCTCCCCAGGTTGGAAAATATCCCCGATCACCATGATGGGAGCATTGAGATGGCTTGAGACATCAAAGATATCCTGAGCCAAAAGTTTCGGATCCCGATAGGCAGGTTTAAGGCGATTGGCCATGGTCCGGAAGGTGGTGGAAGAGCCCCCACAGGTTTTGCAATGATAACTACATCCCCGGCAGGTGAAGACCGCGGTCACCGGATAGGTATACCAATCGATAAAGGGTTGATAGCCCACCGGATCCGCATACCTCACCACCTTCTTCATGATATGCTGATAATCGATTGCGATATCGTTCAGATTCTCCGGAACATAGCTGAGGGGGTTGACCTTTATGCCATTCCCTCTGTCTCGATAGGTCAGATTCGGAATCCTCTGAAAATCTCCACCGTTTTTTAGAGTGCGTAAGAGTTCAAGAAGAGGTTTCTCGGTAGAATCTCCTCTCATGACAAAATCGATAAAGGGATACTCCCGGAGGATCTCTTCATGATAATAAGTGGCAGAGAGTCCTCCCAAGATGACAGGAGTATGAGGGTGATATTTTTTGATGATCTCTGCAAGGGCGAGGGCTCCCTGAACATGAGCCATCCAGTGAAGGTCCAGACCAAAGGCTAAGGCCTTATTCTTCTGGATCAACCTTTCCACATCAAACCCATCATCCTTAAGCATCTTCATAGCCACATTAATGATTCTTACCTTCAGGCCATGCCTTTCGAGATATTCGGAGAGAGAGGCAAACCCGATTGGATACATCTCAAAGACAGGAGTGGAGGGAACCACATCGCTGATAGGACCATAGACTCCCGGTCTTTTTCGAAAGTCATAAAAGGCAGGGGGGTGAAGAAGAATAAGGTCGATCATATCCAATGGAATTGAATTATTTATAGCCTACTCTATCTTTCAAAACAAGCCATAAGGTTCCTTCTCTCTCAGAACTTCTTTTGCTCGGAAGTAACCTTTGTCGACCATCTCTCTCATCTGATCTGGACGAAATTCAAGGGAAGAGGCGATGAGTGGCTCTTCGGGTCTTATCGTGGTGAGGTGAACGGTTCTCTTTCCTCTAAAAGGATTTTGATCTCCTTGAAAAAGGCTTTTGATCTGAGAAGAATTCAAGCCAAGCCTTTCTTTCCCTCTCTTCTTAATCCCATTGATATAGCGGATAGCCTCGGTATAGAGGGCAGCCACTTTTAAATCATTATCCACAATTTCATCGGTAAGAAGTTCAAGAGTCCTCTTTAAAATTTCCATCGAACTCTTAAATTCCTTCTGCACAGGGGGCCGATGGTTGACTTCCGGAGAAAGGACAATGGAAACAATATGGGTGGCTCCCTCATCGATCGCCTTGCTCAAAGGGGCAATTTCTTTCACTCCCCCGTCGATATATTGGCTTCCTCCTATTTTTACAGGAGGCATCATCACAGGCACAGAGGCAGAAGCCAGAATCTTCTTGAGAAAGACGGGCTTGGGATCCTGATGGGGATTTCCGTATTCCACCTCTCCGGTCTGCATATTGACGACCGTAATAAATACCTCCGTTTTAGATTGAAGGAGCCTCCGATACCGCTCATCCTCCCCAAAGAAACGCTGGATAAGTCTCTCCAAGGGGGTTGAATCATTCAGGGCATCGGAGAATAGAAAAGCAAAAAGGTCAGGGCGATCGATGAGGATATCCTGTTGTTCTACATTCTCATAGAAGTGGATGAGATTGGCTATGTCCTGAATAGCCACCAGAGGGGCAATTAGGGAACCGGTGCTCGTTCCGACGACCAGATCAAAACGCATTCCCAATTCCACCATCAAATACTTCAGGGCGCCAACAGTAAAAGCTCCTTTGGCTCCTCCCCCGCTTAAAACTAAAGCCTTTTTAATTCGCATCCTTTCGTTCTCGGAGTTGATCGAGAGCCCTTTTCATTCCTGAGGTAATCGATAAAATCAGGGGGCGCTGAATTTCTGGAGAATTGAACTGGTCTCTCTCTTTGTTATGTTCCGGTTTTTGGAGTTCAAAAAAGACATCCTTCTCAATGAGATATGCCAGATCCTTAAGGGATTCGATCCCCTTCATCTCGGTGGTAAGCTGGTTGAGATGGGTCAATTTTTCAAAGCTCGGAATTCTCTCCTCAAGGAGCCTCTGTTTTGAAAGGTCTCCTCGAAGGTGGCTTCGTAAAGTAGCGGTCACGAGGGCCGTAACCTTTTCGAAAAACCCTTCAAGGGGCTCTGGGCCTCTCTCGGGTGGATGCTCACAAGCAAGAAGAACTAAAAAGGAAGGAAGGAGAACCCAGAAGCAAACCTTTCGTTTTTTCAAACTCATTTCTCCACCTGATCCATTTTTAAGGATTCCAGGGATGAGGAACAGGGCGCCGATAGCCTTTTTGGGAAGCCAGAAGATCCAGATGGAGGGTAGCGATATCCTCAAGCTCGGGATCAATCATTTCCATTACCCTTGTATCTATAGTCTTGAGATACTGATGGCATTTCTCACAGGTGTCCATTCGAAAGGTCTCCTCTCCTTCCCCAAAAAAATATTGAAGGGTTCCCTGGTCCCTGTTCCCACAGAACGGACAGAAGAGTCGATCTACCCTCCACTCAAAACCACAATAGGAACACCGAAGATACCGCTTCCCCCCTTCCCCTCTCAATAGGGCCAAAGAAGGGAGAGATCCACATAGGGGGCAATATCCTTTAGACCAACTCTCCACCTCGAGCTCCTCTTTAAGAATCTCCACCCCTTCTTCTATGGAAGGCTTTCTACTCTGATAGATTAGAAAGTTGAAAACCTTCTGATCTAAGCCCAACGCCTCAGCCACCTTCTCCTCTTTGGCCTTTCCTGAAAAAATCTCTTCCAGATTTAATCTTTTTCCCTCCACCGCCTCGCGGATCATGCTCACCTGCCTCGCGAGGTGGGGATTCGCCTCCTGGGCTACCTCACAAAGAGACCCAAAGAGTTTGATCGAAGCCTCGATGTCTATGGGAAAATCCTTCTTCTCGATTAAAGAAAAACCCTCTTGGCTCAATAGGTCTTTCCACTCTTTTCTCAGCGAGAGGGGTTTGAGGTGAAGTTGAGATCGGGATTTTTCCTGCTCCTCTTTGACCCTCAGGTAAAAGTTCAGTATCTCTTTATACTTCGGTCTCTTCCCGATAATCTGTTCGATTCGTTCTTTCAACTTTTCCAACGAACCCTTCCTTTATGAAAAAAAACGGGCTTGTTTAAAAACCCATTTATTGAAACAAGCCCGTTTTTTTCATTTCGTCCCAGACGCTTATCCAATCAAGGAAAGCTCTTTAAGGGGTTTAAAGATTCGTTTGAGTGCTAACTTGCGAGTCATCCCGAAGGTATTTTCCGCCACGGCAAACTTATGGTATTTTTTGGGATCGTCCACCAGAAGATAGATCGTTCGGACATCATCGGGGTTGGCAAGCATGGCCTCTTTGTACTTTTTCTTAACCTCTTCCAATCGTTTATTCGCCTTCTCGAGCATCTCCTTTCGATCTCCGAAACTCATCGCACCGGTGGGGCAAGTCTTTACACAGGCAGGAAGCAATCCCTCTTTGATCCGGTCGATACACATCGTGCATTTAGCCATCACCCCTGCACTCGAGATCCTCGGGATATCATATGGGCAGGCTTCTCGAATCTCTTTGAAATCTTCGGGTTTGATCTTGACCTTGGGATTGAAAAGGACGGCGCCTGTGGCCTCATCGTGAATGATGGCACCCTTGACCTTCCCATCGGCTACCTCTTTACAGGGAGGAGAAATACAGTGGCGACATTGATCAGGGAAGAAATACCAGAGGGGAGCTCCTTCAGGACCCTCCACTTCGCTGAATCTCACCAGTTTGAAAGTCGAAGCGGAAAGGTCGGAAGGATTCTGATGGGTTCCCCTTTGAATGGTTTTCGTCCCAGGATTCTTATTCCACTGCTTACAGGCGATCTGACATCCCCTGCAGGCTGTACATTTGGTCGTATCAATAAAAAAGGATTTATCTGCCATTCTCGTCACCTCCTTTAGCTCTTAGCTGATTTTTTGGCTGGTGCTGGAGCCAGCTTTCTCACATTGGCCATAAACGCTTTGGACTCGGGGATCATGGTATTGGGATCTCCAATGGTGGGGGTCAGAAGGTTTGCACTCTCACCACCATCCTTTGGATGGAGCCAACCAAAATGCCATGGGAGTCCAATGAGATGAACCGTTTGGCCAGCAATGTTAAAGGGCTTTAGCCGGGAAGTGACGATGGCCACAGCCTCTATTTTCCCTCGGGGGGTTTCCACCACGACCCGATCACCGTTTTTGATTCCTCGCAATTTAGCAAGTTCGACACTCAATTCACAGAACACTTGAGGTTCAGCTTCGATCAACCAGGGTAACCATCGGGTCAATACCCCTGTTTGCCAGTGTTCAGTTACTCGGTAGGTTGTGCAGACGAAAGGATATTTCGGATCGCAGGTAGCAAACGTATCAGGACCACCCTCGAAGATCTTGACGACTGGATTGATCCTCTGACTGGATAAAAGGTTTTTCTCAATCGGGCATTCAAGGGGCTCATAGTGTTCTGGGAAAGGCCCATCCGCAAGCCCTGGTCCAAAGATGGAAGCCACCCCATCGGGCTTCATGATGAAAGGATAAGCCCCATCTGTTCCCATTGGAGGAACGGCATTGTCCGGAACGTCTCCAATCCATTTCTTAGCAACAGGGTCCCACTTGAGAAGGGGCCTTTTGGGATCTCGAGGATTCCCTTCCAAATCAACCGAGGCTCGATTATAGATGATTCTTCGATTCAGTGGCCAGCACCAGGCCCACTCAGGATAGAGCCCTAAACCGGTTGGATCAGACTTCCCTCGACGAGCAGCCATGTTGCCCGATTCGTTATAGCTTCCGGAATAGAGCCAATTCCCACAGGAAGTCGTCCCGTCATCTTTTAACGCCACGAAATTGGGAACCAATTTCCCTGCGGTCAGATCGTACCCATTGATTTCTTTGGCAACTTTATGAACATCAAAATGACCGTTGGTTTCATAATCCCATTTCAAATTGAGGATCGGTTCTGGAAAGGCTCCTTTTTCTTTCTCATAGAGGGCCCGAACCTTCTTGAATAACTCATAGATGATGTCTCCATCAGGTCTGGCCTCTCCAGGAGGATGGGCTGCCTTATAGCGCCACTGCATCCAGCGGCCACTATTGGAAATACTTCCTTCTTTCTCCATGAAGGCAGCACATGGAAGCTGAAAGATCTCGGTCTTCACCTTTTTAGGATCCATGCCTGGCCCTCTCCAGAACTCCGCTGTCTCACTATCAAACACATTCACATTGACCATCCAGTCAAGCTTAGCCAAGGCTTGTCGAACTTTTCCCGCATTGGCACTGGAACAGGCTGGATTCATTCCCCATGCAAAGAAACCGCTGAAGGTTCCTTTATACATTTCGTCAAAGAGATTGAGCCAGGAAGCATCCTGACCTGGATCCAGTTTGGGCAACCAGGAATATCCGAAATCATTTTCTTTGGTTGCCTTATCTCCAAACATCGATTTCAGAAAACTGACTATATATTTGGGCCGATGTCTCCACCAGTTGACACTTCTTGGATCCTTAGTTTGAGGAGTGGTCTTATTATAATCGGCAAGGGTAAGCCATTGGGCCCTTGGAATAGGTAGATAGCCTGGCAGGATATGGTAAAGAAGGGCTTGATCCGTGGAGCCTTGAACATTGGACTCCCCTCTCAAGGCGTTGATTCCTCCTCCTGCAATTCCCATATTCCCAAGGAGGTCTTGAATAATAGCCATGGCTCTGATATTCTGGACACCCACGGTATGCTGAGTCCATCCCATTGCATAAAGGACCGTCCCTGCCTTGTCAGGTGTTCCGGTAGAGGCATAGGCTTTGTAGACCTTTTCCAGGTCAGCCATAGGAGTCCCAGTGATCTCGGATACCTTCTGGAGAGTATATCGCGAGTAATGTTTTTTCAAAAGCTGGAAGACACATCGTGGATCCTGAAGAGTCATATCCTTTTTAGGTATCCCGTTTTCATCCCTTTCGAATGTCCAGGTCGACTTATCATAGGCTCTCTTGGTAGGATCATAGCCAGAGAAAAGACCATCTTCAAAACTAAATTTCGGATTTACGATAAACGGAGCATTCGTATAATTCTTGACATAGAACTCATCATAAAGATGGTGATCAAGGATGTATTTAATCATTCCTCCTAAAAAGGCAATATCTGTACCCGAACGGAGGCGAACAAAGATATCTGCCTTAGTAGAAGTTCGAGTAAATCTTGGATCCACATGGATGAAAATTGCTCCCCTGTCCTTTGCAGCCTGGATCCATTTAAAGGAGACAGGGTGATTCTCTGCTACATTTCCACCCATGTTCAAGATGACATCTGCATTTCTGAAATCGATATAATGGTTGGTCATTGCGCCGCGACCATACGACTCTGCCAGAGCCGCAACCGTAGCGCTGTGTCAGATACGGGCCTGATGCTCAATGTAGACAATTCCCAGTGCCCTGAGGAATTTCTGATAGAGCCAGCACTCTTCGTTATCCATTGCCGCACTGCCAACCGAGGCAATGCCATTGGTTCGATTGACCACCTGCCCCTGGGCATTCTTCTCCATGAAACTGGCATCACGACTCTTTTTGATATTGGCCGCAATCTTATCTAATGCCCATTCCCAGCTCACCTCTTTCCATTGGGTACTGTAAGGAGCACGATAACGAACCTTCTGGAGGCGATTGGGATTGTTTGCAATCTGGTAGCTGGCTGCCCCCTTGGCACAGAGAGCCCCTTCATTGATGGGATGATCAGGATCCCCTTCGGCATTAATTACCTTTCCCTTCGCATCCGTATGGATGATTAGTCCACATCCAACTGAACAGTAACAGCAAATAGATGTGGTTTCCTTTGCCCCTTTAATCCGAAGTTCTTGAGCATAGGACTCAATTGGTGTAAGATCAAATCCTAATCCACCAAGAAGAGTACCTGCTGTGGTCACTCCAGAAATCTTTAAAAAATCCCTTCTTGTGATTTTCATAATGGATAGCTCACCTTCCTTTCTTTTATTTAATTTTTTAAATTAGGATTAATCTTCTTTTCACCCCCCTTCTTTTAAATGTTTTGATTGAGAAAAAAGGATTAAGAAAAACTTTGTGAAATATAACACAGAGCTATTTTTTGTCAAGTAAAAAAACTGAAAATAGGTAATCCCTCACTGAAGCGGGGGAATCGTATTTTTTGAAGAAATGGGGAAAGGGGGCTTACGTTCCAGCCTTTCCTATGTTAAAAAGAAGGCATGGAACAAGGGATCCGATACCGAGGCAAGAATTATACCCTCCGAGAGATCGATGAGATTAGAGAAGTTGTTTTAGCCTATCGAGACCGAAGCCGCAGGTTCATTTCTCAGGAGATCTGTCGTCGGTGGGGATGGAGGCAGCCCAACGGCGTTCTCAAAGACATGATCTGCCGAGGTCTCTTGTTGCAGTTGGAGGCCCGAGGGTTCATCGAGCTTCCTCCTCGTAAGCAGCATCCTCCCAATCCTCTTCTGAGAGATCCCAGGCCTGAGCCCGTAGAGCTGGATCAGACGCCCATGGAGTGTGAGTTATCGGATCTGAGGCCGATTGAGCTGCTTCAGGTCAGAGGAACGGCTTTCCAGAAGCTCTACCGTAGTCTTATCGATCAGTATCATTATTTAGGGTATAGGCGACCCGTAGGAGAGCATTTGGAGTATTTGGCCCTGGCACAGGGGCGTGTGGTGGCCTCTCTGGGGTGGTGTTCTGCTCCTCGTCATATTGGGTGTCGGGATCGGTA
>CAZMWF010000066.1:0-12358 GCA_964570075.1 uncultured Syntrophaceae bacterium | reverse complement strand
AACTAAATAAAAAACATAAAAAAATCATTTTCTTCATTTAAGGTACCTCCTATCAATCTACGGTAACTTCAGTGATTGATTCATCTTTGGGCAAAACCCTTACAACATTTAGATTTATTGTACATATAGATTTCATGGTCATTTCTGTCCTGTCACTCCCTTTAGATTCAACCCAAAAATAAGCATATTCATTATTACTCCCAAATCCTGGCGGGGGTTCTTTTTTGTATGGATCATAGTCAATTTTGGCTTGAACGTTTGTTGGATTTTTATTTTCTGGATCGGTAAATGGATCGTAACTGGTTCGATTAGGATTAAAGTTCACATATCTGGTGAGGAGGATATTGGCCCCAGCATCAGCTGCATAAAAAGCATCGGTTGATCTTCGTTTTTCCCCTGAAAGAATTATTTCGAACACTGAAGTGAATTTTGAGGCAAGTCCAATAAGAGTCAAAACTGTCATCATTATTAACGCAATCACTAAAACAACACCCGATTCACTCTTTAATAGATTATTGTGATTCATTTTTTTACCTTTCGCTAAAGTTTTTTTATGTGAAGATTTCTGAGTGCAACGGTTGATGTTAATCTTCTCGGAGTAATTTTCTCAAATTCTGAATTGGATTGATCAGGTTTTACCGATAGGGTTACCTCTACTGCGATGACCTTATCTCTGCTATTATCAACGGATCCGCAATTAACCCATTGATCTATGACTCCGTCTTGGGTGGCAAAATCTCCAATTCGTCCATCAATGGCACACCTTAAATCAAATCTTTCCACATTCTCTAACAGAACCTCGGTATTTTGATTTCCACCATTGATGGAACGTTGTCTTTCTAAAGATGTACCATTTAAATTATAGGTAATTGAGTGGATTACGGAGGAAGCGGGATTTTGGGAATCATAGGATTCATACCATATGGTTATAGAGTGGTCGGCTACCATGTAAGGAGGGGTGGATTTAAAATCTTCAATTTTTACAGGCGAGGTTGAATTATCGTAGTCAAAACCTGTCATTTGAAGATCTCTAACAATAAGCTCCATAGCGCTTCGGAGGGATTGCTGAATCTCTACCACCTGATCTTGAACTACATAAGCTTTGCTTTGTGAAATAAACACACGGTAGATAGCTCCAATGCATAGAGCACAAATAATTAAGGCTACCAATAATTCAATTAGTGTGATGCCTCTTTTATTTGATAAAAAGGGAGCTCTTTCACTCATCGGTTTTTTTTCTCCTTATCGTGTAATCACACTTAAAAAGCTGATTGAATGCGGAACTCCATCATTCCAATTCACCGTGATAGTCACCCTTTTTTCATTATCATTAGGGGGAGCTGGACTATTTGGCCCCAACTCAACCGTCCAGATTAAATTGTAGTTCATTCCTGTCGCTCCCAGTTTGCTTTCATTATCACTCACTATATTATCCCAGGCTGTTACTCTTAAGGACTCCAGTTTGTCCTGTGCAAAAGTTGCAGCCTCTGTAATATGGCCTCCAAACGCATTACTTTGAGTAGTCGAAGTCATTAAGCTCGCCATAGCAAGTAAGGAGATGGCTAATATGACCAAAGAAATGAGAACTTCTAAAAGAGAAAGTCCTTTGGAATTGTGAAATTTTTTCATTTTTTGGCCTTTAATGTAGGATTCTTTTATCGTTAGAAACAAAAAAGCAAAAAGAATGCCATTTGTTAAAAATTTTCTAACTTATTAAAATTTAAAGAAGAATTAATTTGGGGAAGATAAAGGTATTTCTGGGCAGGTCATAAATTGTCATTTTTAAGAAATTTTTTCAGATTTCTTCCATTGCATAAATTCTAACTTTATGAAAATATAAATTACGCCTTTTATGGAAGAATTGATTAAAAGGGCTGCTGAAGATCTACTTCACTCCAAATATGCTATCGCCCTAACAGGGGCGGGGATTTCAACGGAGTCGGGGATTCCCGACTTTCGAGGCCCTGATGGAATCTGGACCAAAGATCCAGAAGCCGAAAGAAGGGCCTATGAAATCTATGACCTTTTTATTGAAAACCCTAAAAAATATTGGATCGATCGATTAGATCCCGAAAGTTTCTTCTCGAAAAGAATATTTTCTATCTTTGGAGAGATCGAAAAGGCACAGCCCAATGCGGGTCATTATGCCTTAGCCGAGCTTGAGAGGCTTGGGATTTTGAAATGGGTCATAACCCAGAATGTGGATGGGCTTCATCAGAAGGCAGGGTCCAGGAGGGTCATTGAGTATCATGGAGGGCTAAATAAATTTCGATGCATCGAATGTAACAGGAGATTCGCCCGGGAAGAACTTGACCTCGAGAGATTAAGGGTCGAGGGAAGGCTTCCTCCCCGGTGTTCTTGCGGGGGTCTCATTAAGGATGATGGCGTTTTTTTCGGTGAACCTATCCCCTCCGATGTGGCAAGAAAATCACTCGAAGAGGCTTGGAAATGCGACTTGATGTTGATCTGTGGAACCTCAGCGGTCGTTTATCCTTTTGCGCAGTTGCCCAGAATTGCAAGACAGCGAAAGGTTGAGCAGGAGAGAAGATCCACTTCAGGCCTCTATATTGTTGAACGAGTACCTGCAACAACGATCATCGAAGTCAATCAAGAACCTACCCCATTAACGGAAGAAGGGATCTCGAACTATCTCATCCAGGGGAAAACAGGGGAGATCTTGCCGAAGATCTTAGAAGAAGTGAAGAAAAAGATGGGACGGTCAATTTGAATTAATCCCTATCCAATTTTTTTAAAAAGGCGAAGTCAATCTGTCTTCTTTCTACATCGACTCGCTCTACTTTCACCCTTACCGCCTCCCCCACTCTGAAGCGTTTATACGTTCTCTCACCTACCAGGCAGTACTTATCCTCATGATAGTGATAGTAATCATCGTGAAGACTGGTCACCCTCACCAGCCCTTCCACGAAAATCTCTTTCAATTCCACAAAAAAACCGTATGGGGTGACCCCACTGATCACTCCGTCAAACTCCTCCCCGATCTTATCCTTCATCAATCGCACCCGATAACGATCAAGAATCTCCCTTTCGGCTTCCATCGCCACTCGTTCTCGCTGGGAAAGGTGTTCTGCTTTTTTAGCCAGTGCCTCCTCGGAATAGGTCTCTTTTTCTTTGAATAAAACATTCTTGAGAAGGCGGTGGACAATCAGGTCTGGATAGCGTCGGATGGGAGAGGTGAAATGGGTATAGGCCTTTGAAGCCAGACCAAAATGGCCCAAATTTTTAGCCGAATATTTAGCCCATTTCATGGACCTCAAAAGAAGGTTATTAATGACCCTCTCCTCTAACCTCCCCTTCGCTTCAAGAAGAACCTTCTGCAGTTCCCTTGAGGAATACCCTCCATCCTTCCGCATCCGATATCCTAAGAGCGAGATAAATCTTCGAAACTCATCGATGGCCGTCTTCTCGGGAGGCTCATGAATGCGAAAAATAAACGGGACTCCTTTTTCTTCCATAAAATGAGCGACGGCTTCGTTGGCTGCAATCATGAACTCCTCGATGATCTGATGGGCCAGGTTTCTCTCCGCTCGAATGATATCCTCTGCCTCGCCTTGAAGATTCAGAATGACTTCGGGCTCTGGAAGGTCAAAATCCAAGGCCCCCCTCTCCAATCGTCTTTTTCGGAGGATTTGACAGAGTTGAGCCATCTGCTCGAGAATAGGAAGAAGAAGCCCGTATCTCTTCTTCAACTCCTGATCCTCATCCATTAAGAGTTTTCGAACCAGGGTGTAGGTCAGCCGTTCATCACTTCGAATCACACTCGGGTAGAATCGAACCTCCTCTCTCTTACCCTCTCTGTCGAATTTCATCTCTACCGTGAGGGTGAGTCGATCCACCCCTGGATGAAGGCAACAGATCTCATTGGAAAGTTCGGGGGGAAACATGGGGATGGCCCGATCTGGGAAGTAGACACTTGTCCCTCGAAGATAGGCCTCTTCATCCAGGGCACTTCCTTCCTCCACATAATGGCTCACATCGGAGATAGAGACATAAAGCCGAAATCCCTTCTCTCCATCTCTTTCCAGCGAGACTGCATCATCGAAATCCCTTGCGTTTTCCCCATCGATGGTAAAAGTGATCAACCTCCTTAAATCCATACGGCCTTCGTATTCCCGGGGAGAAGGCTGGATGGGAATCGCCCTTGCCTCTTTTAAAGCCGAAGGTGAGAATCGATGGGGGAGATCGTATTTATGAATGATGATCTGGGGCTCGATCTCCGGATCATCAGGATATCCAAGAATATGGGTCACTCGACCCTCAGGCCTTCCCCTTTCTGTGGGATAATGGGTGATCTCAGCCACCACAATCTGATTCGGCTTGGCCCTCTTCGTCTGACCCTCAGGAATATAGACTTCCTGAAGGATCCTTTCATCTTCCGGGACAATGTAGGCATAGTTCTTTGCCTTCATGAATTTACCCACTACTTTTCGAATCCCTCTCTCTAAGATTCGGATGATTCTTCCTTCCTTTCCCTTTTTCCGAATCGACTCAACCCTGACGACGACCCGATCCCCATGCATTGCCTCACGTAGATTTCTGGGGCTGATGAAGATGTCTTCTCCTTTCTCCTCTTCAGGAATCACGAATCCGTATCCGTCGGGATGACATTTCAGTTTGCCAATCAGTAAGTCCATCTTTTCGGGCAAACCGTAACGATTCCCCCTGATCCGAAGGATCTTTCCCTCCTCCATGAGATCCTGGATTAACCTCTTTAATCCATATCTTTCCCTCTTCCCCAGTCGAAAATGGCGAAGGATCTCCCTGAGGAGGAGAGGTCTTCCTTCCTCTCGCATCACCCGAAGGATTTCTTCGGCTGAGAGGGGAATGGGTTTAAATCGTCTTTTATCCATCCTCTTCCTTATCATAAGATAAAATTTAAACCCCCACGCCCCCAAAAAATTTCACAGGACCGAGAAAAAAAGGAATAAAGATGGCTAACCCCACAAGGAGGATGGCTACGATGGCTGGA
Organism: uncultured Syntrophaceae bacterium; assembly: GCA_964570075.1. Classification (GTDB taxonomy): domain Bacteria; phylum Desulfobacterota; class BSN033; order BSN033; family UBA1163; genus CALIBK01. Next base: position 7,371 of record CAZMWF010000066.1, on the reverse strand, counting down.
AGTAATACGGCAAGGGTGGCTTTTCTCGTAGAGGTTTCATGCCCTTCTCTGATCCCAATGATAAAAAGGACGATCATATAAATGGACCCGATAAGATTTCCTATGATGGGGAGAAGATTAAAGAGATGAGCACAGTAGGAATAGGAGATGGCTCGAAAGGTTGCCTCATATCCGTTCTTATTCCCCCCAACGATCATCAGACAGAGATGGGTAATTGCGCTTCCTACCAAAAGAGAGAAGGCTAACCCGAAAGGCAATCCGATCAGAAGAAAAGCAAAGTAGAATTCATAAGGGAAGAAAGAACGAATCGGAGCAGGAATCATTTGAGAGAGAAAAAGCCATTGCCAGAGGAAAGAAAAGCCAAATCCAATGATTCCAGTGATAACCCCATAGAGAAGGGGAAATCCATAACCTGTCCCTTTGGCAACCTTTTTAAAGAAGGGTGTCGGAGAAAAAAGGGCTTCTTTGGTCGTCTTCAGATAGGAACCGATTAGCCCTTCGCCGCTCTCCCATGGAGGGGGAACTCTCTCTTCTGTTGAAATTTCTCGAACCTGTCCTTCATAGGCACGAGCCATCTCCTCGAATTGTCTGATCTTTGAGATCACGATTCCACATTTGATACATTCGTCCCCCTCGGGCTGCTCGAACCCACACTGAGGACAGGTCATCATTGGCCCGGTATGTAGCTCTTCAACCCTAACCCTTGCCCCGATTTCCTCGAAGGCCCTGACATAGCGCGCTACTTCTTCCTTCGACTCTGTTTTCTTAACGACGATAGGAACTCTCTGCAGTAAACTTTCAGCTCTTTCTGGAGAAAGATTGAACTTCTTCTGGAGCCCTTGTCGAAGGCGCATCTCTTCCTCAGGTCCTGCTACGGTGAGGCCCAAAAAGATGATTTTATAAAGGGCCATCTCTTATCCTCCTTTAAGACCCTAATCAGTTTTATGGATTGTTACCACATTCGCTCAAAAACTACAAGGGCCATGGTTCTTAGGGAATTCTTATAAAAGATGAATCGGTCGAAGTCGATTCCCATCGAATTGATAGGCAACCAAGCAGGAGGTGCTCTCCCGGATCATCGAGTCGGTCAGAGTCTTCATTCTCCCCAATTCCTCCAGGACATCCTCCCGATCGATTCTTTCTATTTTTTCTTCCCATTCTTTTAGATATCCCCCTGAGGATAATCGATCGTAAATCATCTTTTCCACTTTCTCATGGGATAGTTGAAAAAGACCATCCTCTCTCTTCGAGAGCCCATCCAGACCCTCTCCGGCAATATTCTTGAGATCGATGATCAGGGGGGAGACTCCGAAAAGATAAAGATCGGAAAGAAAGAATTCCCGGAGACACATTTCAGAAAGCTGTTGAAGGGCTTGCCTTCTTTGAGGAGAAATAGCCCCGGGCCTTTGGATACAGGGAAAATCTCGAATCAACTCTCGTTGAAGAAGGGTATCGGGAGGATAGGTCATCCAGAGATATTCAGGGAAAAGGGCACAGGGGATGGGTCTCGAGCCGTATACAGAGCACCACTTCCCATCGAAGAAGACACAGGGTTTGTTCAATTCTAAGGAGATTCGTCCGACCCAGGGTTCTCGGCCTGGAAGGGGATCGAAACCTATTTTAAGATTTTCTCTAAAAAGTTGAGACACTTTCTTCCCATAGTTCCTGGAAATAGCGATCAAGTCGATCAAACTGATAGAGACATGAAGCTGTGGATCTTTGCAGCCCTTCCGATCACATTCATCAGGACATGAAAATTCTGAATCGGCATTGAATAAACGAGAACGGTCCTTCAGATAAGATTCCATATGGATTTTATATCCCTTAGGAGGGATTCCCTTTTGGAAATTTTTATTTGATAAATCTTAATAAATATAATATAGGTTGAGTAATTTAATCAAAAAAGAGGAAGGGAGATTTCTTATGTTTGAAACTCGATTGACTCAACTTCTGGGGATCCAATATCCCATCATTCAGGGCGGACTCCAATGGCTCGCCACCTCACAGCTTGCTTCTGCGGTATCCGAAGCAGGAGGATTGGGGATGATCTCAAGCCTCACCTTCCCCGATCGGGAATCCCTCCGGAAGGAGATTCGACTCATGAGAGAGAGAACAAAGAAACCCTTTGGAGTGAACCTTTCCATGCTTCCAGAATTGACGAAAGGAGATCGAACTGAGGAGATCTTAGAAGTTCTTCTTGAGGAAAGAGTTCCGGTAGTGGAGACCTCGGGAAGAAGTCCTGAACCTTTTGTGCAGAAATTGAAGGATCACCATATTAAACTCATCCATAAAGTTCCATCCATTCGTTTTGCCAAAAAGGCTGAATCGATTGGTGCAGATGCAGTGACCATTGTGGGTTTTGAATGTGGAGGTCATCCTGGGATGGACGATGTCACCTCCTTTGTCCTTATCCCGATTGCCTCCCAATCCCTTCGAATTCCTGTGATTGCAGGAGGAGGAATCGCCGATGCAAGGGGATTTGTTGCAGCCCTTGCCCTCGGCGCTGAGGGGGTGGTCATGGGAACCCGTTTTGTTCTCACCGAAGAATGTCCTGCTCATCCTGCGATTAAAGAAAGGTTCCTTCAGGCTAAAGAGACCGATACCATGCTTATTCAACGTTCGATCCGAAACGTAGCGAGAGTGATTCGGAATAAAGCAGCCGAGACGACCCTCTCCATGGAAGAGAGAGGCGCCTCGTTAGAAGAACTGATGACCGTGATCAGTGGGCAGATGAGTAAGGAAGCCTATCAACGGGGAGATACAGAGGGAGCCATTTTTGCTTGCGGCCAATGTGTGGGATTGATTCATGAAATTAAGAGTGTCAGGGAGGTCATTGAAGAAATGATAGGCGAAGCCCAGATCATCCTCCAGAGGTTAAATCAAAAAATAAAGATCTAATGGCTTCCAGCCTTTTCGGAAAGCACCTTCTCTCTCTTTAAAGCTTCCCACTCCTCTAAAAATCCCATCTTCCCCATGAGCCAGAGGATTCGATTCTCGGGGGTCATCCTTTTGAATTGGTCGCTCTCCGTTTCGGTGAGTCTCTCGAGGATTTGGGGGACCACTCGGCTGTCCGTTGAAAAGAGTCTGGCGATCTCATAGGCCATGAGTCCCATGTTCGCTTTTCGATGATTTGGGAAAGTGTTCTGGATGAGAATGAGGTAAAGATGAAATCCCTCTCTCCCCTGCAGGGGATCTCCTTTACGAAGGAGGTTAAAAAGATTGGACGAGAGAGGAAGGGTTACGGAGAAGGAAGGAGTTCCCTTTGGGATTTCATAAAAAAGAAGAAGATGCCTTGAAAATACTTCTCCTAATTTTGATTGATATATTCGGCTGAGTAACTCCAATAGGCAGGAACCAATTTCATTGGAGAGAATTTGAGAGAGATCGATCATTTGGGCAATCATCTCCTGCCTTCTTACCTCTTCTGGATCGTCCTCTTTCCTCTCTTTAGAGGGGGCTTTGCTTTCACGAAGACACTCTCGAAAGTCCAAACAGTCCCGACATTCAGGTCGAGTCTCGACCCTTGTGAGCCCATCTGGAAGGATGACCTCTTTAATAGTGCCAAAACAGTCTCTTTTACCCAAGACTTCTTCTCCTTTCTATTCAGAGATATTCTTCTCAATCTTTTTTATGCCTCAAAAGCCAGAATATTCCAATCAATACAAGAAGGAAGGGAAGAAAATAGGTTCTCATCATCCTGGGAATGGATAGATGAATGGAATAATACTTGGAACCCAAAATAAAAATTCCAACAAGCGTGGTCATCCAGCCCATGAGGCTCTTTCTGTTTTTCAAAATGCCCCCTATCCCTAAGGCCACCACCAACCAGGGCCATCCTTCTCGAACTCCGTAACCCATTCCCGATCGATCTAAAAAGAGAAGTACCCCCAATACGATCAAGGCCAATGCGAAACCCATCTTCTTCCTCCTTTTCTCTTCTTGTCAATTGAATTGGATTCTTGAAATCGATTCAAAAATTTCTCATAATTCTTTAAAAAGTGTGTTCTATTTTCCATACCTCATCTTGCAAAAAAACGCAAACCCCTTTAAATCTGTATTCCCTCACTCAGAAGTGGGGGATAAGCCCGAGAGGGGTATTGGAGAAACCCATTCCGCCAGAGGCGGATCCGACTTGGTCGGAGGTGCGGCTACCTTAAATGATCCATAGAAATCTCAACTTTCGTTTGTTTTAATCAGAAACCTATCTCTACGATGGATCGATTCGTATTCCTTAAACATATAAATTGATCCGCATTCTATGGGTTTCGGAAATACTCCTGTCGGGCTTAAATTTATTTCCACCCTTCAGTGAGGGGTTACTTAAATCTTTTGAGACGGAGGGAAGGTGATGGAATCTAAATTATTGAAGCAATTTTACCTCTTCTTAATCATCCTCTTGGGTTGGACCATTGTGCTGTTGTTTATAGGTCCCAAATAATCTCTTTGCTTCACTCGAGACAGGATGGACAAGGAGAAACTCAAAGCCCCCCTGAAGGAGGGAATCTATGTTTAAAAGACATTTCATGATTGTTTCTGGAATATTTTTTATCATTTTGGTGGGTTCCTTTTCCAAGGTCTATTCCAAGAAAGAATCACTCCTGAAGCAGGATCTTTCCTGCATGGAGTGTCACGAAGAGATCAAAGCACTCAAGGAAGGGACAAAACATGCATCCCTTTCTTGCTCCCGATGCCACAGCCAATTTGAAGAACATCTCAAAGATCCGAATAAAAGGCCGGAAACCAATTTGGATCTCTCCATCTGCGGCCAATGTCACCCCTCCCAATACGAGACCTTCCTTCAAATCCATCTAAAATCCAAGGCGAAGGTAGAAAAATCCACCACGACAGGACGCTCTCCTACTTTTGATCGCCTCCTTAATCCCCACGGCTTTATCAAGGAACACAATGAACCTCGATCCCACGGTTTCATGCTCATTGACCATATGATTGTGGATCGAGCCTATGGAGGAAGATTCCAACTTAAGAGCTGGAGGGAGATCTCGAAGGGGGGAAACTTATGGGAGCGGGTCATGGACTCAGGGAAAGAATTCCCACAAACGGCTAAAGCCGGAAATACCGTTTGTTTGACCTGTAAATCAACCGACGCCATCCTGAAATGGCCTTACATGGGAGAGCCCCATCCTTCCACCGACCTTAAAAGGGGTGGCCACGCCGGGGCTATCTATATGGCAAAAAGATATCTAAAACAACCCATGGGTTGTATCCATTGCCACGATCCTCATGGAGCTAAACCAAGGGTGGTAAAGGATGCCCTGATTCAGGCCATCGTGGATCGAGGGGAAGGGACCTATCCTTATGACCCAGAGAAGAGCAAGAAGACCCAGGTGACAAAGATTGAATTCTACCGAAACGGGACTCCTTTTCGAGCCATTGGCCTTCTCAATAGAGCCGATTCCATCATTCTTTGTGCTCAATGTCATATCGAATATAATTGCAATCCCGGATTTAATCCTAAGACAGGAGCTTCGATCGGAATGGATGATCCTCGGACTAACTACATTCCTTGGGTCAATGTATTTGATATTCAAAAGAAATACGAAGGGATTGGATTTAAGGATTTTAAGCATCACGTCACTGGGGCTCCTCTGACCAAACTCCAACATCCTGAGGTGGAGACCTTTTGGGGAAGCATTCACGAACGGAAAGGAGTGGAATGTAAAGACTGCCACATGCCCAAAGTAAAAGACAGGAAAGGAAAGACCTTTACCTTTCACGGTCAGCGGAGTTCACGGTATATGTTGAAGGACACCTGTGTTCGCTGTCATCCATCGTGGTCTCAGGGAGAGGCTGAATATCAAGTGGATGCCATTCAGAACTATATTCGAGGGAAAATGAGAAAAGCCGAATTTTGGCTGGGGCAGTTGATTGAAACCTATCTTCGTGCTAAAGACCTGGGAGTAAAGGAAGAGGTCTTAAAAGAGGTTTGGCCACTTCATGATAAAGCTCATATTCATTGGGAATGGTGGACTGCGGAGAATAGCGACGGATTTCATCATCCTCAATTGGCCAAAGAGTCTCTCGCTCAATCCATCACCGCCTCCCAAGAGGCTATAAAGTTATTAGAAAAAGCCATTGATGAAAGGAAGAGGTAGGATCCTGAGAGAGGAGTTTGTGGTTTACTTGCTCAACCTTCATTCTTGTTCTATAATTGGTTTCATAAATTAAGGAGCGATTCCTTCAAACTTCGAACCAATCGATCTGAACTTCGAGGATTGGACAGCCCACGTAGCTCAACGGTAGAGCTGCTGATTTGTAATCAGCGGGTTGGCGGTTCAAATCCGTCCGTGGGCTCCAATAATTTCAATAAGTTATACATCTTATCAAATTTCCTTCCCTTCTGATTGTGACAGATTTGTGACTTGTTTTGCGAGAATATTTACCGCATCCCTTAAACTTTCAGGATAATGATGAGCATACCTTTGGGTCATTAATGGAGTTTTATGACCTAAAAGCCTTTGAACTTTATAAAAATCACAACCTTCCTGAACAAGCCTTGTAGCAAATGTATGTCGAAGATCATGAAATCTGAAATCCTCAATACCAGCTCTCTTAACGGCTAATTCGAATTTTCTTCTTACATTCCGTTCATCCTTTAGAGTCCCTGCATTACTGGAAAAAACGAGATCATTGTTAATCGATCTTACCTTTGCTTTGACTTTTAACATTTCAAAAACAATGTTATTCATTGGAATCGTCCTTTTTTCATTGTTTTTTGATTCAAAGATAGTAATTGTTTTTCTAAAAAGATCAACCCCCTTCCATTTAAGATTAAGTATCTCTCCAAGCCTCATTCCTGTATTCAGAGCAAGGATGATAATCTCTTTTAAATCTGATGGAGATTCTTTAAGAAGTCTTTCTTCTTCCTCATAAGTCAACCATCTATCCCTTTTATTATTTTCTCTTTCTAATGAGATTTTTGCAGCTGGATTCTCTATAACCCATTCCCATTCCTTCATAGCCAAATTGAAAGCCTTTTTCATTGTAGCAAGTTCTCGATTAAGGCTTGAAGGTTTAATCCCATCTGAAAGTCTTTTTATTTTATACTCATTGATTAATTTAGGGGAAATTTCACTTACTTTGTAATCTCCAAAAAATGATATCAGATTTTTTGAGTATCCCGTAAAAGCTCTTCGAGATTTAAGTTTCGAGACATGTTCATCAAGATACTTCTCCATCATTTCTCTGAAGGTCTTCTTTTCCCCTGGGAGTTTCCTGAACAATCTTCCTTCTGCGATCTCCCCCTTGATCTTATCATAATACCTCTGGGCTAACTTCCGATTGTCGGTCCCGGTTGACTCCCGACACCGTTTGCCCCTATAAACATAACTTACCCACCAGACCTTGCCTCTA
>CAZMWF010000065.1:0-10887 GCA_964570075.1 uncultured Syntrophaceae bacterium | reverse complement strand
GGGGAGGTTAAACTTCCTACTTTAGAGAGAGCCCTCCAGCTGAAGAGCAGAGGCTATATTGTCCTTCCCGATCCTGAGGATCCTGTGATCCAGGAGGCATTCAAGCAAGGAGATTTTAAAGAGTTTGAAAGACATTCAAGGCTCGGAATGGTCGATGAGGAAGGGTTCCACAAGGAGGTGGAAAGGCTCAGGAGAATAGGCGTAAAACATATTTCTCTTAAAACAGGTGCCTATCGACCTGCGGATCTGGCCAGGGCTGTTAAATATGCCTCCGATGCCCAGATCGATCTTCTGACAGTGGATGGAGCAGGAGGAGGTACAGGGATGAGTCCCTGGAGGATGATGAATGAATGGGGAATACCAACCGTCTACCTTGAAAGCTGGCTTTATCGATGTCTAAAGAGATTGGATCAAAAGGGTGCCTATATCCCCTCCTGCGCCATGGCCGGTGGCCTCTCACTTGAAGACCATATCTTTAAAGCCATTGCTCTTGCCGCTCCTTATATTAAAGCCATCTGCCTCGGGAGGGCAACGATGACAGCCGCCATGGTCGGTCATACCATTGGAGAGATGATTAAGAAAGGAAAAGTTCCTGCAGAAATTGCTAAATACGGGACCGACGTAGATCATATCTTTATCCTTGCGGCAAAATTGAAGGAGAAATTTGGAAAGGATTTCGAACGAATCCCTACAGGTGCCATCGGGATGATTACTTATTTTGATCGTCTCAATGCAGGGCTTCAACAGTTGATGGCGGGAGCGAGAAAGTTTGCCTTAAAATATATCACAAGAAATGATATCTGTGCCCTTACCCGTGAAGCCGCCGAGGTTTCCGGTATTCCTTATGTGATGGAAGCCGATCAAGAAGAGGTAGATCAAATCTTGGGTTAATGGGAAATGGCTCCGAGAGGGGATTTTAATTACCGATATTCGGAATCTCCCCTCTCGGAGCGAAAATTTCCAACGCCTAACTTTCCATCAGTCTGCCTAATTTTAAACAGAATTTTCTCTCCCTATAATCGGGACAAAAAATATCTTCTATAGACTTAACCCTCTAATAATCTTGACTTTTTCATCTTCTCTTATCCCCTGTTATAAATTTGGTATAGAGATTGCTGATTTAAAGGAAAAAATTTAAAAAATGAACGTTCTTATTATCAAACATATTGAGATTGAAGGTCCAGGAATAGTTGAATATGTATTAAATGCTACAAAGACCCCCTATGAGATTCTAAGTGTTGAAACCTCTTCCTATTTGCCTGAGATTGATCTTTTCAGCCATCTCATCATTTTAGGAGGCCCAATGAACGTCTATGAGGAGGAACGTTACCCCTTCTTAAAAAAAGAAGACCTTCTTATCAAAGAAGCTATACAAAAAGGAAAAGCGGTTTTAGGAGTCTGTCTTGGAGCCCAACTCATAGCTAAAGCTCTTGGGGTTAGGGTATTTAAGGCTCCTATAAAAGAGATTGGATGGTCAGAAGTCGAATTGACAGACGAGGGGATTCAGGATACCCTTTTCTCCCATTTTCCAAAGAATTTTCCAGTATTTCAGTGGCATGAAGATACATTTGAACTTCCTCAAGGAGCAAAACTCCTTGCCACCTCATCCCTCGTCCCTCATCAAGCTTTCATTTATGGAAAAGACGTATATGCCCTCCAGTTTCATCTTGAGGTCACTGAAGAAATGATCAGAGAATGGTTGGAAACCTATGAAGATGATTTTCAGAAAGAGCCTCAAACCCATCTTTCGAAGTCCCAAATCCTCACCGAAACGGAAATTCATATCGAAACTTACTCCAGAAGAGGCCTGAAATTTTTTGAAAAATTTCTAAGGATGAAAACTTAGATTCCATGCGGACCAAACCCACATCAATAGGAGGATCAAAATGAAGATTGATACAGGTGATTCGACTTGGATGCTCATCTCTTGTGCCCTTGTCATGTTGATGACCCCTGGATTAGCCCTTTTTTACGCCGGAATGGTTCGAAGTAAGAATGTCTTAGGAACAATGATGCAGAGCTTTATTGCCTTAGGTGTCATCACTCTTCAATGGGTACTCTATGGCTATAGCCTTGCCTTTGGACCTGATATCGGAGGAATCATCGGAGGTCTGGATTGGATTGGACTAAGAGGGGTGGGTCTTGAGCCTCATCCGGATTACTGTCCTACTATTCCTCATCAAGCCTTCATGATCTTTCAAATGATGTTTGCCATCATTACTCCTGCTCTGATCACGGGTGCCTTTGCGGAACGATTTAAATTCAAGACCTATCTCGTCTTTCTTATTCTTTGGGCTACCTTTGTGTATGATCCCCTGGCTCATTGGGTCTGGGGGATGGGTGGGTGGATTAGAAATTTAGGAGCTCTGGATTTTGCAGGAGGATTGGTCGTTCACATCAGTTCGGGGGTTGCGGCTTTAGCCGCAGCCTTAGTCGTTGGAAAAAGGAAGGGATATGGAGAAAACTCCATGCCTCCCCATAACCTTACAATGACCTGTATGGGGGGAGCCCTTCTCTGGTTTGGATGGTTTGGGTTTAATGGAGGAAGTGCCCTCGCCTCCGGGGCATTAGCCACACAAGCTTTTGTAGTCACCCATATCTCTACGGCTGCGGCTATGTTGTCATGGATGATGGCAGAATGGGTTTACCGCGGTAACCCTACTGTCCTCGGAGCTATCTCTGGAGCCGTAGCAGGTTTAGTTGCGATCACTCCTGCCTCAGGCTTTGTAGGTCCTCTCTCAGCCCTCCTTATTGGCCTTGGGGCGGGAATCTTATGTTATTTTTCAATAAACGCCAAAACAGGGCTTGGATACGATGATTCATTAGACGTGGTGGGAGTCCATGGAGTGGGAGGAACCTGGGGGGCTTTGGCCACCGGTCTTTTTGCCTCAAAGGCCATCAATTCTGCTGGAAGTGACGGTCTTTTCTTCGGCAATCCAACTCTCCTTGCCATTCAAGCCCTGAGTATCCTATCCGCATGGGTCTATTCTTTCATTTTAACCTACCTCATATTAAAAATTCTTGATTGGACAATGGGAGTGAGGGTCAGTGAAGAGCATGAAATCACTGGTCTTGATCTCACTCAACACGGGGAATCAGGGTATTCATTCTAATTCATTCTAAAATGCCTTACTATCTCATTTATCTAAAAGGAGACGAGAGAATGAATAGAGGAGAGGGTCAATGAAAAAGATCGAAGCCATTATCAAACCTTTTAAGCTCGATGAAGTGAAGAATGCCTTGACAAAAATTGGGGTTCAGGGAATGACCATCACGGAGGTGAAAGGTTTCGGCCGGCAGAGAGGCCATACAGAGGTCTATCGGGGAACCGAATATAAGATTGATTTCCTCCCCAAGGTCAAAATCGAACTCGTGACAACGGATGAAATGGTCTCTCAAGTCGTGGAGAATCTTGAACGGGTGGCAAGAACAGGAAAGATCGGAGACGGAAAGATCTTCGTTTTCTCTGTGGAGGAGGTGATCCGAATTCGCACAGGTGAACGGGGAAAAGACGCCCTTTGATAAATTGGGGGGTACCAAAGAAGAGCTGATTCAGATCCGAAATCGAATTGCCGGATCTTCAACCCTCCTTATCTCTCCAGAGGAGTCTCTGCAGGAGTATTCAAACAAGATCGATCAGCTTATTCGAAGGGCCTTTCAATGGGCCCAAGCTCAGGAATCGGTGGGATCGGTTTGTTTGATGGCGGTGGGAGGATATGGAAGGGAAGAATTGGCTCCTTATTCAGATATTGATTTACTTCTCCTTCATTCCTCTTCCAGGGACGAACAACTCTCCTCTTTCATTGAACGAGTCCTCTATCCTTTATGGGATCTGGGATTAGAAGTGAGTTGTAGCTCAAGGTCAATCCACGAGTGCCTCAAGATGGCGCAATCCGATTTATATATAAAAACCAGCTTAATCGACGGGCGTTACCTCGATGGGGAATATGAACTCTTTCGAAATTTAAATGACCCCTTCTCCAAAAAGATTCTCTATCGAAACGTTAAACCATTTGCGGAGTTCCTGAAGCAAGAACTTCATCTTCGCCACAAAAAATATGAGGATCCTCACTACATCCTGGAGCCCAATGTCAAGGAGGGAATTGGAGGATTAAGAGACTTTCAGATTGGTCGCTGGTTGATCCGTGTAAGAGATGAAACCGACCGTTGGGACTCCATTCTGTTTCCCGATTTCTCTCGAAGGTTAGAAAAAAGCATTCGATTCCTTTGGACGATTAGAATTCAACTCCATCTCCTCAGCCAGAGAAAACAAGAGGATTTCACTTTTGAGCTTCAGGAAAAAATAGCCCCCCTTCTTGGTTTTCCTAATGGGACTAAGGGGATCGAGAAGATGATGAGACAATATCATCTCTCTGCCCAGAGGATTGCGAGCTTTGTTCAAGATCTGCTCAACCACATCCTTCGGGAGCCCTCCCCTCTCAGGAAAACTTTTCTACCCTTCCGACGGAAAAGAATGGATGAGAATTTTGAAATCGCCTTTGGAGAAATTCGTCTTCTTCATCCGATGGCTTTAAAAAGAGATCCTACTCAACTGATGACCCTCTTTCAATACTGTCAATCTTATAAGGTGGTCATGGATTTTCGACTGGAAGAGGCGATTCTCGAGGCCCTCCCTTTCCTCGACGATCGTTTTAGAACTTCAGAAAAAGTGAATCAAATCTTTCTTTCTCTTCTCCGCAGAGGGAAAAACCTCGGCCTTCTCCTTAGAAAAATGCATGATCTTGGAATATTATCCCGATATATTCCCGAATTTTCAGAAATAGAAGGATTAGTCCACTATGATCTTTATCATATTCATCCAGTAGACCTCCATTCCATTTTGGCTGTAGAGGAGTTAGAAAAGTTGAAGAATGGGTTTTATGAGAAGGAGTATCCTCTTCTGACCACCCTGATGGAAGGGTTAGAAAAACAGGAGATCCTTTTTCTTACAGCCTTACTCCATGATATCGGGAAAGGAAGAGAAGAGGATCATTCTTTGATTGGATCTGTTTTAGGGAAGAGGATTGCACAGCGGATGGGACTTTCAAAAGAGGAGCAAGAGTGGATTGGGTTCCTAATCCAGCATCACCTATTGATGCTTGAAGTCGCTTTTCGAAGAAATCTCCATGATGAGCAGGTCATTTTACGTTTTGCAAAACAAATCAAAGAGGTGCATCGATTAAAGATGCTTTATCTTTTAACTTTTTCAGATATTCGAGCCGTAGGACCAGAGGCCTGGACCCCTTGGAAAAATAGCCTTTTGATGGAACTCTTTCTTAAAACTTCTCATCTTCTTGAAAAGGGTCCCCCTGGCGAGCTGTCTTCAACATTTTCTTCTCTTCCTCAGGCCTCTGAATATTTAGAATATCTTCCCCTTCGGTATCTCTCCAGTTATCCTCCAGAAGAAGTGGCTCATCATATAGAAATGGCCCGATCGATCGAGACCCATCCCTTCAAGGTGGAATGGGTGATCGATCAAGGAACACGTGGAAAGTTGACGATCTGCGCAAAAGATCAGTACGGGCTCTTTTCCAAAATAGCGGGCTGTATGTTTTTAAATCGAATCCACATCCTTGAAACCCAGATCCATACCTGGGATAATGGAATCGCCCTGGATACCTTTTGGGTCGAAGATTTGACCAGAGAGATTGAAAGGCGCCTTGAAGGATTCAAAAAAGATTTACATAGAGTCCTTGTCGAAAAAATTCCATTAAACGATTTGATCTCGAAGAGAGAAGAGCCTGCCAGATTAACCCCGAAAGTGATCCCCAAAGTAAAAAAGGAAGTTAAAATTAACAACGAAGATTCCGATTTCTATACCCTTATTGAAGTCATCGGCGAAGATCGGATGGGTATTCTCTATGAGATTACCCGCACCCTTACTGATCACGGATGTAACATCCATTTTGCAAAAGCCTCCACTCTGGGGAATCAAATTATCGATACCTTTTATGTTCAAGATGAATGGGGAGAAAAGATCACAGATCGGTTTAAAATAGACCATTTAAAAAAAGCCCTCCTTTACCAAATGTCTTAATCCCCATAAATTTCTTATCCAACTCCATCACTCGGAGGTGGGGAATAACCCCGAGAGAGGGGTATGGGATTCACCCTTCCAATTCTTGACAAAAGGAAATAGGTATGATAATTAAAAAATAGATCGTAAAAAGTCTATGGTAAAACTTGGACATTCCATTTGGAAGACCCTCGATCCTTAAAAGGATCGGGGGTCTTTTTTTATAGGGAGACTTGAGACCCGTGTTCTTTATTTAAAATAAAAGATGAAACCTCAACCCAAAGCCATCCTTGCCCTGGAAGATGGAACCGTATTCGAAGGGAAATCTTTTGGATTCCCTGGCGAAAAGACAGGAGAACTTGTCTTTAATACGAGTATGACAGGATACCAAGAAATCCTGACAGATCCTTCCTATAAAGGTCAGATCGTCATTATGACTTATCCCCTTATTGGAAACTATGGGATTAATAGAGAAGATATTGAATCTCAAACTCCTAAGGTGGAAGGATTTATTATCAAGGAGAATAGCTCCCTTTTCAGCAACTGGCGTGGGGAATGTTCCTTATCCGAATACTTGATCGCCCACCGTGTGATGGGAGTAGAGGGAATGGATACTCGAGCCCTTACCAAACATATCCGCGAGAAAGGGGCTATGAAGGCGATTCTCTCCACGGAAGACCAGGATCGAAATCGCCTGATCGAAAAAGCAAAAGCTTCTCCAGGGCTCATCGGGAGAGATTTAGTCCAGGAGGTCACCTGTGATACTCCCTATGAGTGGAAGGAAGGCATCCTTTCAGAATTTTCTCTACCCTCCCCTTCTCCGTCTCCCTTTGAGAGACAGATGAGAGTGGTGGTGATGGATTTTGGAGTTAAATACAATATTCTTAGATCCCTTCGACAGTTAGGCTGTGAGGTTATTGTCGTCCCGGCCTCCTCAAAAACGGAGCAGATCCTTTCTTATCAACCTGATGGAATCCTTCTCTCCAACGGACCGGGAGATCCAGAAGGAGTCCCCTATGCTATTGAAACGGTCAAGGAGCTCCTGGAGCAGAAACCCATTTTCGGAATCTGCCTTGGCCATCAATTATTAGGGTTAGCTTTAGGAGGAAAAACTTTTAAACTTAAATTTGGTCATCGTGGAGCCAATCAACCTGTTAAGGATCTTCGAACGGGAAGGGTGATGATTACTTCGCAAAATCATGGCTTCTGTGTCGATCTTGAAAGTTTAGATCCTAAGGAAGTGGAACTCACCCAGATCAATCTCAATGACCAGACCCTTGAAGGGATGAGACATAAAAAATTGCCAATCTTCTCGGTCCAATATCACCCAGAGGCATCTCCCGGACCTCATGATACTCAATACCTATTTGAAGAATTTATAAAGATGGTGAAGGGTCATTCCCATGCCTAAACGAACCGACATCAAGAAGATTCTAATCATAGGCTCCGGACCCATAGTGATCAGCCAGGCCTGCGAATTCGACTATTCTGGAACTCAGGCCTGTAAGGCTTTAAAGGAGGAAGGGTTTGAAGTGGTCCTGGTGAACTCGAATCCTGCTACGATTATGACAGACCCTGAGATGTCCGATCGAACCTACATCGAACCTATCATTCCAGAAGTCGTCACTAAGATCATCGAACGGGAAAGGCCTGATGCCCTCCTGCCCACATTAGGAGGACAGACCGGTCTCAATGTGTCCGTAGCTCTTTATGAATCCGGGGTCCTTGAGCACTATGGTGTCCAGATGATTGGGGCTAACTATGAAGCCATCAAGAAGGGGGAAGATCGTAAACTATTTAAAGAGGCCATGAAGAGGGCTGGAATTGATCTTCCAAGGAGTGGCTTTGCCTATTCCCTTTCAGAAGCCATCGAAGTGGCTAAAGAGATTGGATTTCCTCTGGTCATTCGACCCAGTTTTACACTGGGAGGAACAGGAGGGGGGATCGCTTATAATATTAAAGAGTTTGAGGAAATGGCCGCCCGAGGTCTTGAACAGAGCATGATTGGAGAAATTCTGATCGAAGAATCGGTCATGGGTTGGAAAGAATACGAATTGGAAGTGATGAGAGATAGGAAGGACAATGTGGTGATTATCTGTTCTATCGAGAATTTAGACCCTATGGGTATCCACACAGGGGATTCCATTACGGTGGCCCCAGCTCAAACCCTAACCGATAAGGAATACCAAAGAATGAGGGATGCCGCCATATGTGCGATTCGTGAAATTGGAGTCGAAACCGGAGGGTCCAATATTCAGTTCGCCGTTCGTCCTGAAGACGGGCGGATGGTCATCATCGAAATGAACCCAAGGGTCTCCCGTTCCTCTGCCCTGGCCTCAAAGGCGACAGGATTCCCCATTGCCAAGATTGCCGCAAAATTGGCGGTAGGATATACCCTGGATGAGATTCCCAACGATATTACCCGAAAGACGCCCGCTTCTTTTGAACCCACGATCGATTACTGTGTGGTTAAGATTCCTCGATTTACCTTTGAGAAATTCCCCGGAGTGGACCCCACCCTTACGATCTCCATGAAGTCTGTGGGAGAAACGATGGCCATTGGGCGTACCTTTAAGGAAGCTCTCCAAAAAGGACTCCGTTCCCTGGAGATTAAAAGATATGGACTGGGTGCAGATGGGAGGGATCTTCTCCCTTATCCCGACGAGATAGGAGAGAATCCCCATAGGGATAAAATTCTTGAAAAGATCAAGAAGAGGCTTTCCATCCCCAATGCAGAGAGAATCTTCTATATTCGAGATGCCTTTCTATGGGGGATGAAATTAGAAGAGATTTTTGAACTCACCAGGATTGATCCCTGGTTCTTAAAAAACATAGAAGAAATCGTCCAGTTAGAACAGGAGATTCGTTCTCATGGCCCAAAGGTGAAGGACCTTACGCTCTGGAGGGGATCCCGATCTTTGGAACAGGTCCAACTCCCAACGCCTCTGCTAAGAAAAGCCAAAGAGTTTGGGTTCTCAGATATTCAACTGGCTCATCTTCTTGGTAGCGATGAAATAAGCATTCGTAAGATGCGAATGGAGAAGGGAATTCTTCCGACCTATAAATTAGTAGACACTTGTGGAGCTGAATTTGAAGCCTATACCCCTTATTATTACTCCACTTACGAAGTGGAAAATGAGGTGAAACCCTCTTCAAAGAAGAAGATTATGATTCTTGGGGGAGGACCTAATCGAATCGGTCAGGGAATCGAGTTTGACTATTGTTGTGTCCATGCCTCTTTTGCTCTTAAGGAGTTGGGCTACGAAACGATCATGGTCAACTCCAATCCAGAGACGGTCTCCACAGACTACGATACCTCGGATAAACTCTATTTTGAACCCCTAACCCTTGAGGATGTTCTCCATATCGTTGATCTCGAAAAGCCAGATGGAATCATCGTTCAGTTTGGAGGTCAAACTCCTCTAAACCTTGCCATTCCCCTTGAAAAGATGGGTGCCAAAATTATAGGAACGAGTCCTGAAAATATTGATCGAGCCGAGGATCGAAAACGCTTTCAAGTACTTCTGAAAAAGTTAGGGCTGACCCAGCCTCCTAATGGAACCGCCACTTCCATCGAAGAAGCTAAAAGGGTGGCCGAAGAGATTGGGTATCCCGTGCTGGTGAGACCTTCGTATGTGTTGGGGGGAAGGGCGATGGAGATCGTCTATGACGATTCTTCATTGGAGGAATTTGTAGAGCGCGCAGTAGAGGCTTCTTCAGAACATCCGATTTTGATCGATAAATTCCTTGAGGATGCCATTGAAATCGACGTGGATGCCGTTGCGGATGGAAACCGTTGTATCATTGCTGGAATCATGGAGCATATTGAAGAGGCTGGGATCCATTCCGGTGACAGTGCCTGTGTCACTCCTCCCTACTCCTTAACAGATGAACAAATCGAGCAGTTGAAACAGAATACCTACGCCTTGGCCAAGGAACTCCAGGTGGTAGGGTTGATGAACGTCCAGTATGCGATTAAAAACGATATCGTCTATGTGTTGGAAGTCAATCCCAGGGCTTCACGGACGATTCCTTTTATCAGTAAGGCCACAGGAATCCCTTGGGCTAAAGTGGCTGCAAAGGTGATGGTGGGGAAAACCCTTTCCGAATTGGGAATCCATAGAGAGGTAGAAATCCGTCATATTGCTGTAAAAGAATCGGTCTTCCCTTTTAATCGTTTTTATGGGATTGATACCATCCTTGGACCAGAGATGAAATCCACCGGTGAAGTCATGGGGATTGATACGGATTTTGGAGTGGCCTATGCCAAATCTCAAATTGGGGCAGGAGCCCAAATCCCGACCCGGGGAAGGGTTTTCCTGAGCGTCATGAATAAGGATAAGCGTCCCATTGTTTTTGTGGCAAAAAAATTGGTGGATCTCGGCTTTGAACTCATGGCAACCAAAGGCACCGCGAAGGTCCTCATGAATAATGGATTGCCTGTCAAGACCGTATTTAAAGTGGGAGAGGGAAGACCCAATATTGTAGATCGAATGAAAAACGGTGAGATCCAATTGGTGATTAATACTCCAAGCGGAAAGAAACCCAAAGCCGATGAAGTGGCCATTCGAAGTCAAGCGGCGGCTCATAATATTCCCTGCGTGACCACCCTGTCAGGGGCAGAGGCGGTGGTCAATGGCATCGAATCCATTCTCAAAAAGGGAATGTCGGTCAGATCCATTCAGGAGTTTCATCAAGAAGCCCATCAGAGGATTTCTTTATAAAATCCTTTCAAAGAAGGGGTATTCCCTCACGGGAGAATGGATTACAAAGGAGTCCGGCTTCTCTCTTGACGAAACTTTCTTTTTTATGCAATAATTTTCGCATACAAGGGAGTATGAAGGACAGGGGCGTCTTTAAAAGGACGCCCT
>CAZMWF010000064.1:0-3383 GCA_964570075.1 uncultured Syntrophaceae bacterium | reverse complement strand
AGGAGGCATGATTTGCCCACCCGTAGAAGCCACCGCTTCAACTGCCGCTGCAAAAGGGGGTCGAAAACCCAGCTTCTTCATCATGGGAATCGTAAACGCTCCTGTTGTCACCACATTAGCCGAAGCACTTCCAGAAATGGTCCCAAACATGGCGCTACCTATGGTGGCTACCTTCGCAGGACCACCCCTTAATCTTCCAGCAAGACGCACAGAAATCTTCCGAAATCCTACCTCTCCACCCGTGGAGCCAATGAATGCCCCCAATATAACAAAAATGGCAATGATATTGGCCGAAATACCTGTCAGTTGCCCCCAGATTCCACCTGTCGTGAGATAGAGCATTCCAGATATCTGGAAGAGATCATACTTGACGTGTCCAAAAAAACCCGGGATATGATGGCCAAAGATGGCATAAAGAAGAAATAGAAGGGCAATCGTTGGAAGCACTGGTTTGATCATCCGACGTGCCGATTCCAATACAATCAGGACCATGAGCAATCCCATCCAGGTCTGAAGTTGATTTTTGACAATTCCATACTGTTCGAGAATTCCTCTGAAATCAAGGATGATATACAGGCAAAGGGATAACCCAAGAGCAGAAATCAAGAGATTCAGAAAAAGAGCGAATTTATTCCTTTCGCCATTCCCTCTTAAAAAAACAAGGGGAATGACCAGGCCCAAGTGGATTGCCCTTTCAATCAGATTAGGAATGAAGGCATAAACAGGCAAAATAAGGGAGAACAGGGTAAGAAGGCAGGAGAAGAGAAAAATAACTCTTAATAGAATTCGATCTAATTCTTTCATCCTTCTCGCCCGTCCATCCCTTCTTTACCATCAGGAATGAAGAAAATTCTTTTTATAAATTTTATCTCATCGATGGGGGTATCTCGACCCCTATCTCCCGATAATATTTAAGTGCTCCCGGATGGACCTTGGCGACCCCGTATTTTATTCCCTTTATATCGATGCCCTTCCCTATCGCATGGGATTCGGCAATGATCTTCTTATTCTCCCAGAAGGCCTTTGTGATCTTATAAGCAATCTCTTCCGGAAGATCTTCGGTTGTGTAGGTAAGCACAGGAGAGGCAACCGTTCTCACATCATAATCGACACCCTTATAAATCCCTGCTGGAATGATGGTAAGAGAATAGGTAGGATCGATCTCTGAAAGCTTCTTAAACTCTTCCTCTCCGATTTCGAGAAGTCGAATGGGGGTGGTAGCTGTAATTTCGGTAACCATCGGCGTTGGATACGGACTTCCAGTCGTGAAGCCTACGGCTCTTCGATTAACCACGGCATCCACACCTTCCTTAAGATCCACCGCAGGAAGATCCACTTTTCCTTCTAACCCATAAATCTTGAGAATCAACTTGGTCAATCGCTCGGTTGAAGTTCCAATCCCTCCAGCAATGTATCGCTTCCCCTGAAGATCCTGGATCCTTTTGACCCCACTGTCCTCTCTAACAACCAAATGGAGGGTGACCCCTGGAATCGGCCAGAGGGTACGGATTCGTTCATAACCTCCTTCTTCAAAGGGTTTTACCTTTTTGAGGGCCTGGGCGATGAGGTCGGAAGTGGAGGTGAAGATGAAATGGCTTCTGGTTCTTGCCTCTTTCACATTCGCTACCGATCCGAGACTCTCCTCCACGGAGACTTCGATTCCGGGAACCGTCATCATCGCCTTTGCCATTCCCATCGCAAGAGCATAATAAGAGGTCCCAGCTCTTGCCGACTTAACGACAAGACGAGTTTGAGGGAAACCTTCATGGATCCCAAAAAGAGTCAAAGCCAGTATCAGGATTGCTGACAAAAACGTCTTCTTCATCTTTTTCCTCCTTTCTTCTTAAATGTGGAGAAAAATTTAACCAATATTCCTTTAAGGTGTCAACGTTCAATAGTTTGGTATCCTTCATTTCAAAAAGGGGAATAATGAAAAATAAGTGGGAGGCACTCAATCAATATTTTTAAAGTGAGGGGTTGGATTTCGAAAAAGATTGAAGAAATCGTATGGCGTTGGAGTAGTCAAAACGAAAATAGGTTATTTAGAATCCTGCGATCGAATGGTCTTCAAGGCCTCCTCAATCTCATTAAGAATCGCTGGGTCATCAATGGTGGAAGGAACGGTATAGCTTTCCCCATCGGCGATCTTCCGGATAGTCCCCCTTAAAATTTTGCCAGATCGCGTCTTCGGTAATCGAGGAACAATGACCACCTCTTTAAAACTGGCCACTGCCCCAATTTGATCTCTTACCATCTGAACGAGTTCCTTTTTGATCTCTTCATGATCTCTCTGAACAGTCGATTTCAAAACCACCAATCCTAAAGGGAGCTGTCCTTTAAACTCATCCTTCCTCCCCACCACGGCACACTCGGCCACATCTGGATGCTTCGCAATGACCTCCTCCATCGCCCCCGTAGAGAGACGATGTCCTGCGACATTAATGACATCATCCACTCTCCCCATGATATAGACATATCCCTCTTCGTCAATATACCCTCCATCACCAGTAAAATAGTATCCTGGAAACATATCTAAATAAGTCTGTTTATATTTCTCGTCTTCCTGCCATAAGGTTAACAGAGTCCCCGGGGGAAGAGGAAGTTTGATCGCCACGATCCCTTCTTCTCCAGGAGGAAGAATCTTCCCATTAGCATCCAAAATGTGAACCTCGTATCCTGGCATCGGTTTGGTCGGAGATCCTGCTTTAATTGGAAGGGGATTCAATCCCATACAGTTTCCCACGATGGCCCACCCTGTCTCGGTTTGCCACCAATGATCAACCACAGGTCTGTTTAATAATCGACTTGCCCAAAAATAGGTGTCAGGGTCGAGCCGCTCTCCTGCCAGAAAGAGATATTTGAAGTGAGAAAGATCATATTGATTTAAGAGTTTACCGTCTGGATCTTCCCTTTTGATAGCCCTGATCGCAGTGGGGGCTGTAAAGAGGACACTTACCTTATGTTCTGAAATCACCCTCCAGAAGGCACCCGCATCAGGAGTCCCTACGGGTTTCCCCTCATAAACCACAGTCGTACATCCATATAGAAGGGGTCCATAAACAATATAAGAATGGCCGACTACCCAACCGACATCCGAAGCAGCCCAAAATACCTCTCCAGGCTCGACTCCGTAGAGATATTTCATAGTCCATTTTAAAGCTACCGCATGACCTCCATTGTCTCGAACTACTCCCTTGGGTTTTCCAGTTGTTCCAGAGGTATAAAGGATGTAGAGTGGATCCGTTGAAGAAACGGAAACGCAATCCACGGTTGGTGCATGGGCCATCTCTTTTTCCCAATCAAAATCTCTTCCCTGGATTAACGTTCCCTTGAACTGGTCTCGTTGATAGAGGATGCATTTCTCAGGTTTGTGAGTCGAGAGT
>CAZMWF010000063.1:0-15295 GCA_964570075.1 uncultured Syntrophaceae bacterium | reverse complement strand
AATTGTCAAACAGTTTTTAAAAGAAACTTAGTAATGCCTCACTGAAGCGGGGAAATCATTTAAGCCCGACAGGAGTATTTCCGAAACCCATAGAACGCGGATGGATTGAATATAAATAGATCCTACGAATCGATCTATCGTGGAAATGGGCTTCTGATTAAAACCAACCAAAGTAAGGAGTTCTATGGACCATTTAAGGTAGCCGCACTTTGGGTTTCTCCAATACCCCTCTCGGGCTTATTCCCCATCTGAGTGAGGGATTACGAAACTTAGCTCTTTGGCCTTGATAATTGGAAAGGATTTGATTATCTTTAAAGGAGATCCTGTTTGGTTTGAAATAAATATGAGATTGGATTGAGAGGATATAAGTTTCAGGAGGAAAAAGATGCCCATTTACGAATATCAATGTCGAAAGTGTGGAAAGATTTTTGAGAAGATCCAAAAATGGAACGAAGGGCCTGATACGGTCTTCTGTCCTCAGTGCGGAGAGGGAAATCCTGAAAAACTTCTCTCTTGCTTCTCCTCTTCTAAAGGAAAAGAGTCCCCTTCTTCTTGTGGCCCTTCTCCGTCTACCCGATTCTCCTGAGCCTGAAGAGACTCGGCGGTTCGCCGAGAATCAAAGAGCATTATTTCTCTTTTTCTTCACCCTTCTTCTTGGGCTTCACCTTCTCGATGACTTCTTTTGCTTTCTCAATCGTGGATTTCTTCTCTTTGGCTGACGAATAGGTGACCAATTCCACCATGGAGAGGGGGGCTCCATCTCCCTGACGCCAGCCCAATCGGTAAATTCGAGTATAGCCACCTTCTCGATCTTTCATCTGGGGAGCAATTTGATCGAAGAGTTTCTTTACGATACTTTCATTCCGAAGGAGGGCAAAGGCCTGTCTTCGAGCATGAAGGGTTCCCTTTTTTCCTAATCCGATGATCTTATCGGCCCAGCTTCTAAGTTCTTTGGCCTTGGCCAAGGTCGTTCGGATTCGCTCATGCTTGATGAGTGAGACGAGCATATTTCTAAACATGAGCTCCCGATGTTTGGTATGCCGGCTCAATTTCCTTCCCTTTACTCGATGTCTCATCCTCGTCTCCCTATCCGACCATTTCGGACTTCATCTCTTCTTCTCCCTTCAATTTCTTGGGAGGCCAATTCTCCAATTTCATTCCGAGGCTGAGTCCCATACTGGCCAAAATCTCCTTAATTTCGTTAAGAGATTTTCGACCAAAATTCTTGGTCGCTAAAATCTCTGCCTCTGTCTTTTGAACCAGATCTCCGATGAGTTTGATATTGGCATTTTTTAAACAGTTTGCAGACCGCACGGAAAGTTCCAGTTCATCGACGCTCCGAAGGAGATTCTCATTAAATTTTTCCATCTCCTGTTGCTCTTCGGTTTGAGAGGTCTCCTCCTCTTCTTCCTCCTCGAAAGTAATAAAGATAGAGAGTTGATCCTTTAAAATCTTGGCCGCCTGAGCGACCGCCTCTTCAGGATCGATGCTTCCGTCCGTCCACACTTCAAGAGTCAATCGATCGTAGTCCGTAATTTGACCCACCCGGGCATTGGTGACTGTATAGTTCACCTTTTTAATGGGAGAAAAGATCGCATCGATAGGGATGGTTCCGATGGGCTGAGACTCATCCTTGTTTCGTTCCGCTGGAACATAGCCCCTTCCCATCTTGACCATCATCTCCATCGAAAGCTTCGCATCTTTGGAAAGAGTCGCTAAATGATGGTCCGGGTTAAGGATCTCCACGGCATCCCCTGTAATGATATCCCCAGCCTTAAGTTCTTTGGGCCCTTCTGCTTTCACCCGGATCAACTTGGGCCCTTCGGTATGGAGTTTCAACCGAACCTCTTTAAGGTTTAAGATGATCTCCGTCACATCTTCTCGGACTCCGGGGATCGTGGAGAATTCATGGAGGACCCCTTCGATCTTCACCGAGGTGATCGCTGCCCCTTGAAGAGAGGAAAGGAGAATCCGTCTGAGAGAGTTCCCGATGGTGATTCCAAAACCTCTTTCAAGAGGTTCCGCGATGAATTTCCCATAGAAAGGGGTCAATGTCTCCTTTTCCACCTCTAATCGCTTGGGTCGAATGAGACCTTTCCAACTTTTATGAATCATATAACCTCCCCCTTTAAGCAAGGGTTAAACATTTGGGTTTCCTGTGTGAAAAAGGATCATTTAGAATAAAGCTCCACAATTAACTTTTCCTGGACAGGAAAATCGATGTCTTGCCGAGTTGGCATCGCCTTTACAGTCCCCCTCATCTGTTCCTTATCCAATTCCAGCCAGGCAGGGATTCCTCTCCTGGCGACCCCTTCCAGGGCTTCCAGAATTCGAACCATCTTCTTACTCTTCTCGTTAGGTTCAATCACATCTCCAGGTTTAACCAGGTAAGAAGGGATATTCACTTTGGATTGATTGACCAAGAAATGACTATGCCGAACGAGCTGTCTGGCCTCATTTCTGGAGTTGGCAAACCCCAGGCGATACACGGTATTGTCCAATCGCCGTTCCAATAGGACAAGGAGATTTTCACCTGTAATTCCCCTTTGACGCTCTGCCTTCTCAAAAGTATTTCGAAACTGTTTCTCTAAGAGACCATAGATCCTTTTCACTTTCTGTTTTTCCCGAAGTCGAAGCCCGTAGTCGGAAGCCTTCGGTCGGTTCTGGCCATGTTGCCCGGGGGCATAGTTTCTCCGCTCAAAGGCACACTTCTCCGTATAGCACCTCTCTCCTTTCAGAAAGAGTTTCAGATTTTCCCTTCGGCAAAGCCGACACGTTGACTCTCTATATCTTGCCAAGATGGACCCTCCTTATACTCGTCTTCTCTTTGGAGGACGACAACCATTATGGGGAATGGGCGTGACATCCTTGATCATATGAATCCGAAGGCCTGCGGCCTGAAGGGCTCTAAGGGCGGATTCCCTCCCCGCTCCAGGACCCTTCACATAGACGTCCACGGTCCGCATCCCATGTTCCATCGCCTTCTTTGCTGCATCCTCCGCAGCCATTTGAGCTGCAAAAGGGGTACCTTTTCTGGATCCCTTGAATCCCTGTGATCCTGCACTGGACCAGGTGATCACATTCCCTTCCATGTCGGTGATCGTGATAATCGTATTGTTAAACGTCGCTTGAATATGGGCGATTCCCGTCTGAACATTCTTTTTTACCTTCTTCTTTTTTCCTCCTGGCCCGGTGGCCATAACCTTCCTCCTTTACGCCTTCTCTTTCTTCTTTCCGATGATGGCCCTTCGAGGTCCCTTTCTTGTCCTTGCATTGGTATGGGTCCGTTGACCTCGAACAGGAAGGCCTCGCCTGTGCCGAAGCCCCCGATAAGATCCAATATCCATCAATCGTTTAATATTAGTGGCAACCTCCCTTCGAAGATCCCCTTCGACCTTGTATTCCTGTTCAATAATATCTCGGATTCGAACCACTTCTGCTTCGGTCAATTGATGGACACGAGTATCCTTGTTCACCCCAGCTTTTTCAAGAATCTTATTCGCCGAGGGTCTCCCGATCCCATAAATATAGGTAAGAGCAATCTCCACTCTTTTATCCCTTGGAAGGTCTACACCGGCAATTCGTGCCATAGAATTTCTCCTTAATGAGTGATCGGGGTCAGCCCTGCCTCTGCTTATGTTTGGGATTTTCGCAGATGACTCGAACCACCCCTTTTCTCTTCACAATCTTACATTTATCACAAATCTTCTTAACGGAGGCTCTCACTTTCACGGGTTTCTCCTATGATGAAAGACCTTTCCCCTCGAAAAAATCCAAAGGGGAAAGACCCAGTATCCCCTCTATTCTACTTTTCTCTAAAGATAATCCTTCCCCGGGTGAGATCGTAAGGAGAAAGCTCCACGGTCACCTTGTCTCCGGGAAGGATTTTAATGAAATGCATCCTCATCTTCCCGGAGATATGGGCGAGCACTCTATGCCCATTGGGCAATTCCACCCGGAACATAGCGTTAGGAAGGGTTTCAACGACCTTCCCTTCAACTTGGATCGCCTCTTCCTTTGGCATTGGAACTCTCCCTCTCCTCCCCTTTCTTAAAGGGACCTTGTCTCAATCGCCTGAACGATTCGATCAAAGATTTGACTCTGTGAGCCTATTCCATTGATCGACCGCAGGAGGCTCTTTTCTTTATAATATTGGATGAGAGGAGCGGTTTGGCGTTCATATTCCTTTAAGCGCATCCGGATGGTCTCCTCTTGATCATCTTCTCTCTGATAGAGAGGACCTCCACACCGATCACAGATCTCATCTTTCTTCGGAGGAGAAAAAATAATGTGATACATGGCTCCGCACGACTTACAGGTTCTTCGACCGGTCAGCCTCCGAACGAGCTCTTCGGTCTCCACCTCGATATTGATCACGTGATCGAGGGCCCTTTCCATCTTTTGAAGAATCTTTTGGAGGGCTTCGGCCTGAGGGATCGTTCTCGGAAAACCATCCAGAATAAATCCCGAATGACAATCCGAATCCTTCAGTCGCCCTTCAATGATTCCGATGACCACCTCGTCGGGAACGAGTTGACCCTTTTCCATAAACCTTTTAGCCTCTTTCCCTAAGGCTGTCTCCCTTCTTACAGCCTCCCTCAAGATATCCCCGGTTGAAATTTGGGGGATATGGTATCGGTTCACCAAGAGCTGAGCTTGCGTCCCTTTCCCTGCCCCAGGAGGGCCTAACAAAATTAAATTCATCCAAAGATTCTCCCTATTTTCTTAAGAGATTCTATCCTCTCCTACCCTTCAGCCTCCCTTTCCTCATCAACCCTTCGTAATGTCTGGAGAGCATATGGGCTTCGATTTGTTGTACCGTATCCAAGGCGACTCCGACGACAATTAATAAGGCTGTCCCCCCAAAATAGAAAGGGACATTGAATTTTCGAATCAGAATGGTGGGAAGGACACAGATCGCCGAGACATAAATAGCCCCTCCGAGGGTGATTCGGGTAAGGACCTTATCGATATACTCCGCCGTCTTCTGCCCGGGACGTATCCCTGGGATATAACCCCCAAATTTTTTCATATTCTCGGCCACATCATTTGGATTAAAAGTTACAGCCGTATAAAAATAACAGAAGAAGATAATAAAGCCCACATAAAGGAGATTATAAAGGATTTCTCCCGGTCCTAAATGGCGAAGAATGGATTGAATCCAACCATGGGATTCGATCCAGGGTTTGGGTAAAAAATTCGCAATGGTAAGAGGAAACATCAAAATAGAAGAAGCAAAGATCGGTGGAATGACTCCTGATGTATTTAACTTTAAAGGGAGATGGGTGGATTGGCCTCCGTAGACTCTCCGTCCAACAATCCTCTTGGCATACTGAACAGGAAGCCTTCTTTGCCCCGTTTCAATAAAGATGATGACGGCCACCACCAGGATCATGAGGAGGATAATCAGAAGAATCGTAATGATACTCATCTGGCCGACCCGAAACAGCTCATAGGTGCTTGCGATGGCATTCGGCATTCTGGCTACAATCCCTGCGAAGATGATAAGGGAGATACCATTGCCAATCCCTCTCTCCGTAATCTGTTCACCCAGCCACATGATGAAGGCCGTCCCTGCCGTCAGGGTGATGACGGTCATGAGCCGAAAGGACCAGCCCGGAGTAAGGACAATCATCTCTCCGGCTGCACCCCGCATATTCTCAAGCCCAACCGCGATCCCAAATCCTTGAATCATGCTGAGAAGAACGGTCCCGTATCGAGTGTATTGAATGATCTTCTTTCTTCCCAACTCCCCCTCCTTCTGGAGTTGGGCAAGATAGGGGATAACCACGGTAAGGAGTTGAAGAATAATGGAGGCACTAATATAGGGCATGATCCCTAAGGCAAAGACAGAGAGTCTCTCCAAAGCACCCCCTGAGAACATATCGATCAGACTAAAAAGGGTTCCTTTGGCCTGGGCAAAGAAAGAAGCCAAGGCATCTCCATTGACCCCAGGGGTTGGAATGTGGACTCCAATCCGATAGATCGCTAAGAAGAAGAGGGTATAGAGAATTCTTCGCTTCAGCTCCGGGATTTTAAAAATATTTTGAGCCCCTGAGATCATGTTTGGATCACCTCGATTTTTCCAGAGGCTGCCTCCACTTTTCTTCGGGCTTCTTCACTTACCTGATGAACGCGGATGGTTAAAGGGTGCTGAAGTTCTCCATCCGAAAGGAGTTTGATCTTTTCCCCTTTTTTACAAAGGCCTGACTCATAGAGGGTCTGAGGCTCAATGACACTATGGGGAGGAAAACGATTAAGATCTCTGAGGTGGATAAGGCTCACTTTCTCCTTAAAAGGATTCTTAAATCCTCTCTTGGGAAGACGTCGTTGAAGGGGCATCTGTCCCCCTTCAAATCCAGCTTTTGTCCCCCTTCCAGAACGGGCATTCTGACCTTTATGTCCGCGACAGGCTGTTTTCCCGTGCCCTGAGCCGATCCCTCTTCCAACCCGTTTCCTCTTCTTCCTCGATCCCTCTGGAGGTTTCAACCTCTCTAAAACCATTTTTCTTTCCTCACTCCAAGACTTCTACCAGATGGCGCACCTGGGTGATCATCCCTCGAATCTCAGGCCGATTCGGTAGCACGAGGGTTTGATGGAGTCGTCTAAATCCCATGGCCTTGATTATCTTCTTTTGAATTTCGGGCCTCCCAATCGTGCTTCTGACCCACTTCACCGTAATCACAGGGGATGTTGGATCAATGGTCTTCATCTTTCGAACCATTCTTCTCGGACTCCCTTTCTTGCCTCTTTCTGAGAACCTCTTCTGGATATTTCAATTGGTTAAAAGCTTGAAAGGTCGCCTTGATCAGATTGTGAGGATTGTTCGAACCTAAAGATTTCGTCAGGATATTCTCAATCCCCGCAGATTCTGCCAGGGCCCGAACGATCGAACCGGCGATCACTCCTGTCCCTTCAGAGGCCGGTTTCAGAATGACTTTTGATGCCCCAAACTTACCCATGACCTCATAAGGGATGGTTTTGTTGATAATGGGAACCTTGATCAGATTCTTTCTTGCCTGCTCAATCGCCTTCCGGATGGCTTCTGGAACTTCATTGGCCTTTCCTAAACCGCTTCCTACATGACCCTTCCCATCTCCTACGACCACAAGGGCACTGAAGCTGAAGCGTCTCCCTCCCTTGACCACTTTTGCCACTCGGCTGATATGAACTACTCGGTCTGTTAATTCCAATGTATTGGGATCAATCTTCGCCAAGGTTTCGTCCTCCCCTAAAAACTCAAGCCGGCGGCCCTTGCAGCTTCCGCCAATGCCTTTACTCTTCCATGGTAGCGATATCCATTTCGATCAAATACCACGTTCTGAATCCCTCTTTCCAGACACTTCTTCGCGATCAACTCCCCTACCTTCTTGGCTGCCTCCACATTGCCGGTCGATCGGAGAGTCCCTCTAATTTCAGGGCTAAGGGTAGAGGCTGAAACTAAGGTATTTCCAGTTGAATCCACAATGACTTGGGCATAGATATGTTTTAAGCTTCGAAAGACATTCAGACGGGGCCGCTGTTCAGTGCCTTGAATCCGACCTCGAACTCTCCTCTTTCTTTTCATCCTTGCCAGCAGCTTCTTGCTCTTCATGGGTTTCCCAACCTTCCCCTTACGCCTTCGTCTTCCCTACCTTCTTACGCACCCGTTCCCCAAGATAACGGATTCCCTTCCCTTTATAGGGCTCCGGAGGTTTAATGGAACGGAGTTTGGCTGCCACATTTCCCAATAACTGTTTATCAATCCCTTTCAGGGTAATAAGGGTCTGTCTCTCTACTTCCGCCTTTATTCCTTCTGGTAATGGAAAAAGAACAGGGTGGGAAAAACCCAGGGAAAGCTTAAGATCGTTTCCTTGGGTCTCGGCCCGAAATCCAACCCCCACAATCTCAAGTCTCTTCTCAAAGCCCTGTGACACTCCTGTCACCATATTGGCAATGATGCTACGGGTCAGCCCATGGAGGGCTTTTAAGGAACGTTGATCATTGGAACGTTGAACGAAGAGCCTCTCTCCATCCACGAAGACAGAAATCCCTGAAGGAAGACGATGGAGGAGCTGTCCTTTGGGGCCCTTGACCTCTACCTTTGAATGATCACAGCTGACGGTGACCCCTTTTGGCAAAATAATAGGCATCTTTCCAATGCGTGACATAATCACTCCTAAAGTAATCTACCAGACGTAACAGAGAACCTCCCCTCCTACATGATATTTCCTTGCCATCTGATCCGTAAGGATTCCCTTGGAGGTAGAAAGGATGGAAATTCCCAAGCCTCCTCTTACAGAGGGGAGATGGTCCGTATCGACATAAACCCTGCGACCGGGTTTGCTGACCCGTTGAATATGGATGACCCCTTTGCGGTTCTCATCATACTTTAGAAAGATTTGAATCTTTCGATGTTGATTCTCTCCCGAAAGGACCTTAAAGTTCTTAATAAATCCTTCTCCCTTGAGAATTTTGACGATCTCGTGTTTGATCCGGGAGTAAGGAACCTCTACCTTCTCAAACCCAGCTTTCGAACCATTGCGAATAATGGTAAACATATCGGCGATGGGATCAGTCATGGACATAAGGGCTCCCTCTTTACCAACTGGCCTTAATGACCCCAGGAATATCTCCCTGGGAGGCGTGTTTCCTGAAACAGATCCGACACATATTAAACTTTCGTAAAAAAGCCCTGGGTCTCCCACAGAGCGGGCATCGGTTGTACTGGCGAACTTTAAACTTCTGGGGTCTCTGAGCCTTAATCATTAAAGAAAGTTTAGCCAAAGGCGTCTCCTCCTCAATCGTTCCAAAGATTTCACCCATTAGGATGGTTAATTCCGGAACGGCATCCCTAAAAGCCTCAACAACTCCTTGCCTTCCTCATCCGTCTTTGCCGTGGTGACGATCACAATGTTCATCCCTTTCACTTTATCAATCTTATCATACCGGATCTCGGGAAAGATGAGCTGTTCGCGAATTCCCAAGGCATAATTTCCTCTCCCATCGAAGGATTTTCCTGATACCCCTTTAAAGTCTCTTACCCTCGGCAAAGCGACATTGACCAAGCGATTAAAGAATTCATACATTCTATCTTTCCGAAGGGTCACCATCACCCCAATCGGCATTCCTGCTCTCAATTTAAATTGAGCAATGGACTTCTTCGCTTTGGTAATCACCGGTTTCTGTCCTGTAATGAGACTCAGCTCTTGGACGGCAGAATCTAAAATCTTGATATTCTGAATCGCTTCTCCCAGCCCCATATTAATGACAATCTTTTCAAGTCTGGGAACCTCCATCCTGTTTTTATAATTAAATCGTTTCATTAAAGCAGGAACGACCTTCTCCTGATAGATCTCCTTTAACTTGGCCATACTCTCACCTACTTATCAAATAGCTCTCCACATTTTCGACAGAATCGAACCTTTTTGCCTTCTTCAATGAGCCGATAACCAATTCGGACGGGTTTATTGCACTTTTCACAAAGGAGCATCACGTTAGAGAGATGAAGAGGCGCTTCTTTCTCAAGAATCCCTCCTTGCCTCTGTCGACCATGAGGACGGGTATGCCGTTTTACAAAGTTGATCTTCTCAACAATCACCCTCTCTTTTTCGGGTAGGATTCGTAATACCCGACCGCTTTTCCCCTTTTCCTTTCCAGCAATGACCATGACCAGATCATTCTTCTTGATATGACACTTAGGACCGATCATCCTCTCTCCTCACTTTTACAGAACCTCTGGAGCCAATGAAATGATCTTCATAAATTTTTTGGCTCGAAGTTCCCTGGCCACCGGGCCAAAGATTCGAGTACCAATGGGTTCTCCCTGAGGGTTAATGAGGACCGCTGAGTTGTCATCGAACTTGATATAGGAACCATCAGGACGTCTCACCTCTTTTTTAGTCCTCACAATCACGGCCCGGGCCACATCCCCTTTTTTAATCTTAGAATTTGGGAGCGCATCCTTTACCGAAACCACGATGACATCGCCAAGGGTAGCATATTTTCTGCGAGTTCCCCCTAAGACTTTGATGCACCCTACCTTTTTGGCTCCCGAATTATCAGCAACTTCAAGAATGGTCCTCATCTGAATCATCATCCACTCCTGTTCAAGCGGCCTTTTCCAATATCTCTTTCACTCGCCATCTCTTTTCTCGACTGAGAGGCCGACTCTCAATTAGCAGGACTTTATCTCCCACACGGCATTCGTTCCTCTCGTCGTGGGCTTTTACCTTTTTCCTCTTCCGTATATATTTTTTGTAGACAGGATGAAGTACCAAACGATTCACCATGACGACGACAGTCTTATCCATCTTGTCACTGGTGACGACTCCGATCAATGTCTTTCTCTTTCCTCGTTCTCCCATATCCCTTACTTCCCTTTCCCTAAGCCCTTCTCACGAAGGATAGTCTTAATACGAGCAATCTCCTTCTTGACCTGTGAGATTCTTGCCACATTCTCGAGCTGTCCTGTGGCATGTTGAAATCGAAGATTAAGAAGCTCCTCTCGAAGAGTCTTCTCTTTTTCTAACAGTTCTCCTTCACTCAGGGCTCTGAGCTCTTTGGCTTTCATGAATGGACCCCCCTGGCTACAAATCTTGTCTTGATGGGGAGTTTATGGGATGCCAAAAGAAAGGCCTCTCTCGCCCTCTCTTCTGGAACTCCCTCCATTTCATAGAGAATTCGTCCTGGTCGGATAACCGCCACCCAATCCTCAGGGGGTCCTTTTCCTTTTCCCATCCGAGTCTCTGCCGGCTTTTTCGTAATGGGCTTATCAGGAAAGATTCGAATCCAAACCCGTCCTGTTCTCTTGATGAATCGAGTAATCGCAATTCGTGCGGCCTCAATCTGTCTCGAAGTCAACCAACCACATTCGAGGGCCTGAAGTCCATAGTCTCCAAAATTGAGGGTGTTTCCACGATAGGCCGCTCCTTTCATCCTTCCTTTCTGCATCTTTCGATATTTTGTTTTCTTCGGCATCAACATAACGATATATTCCCTTAATCAAAAATGGACTGTCGGGTTTTAAAATTCCCTCATTCTATATAGCTCGCTCCTCTCCTTCTCGGGTGGGGAAGACTTCTCCCTTAAAAATCCAAACTTTAACCCCGATGACCCCATAGGTTGTCTTGGCCTCAGCGAGTCCATAATCAATATCTGCTCGAAGGGTATGGAGGGGGACTCGTCCCTCGCGATACCACTCACTTCTGGCCATCTCCGCTCCTCCCAGTCTTCCCGATACAGCGATTTTGATCCCTTTGGCTCCCAATTTCATCGCAGAGGTCACTGCTCTCTTCATAGCCCTTCGAAATCCGACTCGCCGTTCGAGCTGGAGGGCCACATTTTCTGCAACCAATTGCGCATCAAGCTCGGCCCGCTTGACCTCCTGAATATTAATAAACACCTCTTTCTGGGTCATCCTTTGGAGCTCATTCTTGAGGTTTTCTACCTCTGCTCCTTTCTTCCCAATGATAATCCCAGGTCGCGCCGTATGGATCGTTACCTTTACCTTCTTCGCCTTACTCGCAGCTCGTTCAATCTCAATCCTTGAGACTCCCGCATGGTAAAGCTTTTTCTTCAGAAAGTCTCGAATCTTGATGTCTTCGATCAGCAGTTGGGGGTAATCCTTCTCGGCAAACCACCGAGAATTCCACTCCTTGATATATCCTAATCGAAACCCAATAGGATGAACTTTTTGACCCAAGGCGCTTCCTCCTTTCACCTCTCATCCAGAATAATAGTAATATGACTCGTCCTTTTCCGGATCATGGTAGCCCGACCGAGGGCACGAGGGATATAACGTTTCCAAGTAGGCCCCTGATCTACCGTGATTCTTTTGATATAGAGCCGGTCGAGATCAATGGTCTTCTTCTGCTGGGCATTAGCAATCGCTGATTTCAATAATTTAAGAATCACCCGTGAAGCCGCCTTCTTCGTGAAAGAGAGAATATTGATCGCCTCCTCCGAGCCCTTCCCTCGAATCAGGTTAGCCACTAACCTTGCCTTCCTCGGAGCTAATCGTGCAAATCTCAACCTCGCCCTGACTTCCATTCCTTTTCCCTTCCCTCTATCCTGTCTTCCCTTTTACTTTTGTTTTACGATCCCCCGAATGCCCATGGAAGGTTCGGGTTGGAGAAAATTCTCCTAATTTATGACCCACCATCTCCTCGGTCACAAAGACAGGAATAAATTTCTTCCCATTATGGACAGCAAAAGTCAGACCCACCATCGAAGGAATGATCGTGGAGCGTCTGGACCAGGTCTTGATCACCTTTGGCTCTTTGGACCTCCGAGCCTCTTCGATCTTTTTCAGTAAGTGCTCATCGACAAAGGGTCCCTTCTTGAGCGAACGGGCCATTAATCTCTCCTCTTTAAAATATATTTATCTGTCGATTTATTCCTTCTTGTCTTCTTTTCCGGGACACCCCATGGGGTGCAAGCGGGTCTTCCTCCAGAGCTCTTTCCCTCACCCCCTCCGAGAGGATGATCAATGGGGTTCATCGCTACTCCTCGAACCACTGGACGTCTTCCCAACCATCGTGAGCGTCCGGCTTTTCCCAAGGAAATATTCTCATGCTCAATATTACTCACCTGACCAATGGTCGCATAACATTCCTGCAGGACCAATCGAACCTCACCAGAAGGAAGTTTGATTTGTGCATACTTCCCTTCTTTGGCCATCAACTGCCCAGCCGCTCCCGCGCTTCGAATGAGCTGACCTCCTTTCCCAATCTTTAGTTCAATATTATGGATGAGTGTCCCTGTCGGAATATTCTTCAAAGGGAGAGCATTCCCAGGTTTAATATCTGCATTGGGACTGGCAATGACCTCGTCCCCTACCTTCAACTGGTCAGGGGCAAGGATATAGCGTTTCTCCCCATCTTTATAAACGAGCAGGGCGATCCTGGCAGAACGATTGGGATCATACTCAATCGAGACCACTTTAGCTGGAATCTCTCTCTTATCCCTTCTAAAGTCGATGATCCGATATAACCTTTTGTGACCTCCCCCCCGATGCCATGCGGTAATCCTTCCATAGCAATTTCGGCCTCCGGTCTTTTTTAAAGGAACCAGAAGACTCTTCTCGGGTTCTATAGAAGTGATCTCTTCAAAATCTGAAACGGTCATAAACCGTCTGCCAGGAGAGGTCGGTCGAAAGCTCTTCAGTCCCATCGTTTCACTCCTCAGCAAACCAGAAACATGAAAAAACGAAACCCATCATTTCAAACTCCCTTATTCCGTTTTCAATTAAACACATTATGCCCCCTCGAAAAAGTCAATCCGGTCCCCTTCTCTCAATGTGACGATAGCCTTTTTCCAATCCGGTCTCTTTCCATATCTCCTTCCAAGCCTCTTTATCTTTCCCAGGACATTGAGGGTCCGAACTTTTATCACCTTCACCTTAAATAGTTGTTCAACGGCTGCCTTAATCTCAATCTTATTGGCCTTTGGATCCACCTCAAAAACATATTGGCGGCTCTCCTCTTTCTGCTGGGTACTTTTCTCTGTGATCAGAGGTCTTCGAATAATCTGTTGAGGTTCCTTCATGATAGGAGTGCTCCCTGAATCTTCTCCAACGCCTCGCTTAAGAGAACCAGATGGTCATGGTTAAGGATGTCGTAAGTCTGTAAATTCTCAAGTCTCACATGCTCTATTCCGGGGATATTCCGAATGGATCGTTCTAAGTAGGGATTCTTTTCGGCACTCACAATAAGGGCATTGGAGAGATCAAACTTCTTTAGGATTTCAAGAGCCTGTCGAGTCTTAAATCCATTTAAGGGAAACTGATCGAGAAGGATCAATTTCCCTTCTTGACGCTTCAGAGTCAAGGCGGCTCGAAGGGCGGCCCTCTTCACTTTTTTGGGAAGGGAGATCGAATAGTCTCTTGGCATGGGTCCAAAGATAGTCCCCCCACCTCTCCAGAGAGGAGATCGTCGAGACCCTGCACGAGCCCTTCCAGTCCCTTTTTGTCGCCAGGGTTTCTTCCCACCACCGCGAACCAAGGCTTTATTCTTGGTCGCTGCGGTTCCTTTCCTCTGCGAGGCCAAGTAAAACCGCACACTCTCATAGAAGAGGGAGGGATTTATCTTGGCATCAAAGATTCGATCGTCCAGTTCAATCTCCCTGACCTTCTCCCGTTGAATATTAAATACTGGAAATGCAGTCATCCTCTTTCTTCCTTAACCCGAGGCTTTCCTTGAACCTTTCTTTTTAGCACTTCGAATCAGCACCAGCCCGTTGCGGGCCCCGGGAATTCCCCCTTTAAGAAGGATCAAGTTTTGATCGGCCTTCACCTCATGGATCTGAATATTCTGAAGGGTCACTCGACTGTTCCCATAATGACCCGGCATCCTCTTTCCTTTAAACACATGGTGAGGGTAAGTGGCTGAACCGACCGATCCTCCGTGACGAAAATATTCATGGGTTCCATGGGATCCCGGGGCTCCATGAAACCCATGACGTTTCATCACCCCCGAGAATCCTCTTCCCTTAGAATATCCTGTCACATCTACATATTCACCCGCTTTAAACATATCGACCCGGATCTCTTGGCCCAATTCAAATCCTGAGGCATCCTCTACCCGAAGCTCTCGGAGATAAGCCACTCCGCCCACTCCGGCCTTTTTAAGATGGCCCAGAAGAGGTTGATTGACTCTCTTTGAATTCTTGGGAAGAAACCCCAGTTGAATGGCTTCGTAGCCATCCTTTTCACGGGTTTTCTTTTGAATCACCCAACAAGGACCTGCCTCGACCACTGTAATAGGGACAGGAGAACCATCCTCTTGAAAAACCTGAGTCATCCCGATCTTTCTGCCGAGGATTCCTAATCTCTGATTCATCACGCCATCCCTTATAATTTGATTTCCACATCGATTCCGGCGGCCAGCTCAAGTTTCATGAGTGCATCCACCGTCTGTTGTGTAGGTTCCAAAATATCGATCAATCGCTTATGAGTTCTAATTTCAAACTGTTCCCTTGATTTCTTATCTACATGAGGGGACCTTAATACGGTATACCTGCTGATCTTTGTAGGAAGGGGAATTGGACCTGCCACGCTTGCCCCTGTTCGCCGAACCGTCTCCACAATCTCAGCGGTGGACTTATCCAGAAGTTTGTGATCATAAGATTTTAGGCAGACCCTGATCTTCTGTGTCGTCATCTCCTCCTCCCTACCTCTATTCGAGGATATCGCTGATGACGCCTGCTCCGACGGTCCGACCCCCCTCCCGAATCGCAAACCGCAACTCCTTCTCCATCGCAATCGGCGTAATCAACTCCACCATCAACTGCACATTGTCCCCAGGCATCACCATCT
>CAZMWF010000062.1:0-10415 GCA_964570075.1 uncultured Syntrophaceae bacterium | reverse complement strand
TTATCTTTCTCTATATTCCCTTGGCCCTTTCCCTTTTTTGAATTGTTTTTCATTTTAGTCCTCCTTTCTTGTTTATTTGACATTAAAAGGCCAACTTGGTTCCAACCCAAGCGTTTTTTTAGTCAACTTTTGGTCAACAGTTGCCTAAAAATTCCCCTTGTTTTACTTCGTTTTCATTTTGTTTACTTTTTAAAACAAAAAAGGGATAACTCAAAATTTTCATTATATAATTTGAGTTACCCCTTTTTACTTATTTTTACCTTAGAGGGAAGTCCCGAACCAAGCGCGCTACCAGACTGCGCCACTCCCCGACTTTTTTAATAAAAATATCATAGAGCAGAATGAAGTGTCAATGAAAAGCCTTATAAGAATTTACTGCCCTCGAGTATCCCTTTCAACAAAGGCATAGGCACTATGGTTATGAATGGATTCAAAATTTTCAGACTCTACGGTAAACCAGATAATATTTTTATCTTTTCTAAGTTTGCTGGCAATCTCTCTGACAACATCTTCCACAAACATCGGTTTTTTGTAGGCCTTTTCCGTGACATATTTTTCGTCCGGTCGTTTTAGGATGGAATAAAGATCACAAGAGGCACTTTCCTCCACCAGGCGAATGATGTCTTCGATCCAGATGAATTTTTTAAATCGAAGATTCACCGTGACCATCGACCTCTGATTGTGTGCTCCAAAATCGCTGATCTCCTTTGAACAAGGACATAGGGTTGTGATGGGGACAACGATTCCGATATAAAAATCCTCCTCTTCGTTGCTCGACCCACAAAAACGGCAGATATATTCCATCAAACTCTTGGCTTTGGTTACAGGGGCCTCTTTTTCAATAAAATAAGGAAATTCCACCTCAAGGTGAGCACTTTTGGCTTTCAATTTTCGCTTCATCTCTGACAGGATTTTGGAGAAATTCTTAATCGAAATATCGCCTTTATATTTATTGAGGATCTCGATAAACCGGCTCATATGGGTTCCCTTAAATCGATGGGGGAGATCGACATACATATTGACACTTGCGACCGTATGTTGAATCCCTTTCGCTTTATCCAATACCGTTATTGGATACCTTATATTTTTTACCCCTACTTTATTAATTTCGATTTTTCTAAAATCTTTCTGCCTCTGAATATCTTTCATCTTGATCTCTCCTGATAGGTGGAGCGGGTTGTGTCTGATTCCCAAACGGTCACCTTATTTAAAGAGGTTGAATATCTCCTCAATTCTCTTTTTAATTGGTTAAATATATACCTTGCAATATTTTCACAAGAGGGTTCTTTTTTTGAGAAGTAGGGGAGATCATTGAGGTAATGGTGATCCAGAGTCCTTAACACGTTCTCTAACTTCTCTTTTAAAATTTTAAAATCGATCACCACTCCATCTCGATTTAAACGATTGGACATCACCGAAGCCTCCACTTTCCAGTTGTGTCCATGAAGTTCCTCACACTTCCCGTGAAGGTGACGAAGCCGATGAGCCCCTGAAAATTGAGACGAAATCGTCAGTTCAAACATGCTTTTCTCCTTTTTAATCCTCTCTCATTATTCCCGAAGAATGGTTTGTTTTTCAGTCGACCAAAAGAATCCTCACATCCATGACATTGGTGCGGGTCGGTCCGGTGACGAGAAGATCTCCCAGTTTTTCAAAAAAATGATAAGAATCATTATTCCTCAAATAAATTTTAGGATCCAGTCCCATCGCCCTGGCCCTCTGAAGGGTAGTATGATCCGAAATGGCTCCGGCTGCATCCGTAGGACCATCTGTCCCGTCCGTTCCACCGCTCAATATCACCACCTTCTCAACCCCCTCGATTTCAAAGGCACCTGCCAGACAAAACTCCTGATTCCTTCCGCCCAGCCCACTTCCCTGAAGGGTCACCGTGGTCTCTCCTCCAGAGAGAATGCAGGCAGGTTTAGGAACGGGATGATCGGTCAACACGACTTCCCTTGCTATCGCCCCGTGAAATCGTGCCACCTCTCGGGTTTCTCCTACAATGGAAGAAGA
This sequence comes from uncultured Syntrophaceae bacterium, assembly GCA_964570075.1. GTDB lineage: Bacteria > Desulfobacterota > BSN033 > BSN033 > UBA1163 > CALIBK01. The sequence continues at coordinate 8,402 of CAZMWF010000062.1, read as the reverse complement.
GAGGATAAGGGTATGGAACCCCTTCTTTTTAGCCTCTCTTTCAGCTTCCAGGAGCGCTAACAAGTTAGAGCCAATGATTAAATTGAAAATCTTTTTAAAAATTTCATCTCCTGGCTTAGGTGTCTCATCGACTTTCTTTTCCTTTCCCCTGAGAAGATGATTTCTTATGGAGGAAGGGACCTTCTCGATTAGGTCGTATTTTTCAAGGATCTCCCAGGCCTCTTCAAAGGTTGAAGGATCAGGAACGGTGGGACCGGAGGCAATCATGTCAAGGGGGTCCCCAACGACATCCGAAAGAATGAAAGTGATGAGGGTGGATGGATAAGCCCATCGGGCCATCCAGCCTCCTTTGATCTGGGAGAGATGTTTTCGGATGATATTGATCTCTTTGATATCCGCCCCACAAGCCAGTAAGAGTTGGGTCAGTTTCTGTTTCTCTTCGAGGGTAACACCATCCACGGGAAGAGGAAGAAGGGCTGAACCTCCGCCGGAGACAAGAAAAAGGACAAGGTCCTTTGGTCCGGTCTGAAGGAGCAACTCCTTCATTTTTTTGGCTCCTTCGAGGCCCTTGGAATCAGGCAAAGGATGACCTGCCTCTATCACTTCCGTGAACCTCAAAGGGAGCCCATGGCCATATTTTGTTGTGATGAGTCCTTTGGTGATTCGATTGCCCAGGAGTTCTTCTAAGGCTTGAGCCATAGAGGAAGAGGCCTTTCCTGTTCCAAGAAGATAGATTTTTTCAAATTCATTAAGATTGAAGACTTTTTCTTTTTTTCTTTCTTCTTTAATGACAAGACGGTTTCGATCGATACGAAGATACGTTTTAAGCCTTTTATAAGGGTCTACAGATGAAATAGATTTCATAAAAATAGCCTTTGCTATTTCACGCATTTCTTGAAGTTGAAATCTACCCAATCCAATCCTCCTTGAGATTTGTGAATTTTATAACTAAACTATATAGACCTGTCAACGAATATCTCCCTATATTTTTCTTTATAAAAAGAGCAGTGAGTTTGAAAGCTCCCTGTTTACAAGAGAGGAGAAAAACTTAGGTAAGTCATAAAAGCTTACCCTACGAAAGCTGAAGAGCTTATCTAATTTCTTGATTTTCCAATACGAAAAAGCTAATAATTCAATAAGAGAAGTAAAAAGAAATCAAAAAATGCAACTTCCACTTCGATATATTCTTACTGTGAGTGAACTTACCCAACAGATTAAAGAAACTCTGGAGGAGAGATTCTATGACGTTTGGGTTGAGGGAGAAATTTCGAATCTTCGAATCCCTCCCTCCGGGCATCTCTATTTTACTTTAAAGGATGACTTCAGCCAGATTCGAGCCGTTCTCTTTCGAATGAGATCCCGGGGGCTTCGCTTCATCCCAGAGGATGGACTTCATATTATTTGCAGAGGACGGATCAGCCTTTATGAGAAGAGAGGGGAATACCAGCTCATCCTCGAAGAGATGGAACCCAAAGGAATTGGAGCGCTTCAGCTTGCATTTCTCCAACTCAAAGAGAAGCTCGAAAAGGAAGGGCTTTTTGATCCTTCTCACAAAAAACCGATTCCTCTCCTTCCCCAAACCATAGGGATTATCACCTCCCCGACAGGAGCGGTCATTCGAGATATGATTCATATTATCCACCGAAGGTTTGAGAATGTTGGAATCCTCCTCTATCCTGTTCGAGTTCAGGGAGAAGGGGCCTCCCGAGAGATCGCCGAAGGGATTGGGTACTTCAATAAGATGAAGAATGTCGATGTCATCATCGTGGGCAGAGGAGGTGGCTCTCTGGAGGATCTCTGGGCCTTCAATGAGGAAGAGGTGGCAAGGGCGATTTACCATTCCAAAATTCCGATCATTTCTGCCGTGGGTCACGAGACCGATTATACGATTTCAGACTTTGTGGCTGACCTCAGGGCCCCCACTCCTTCCGCTGCAGCGGAACTGGTAGTAAAAGAAAAGAGGGAATTAAAAAGGAACCTCCATTATTTAGAGGATCGCCTTCAGAATCAAATCTCACAAATTTTTCAAGATTTAAGAACGACTCTCTCTCATCTGAGGAAACGTTTAATCCACCCAAAGAAAAGGATCGAAGACCTCTTTTTGAGATTGGATGACCTCACCCATCGAATAGAACGATCGATTCTTCACGAATTGAGGAGAAAAAGAGAGAGGACAGGATTTCTCATGGAAAGGGTCTTTCTTCAGAATCCTGTTCAGAAAGTAAAAATGGTACGAATCTCCATCAGTGACACTGAAAAAGGATTGACCCAAAGGATCCAGAGCATCATTGAGCTCAAAAGAGAAAGACTGGGTGGGCTCTTAGGGAAATTGGAATCCTTAAGCCCCCTTTCCGTTCTTCAAAGGGGTTATAGTATCACCCGAAAATTACCCTCTCTTCAGATCTTGAGGGATTCCCGTGAAGTCCAAAAAGGAGAGGAGGTAGAAGTGAAACTTTATCGGGGAGCATTGACCTGTCACGTGGAAAAGATTGAGCTGACTTGACGAATAGGCGAATAAAAAGATAAAATTTATTTTTATAAGGATTTTAAATGCCCAAGGAGAAATTTGAAGAAGCATTAAAAAAACTGGAGAAGATTGTCTCAAGATTAGAGGAAGGGGAGATTCCTCTTGAGGAGTCTTTAAAACTCTTTGAAGAAGGGATAAGACTTTCTCGATTCTGCAATCAAAAACTGGATGAGGCTGAAAAGAAGGTTGAGATTTTGATGAAAGGGAAGAATGGGATTTTGAAACCCGAACCCTTCGAGCCTTCTCTCAACAGTAAAGAAATTACCCCTTCGGATGAAGGCTTATCCGAGGAAGAATAGAAGATCCTCAAGGACTTCATGGGTGATGGATATCCAGAGATATCTTCAAGAAAAGAGAGAGTTGGTTGAGCGAGCTTTGGATCAATATTTCATGAGTCCTGTCCTGAAGAGAGGGGAGGAAGGATATTTCAACGCCCTCCTTGAGGCCATCCATTATAGCCTTTTAAATGGGGGAAAGAGAATCCGCCCCATTCTCTGTATTGCCTCATTTGAAGCAGCGGGAGGAAAGGGGGATGGAATTCTCCCCTTTGCTTGTGCTCTGGAGATGATTCATACCTACTCCCTGATCCATGATGATCTTCCAGCCATCGATAATGATGATTATCGGAGGGGAAGGCTCACCTGTCATAAGGTCTTTGGAGAAGCCATTGGAATTCTCACAGGAGATGCCCTTCTTACCGAGGCTTTCAAATTGATGACGAATCAGTCTGATCATGAAGCCAAGGTGGTTCTGGAAGTAGTCAATGAAGTCGCCCAGGCAGCAGGAATCTTCGGGATGATAGGAGGTCAGGTGCTGGATGTGGAATCGGAAGGGAAAAGCATCGATCCCTCAACGCTCCAAGCCATTCATCGGAATAAAACAGGAGCACTCATTCGAGTCTCCGTCCGAACAGGAGTGAAACTGGCCGGTGCAAGCCATGAAGTTCTTCAGGCCTTTACCACCTATGGGGAAAAGATAGGCTTGGCCTTTCAAATCGTGGATGACATTCTGAATGTGGAGGGAGACAGAGGGAGACTCGGGAAGAACATCGGGAGCGATCAAATCCGTAAAAAGGCGACCTACCCTTCTATCCTGGGAATGGAGGTTTCAAAAAGGATGGCAAGGGAGTTGACGGAATCCGCCATTGAATCGTTGAGCCCTTTTGGGCCAGAAGTGGAACCTTTAAGAGCGATTGCTCGTTTTATCGTATCGAGACAGTATTGATCAATGGCTAAACTCCTGGATCGTATTCGGTACCCTTCGGACGTGAAAAAACTGGATCTTGAGGAAATGGCCACCCTCTGCGAAGAGATCCGGGAAGAGATTCTCACCACCGTCTCCCGCACCGGAGGCCATCTTTCCTCCAACCTTGGGGTGGTAGAGCTGACGGTCATTCTCCACCATGTCTTTGACCTCCCCCCTGATAAACTGGTATGGGATGTAGGGCATCAGAGTTATGCCCATAAACTCCTAACCGGTAGACGGGAACAATTCCGAACCTTGAGGCAATATCAGGGGATAAGTGGTTTTCCAAAAAGGGATGAAAGCCCTTTCGATAGTTTCGATTCAGGCCACAGCGGAACCTCCATTTCTGCAGCCCTGGGAATGGCGGAGGCCAAACGAAAAAAAGGGGAAGGGGGGAGAGTGATCGCGATCATTGGAGACGGCTCCATGACCGCTGGCCTGGCCTTTGAGGGGCTTAATCAAGTAGGCCATATTGAGAAGGATCTTATCGTGGTTTTGAATGACAATGAAATGTCTATCTCTCCCAACGTAGGGGCCCTCTCTTCTTATCTGAACCGACTGATGACAGGGCAATTCGTCAATCGTTTTCGAGAGGAGATTAAATCATTTCTCGAGACCCTTCCCGGTATAGGGAAATCGGTTCTCCGTTTTGCCAAACAGGCAGAAGAGTCCTTGAAAGGATTTCTTATGCCTGGACTCCTCTTTGAAGAGTTGGGATTGAAATATATCGGTCCCATCGATGGACACCGTCTGGATTATCTCCTTGAGACCTTTCAAAATGTAAAGAACCTGAAAGGACCTATTTTAGTTCACGTCATTACTAAAAAAGGAAAGGGATACCCTCCTGCCGAAAGGGATCCTTCCCGGTATCATAGCGTTTCTCCCTTCAGGATTGAGACAGGGGAACCTGTTTCAGCAAACACAGCCAATCCACCTACCTACACAGAGGTCTTTGGCCAGACCCTTTGTGAGCTGGCGAAAGAGGACCGACGGATTATAGCGATCACAGCGGCGATGCAGAGTGGAACAGGTCTGGAGGAGTTTTCTCGAAGGTTCCCAGATCGGTTTTATGATATCGGAATTGCCGAGCAACACGCGGTGACCTTCGCTGCAGGACTCGCTCTGGAAGGGATGAAACCCGTCGTTGCCATCTACTCTACTTTTTTACAGAGGGCCTATGATCAGATCCTTCAGGATGTATGTCTCCAGAATCTCCCCGTTGTGTTTGCCCTCGATCGAGGAGGAATCGTCGGAGAAGATGGACCTACCCATCATGGGCTATTTGACTTTTCCTATCTCAGACATATTCCAAACCTGGTCATAATGGTCCCCAAGGATGAAAATGAACTCCGACATATGATGAAGACGGCTATCGAGTATCCTGGCCCTGTGGCCTTCCGTTATCCGAAGTCCAAGGGTGTCGGGGTGAAGATGGATGAGGTCCTTCATCCCTTAGACATCGGGAAGGGGGAACTCCTCCGAGAAGGCACGGATGCCCTCATCCTTGCAATAGGTTCTACGGTCTATCCCTCTCTTTTAGCTGCGGAGCGACTTGAGGAAATTGGGATGGAGGTTGCGGTGATCAATAGCAGGTTTTTGAAGCCTCTCGATGGGGATCTTCTCTGTGACTGGGCCAAACGGACAGGGAGGGTCCTTACGGTAGAGGAGAATGTGCTGCAGGGCGGATTTGGAAGCGCTGTTCTTGAACTTTTTCAGGAGAGAGGTCTCTTTGAGGTTCAGGTCAGACGTTTAGGAATTCCTGATCAATTCGTGGAGCACGGTTCCCAATCCCTTCTCAGGGAAAAGTATCGAATTGACGAGAAGGGTATATTTAATGAGCTTCGAGAGATGTTGAACAAGAGGGTTCCAAACACTCATTTTCCCAAATTAGAGTCCCCATCTCTAATCGCTACGCCATCTCATCTAAAATAATTCAGAAAATGGATTCCCATCCAGTTAAAGAGAGGTTAGATAAGCTCCTCCTGGCGAAAGGGCTCGTGAAGAGCCGGGAGAGGGCGAGAAGTCTGATTATGGAAGGAAAGGTTCTGATCGACGGAGAAAGAATAGAGAAACCCGGGACGTGGGTGAGGAAAGACTCCAAAATTGAGCTCCAGGGAGAGGAACACCCTTATGTCAGCCGGGGAGGGATAAAGTTAGAGGGTGCCCTTAAGGAGTTTGGAATCAACCCCTCAGGAATGGTCGTTCTCGATGTGGGGGCATCGACAGGGGGCTTTACTGATTGTGTCCTTCAGAGGGGGGCAAAGAGAGTTTATGCGGTAGATGTGGGCTATGGGCAGTTAGCGTGGAAACTCAGAAACGACCCTCGAGTGATCAATCTCGAAAGGAAAAATATTCGACTCCTCAAAAAATCCGAAGTTGGAGAGGATGTGGATTTGATTCTGGTAGACACCTCTTTTATTTCAGTGGAGAAGTTTCTTCCCCATCTTCTTACCTTTCTGAAAGAGAGGGGTTTTCTTCTCGTTCTGATCAAACCTCAATTCGAAGTGGGAAAAGGTGAAGTCGGAAAGGGAGGTGTGGTGAGAGACCCTCTACTTCATCAGAGGGTGATTGAGAGGATTTCGAGATTCTGTGAACAATTAGGCCTTCGGGTTCTCGGGGTCATGGAGTCTCCTCTCAGGGGACCGAAGGGGAATAAGGAATTCTTTCTCTATCTGGAGCGAGGCCAACAGGATGGGTCAGCCGAAAGAACCCAAGCCTGCAAAACTCTTCATGAGCCTGATCACTTCGAGCGATCCGTTCATTGATCAAGGGATCGAGGAGCTCTCAGGTGATTTTGGACCTGTCGATTTTATCAGTGAGAGGTTTCCCTTCCACTATACCGACTACTATACGCCGGAGATGGGAAGTGGACTCTTCCGCCGTTTTATCACCTTTGAGAACCTCATCCCGAGAGAAAGACTTCCCGAGATCAAGCGAAGGACCAATCGATTAGAAGCTCAGATGGCCAAGCCGGATGGGAAACGGCAAATCAACATTGATCCCGGCTACCTCTGTATGGAACATGTCATCCTGGCCACCACCAAAGGGTATACCCATCGGCCCTATCTTCGAGATGGGATTTATGCGGATTTAACCCTCATCTTTCGGAATAAGTCCTATCAGCCTCTCGAATGGACCTATCCAGATTACCGGGAGGAAAAGGTGATTCAACTTTTTAATCAATTGAGAAGAGTCTATCTCCAGAATCTCAGAGAAAAGGAAGATCATTTATGCTAAAATCAATGACAGGGTTTGGAAGAGCGGAAGGAAGGACGGCTTTAGGGAGGGTTTTGGTTGAATCTCGATCGGTCAACCACCGGTATTGCGATATCAATGTCAAACTTCCCAAGGGATTGATCCCCTTAGAACAACGAATCAAAGAACTCATCCGATCCTATGTCTCAAGAGGAAGGGTCGACTTAGTTTTAAAAATCGAGGGCAACGGAGAGAAGGGACCCGACCTGACGATCGATTTGAAATTGGCAGAACAGTACCTTCACCTCCTTCAAACCCTGAAGGATCAGTTTCAACTGAAGGGAGAGATCACCCTGGAGCTTTTGGCTTCATTTTCCGATCTGATCATCCCCAAAGAGGAAGTCGTGGAGATCGAACCCTACTGGGAGGAGCTTCAGCCCATTCTTCACCAGGCCCTTCAAACCATGGATGAGATGAAACGCCTGGAAGGGGAGGCCTTGGCACGGGATCTTAAAGAGCGAACCCGTCGAATTAGAGAGCAGATGGAGGAGATTAAAAAAATTTTTCCCCTCCATCTCGAACAATACCAACGGAGGCTTAAAGAAAGGATTCAACATCTCCTCCGAGACGAGGAAGTGGATCCTCTAAGGTTTCAACAGGAGGTGGCTTTTCTGGCCGAACGGATGGATATTACTGAAGAGATGATTAGAGTGGAGAGCCACCTCGATCAATTAAACCACCTCTTTCATGGGGAAGAACCCGTAGGTCGAAAGATGGATTTTCTCATTCAGGAGATCCATCGGGAGGTCAACACCCTCAGCTCTAAAGCGAATGAAGCAACGATCTCTCAACGGGTGGTTGAAATTAAAAGCGAACTGGAGAAGATTCGGGAACAGGTGCAGAATATCGAGTAAGAAAAAATCCTTTCAGGAGAGATGAAACATGAAGAAACGATACCGGAAAGGAATCCTTTTTGTCATCTCGGCTCCTTCTGGAACGGGTAAGACGACCCTTGCAAGAAGATTGACCGAACAGGTCCCTGATCTTCAGTTCTCCATCTCTCATACCACTCGTTCTCCTCGAGCCAACGAGCGAGAGGGAGAAGATTACTTTTTTGTTTCTCCTGAACAATTTAAAGAGATGATCGAACACGATGAATTTTTAGAATGGGCGGAGGTCTTGGGGAATTATTATGGGACTTCTCGATCCTTTGTAGAAAGGTTGATCCATCAGGGAATCGATTTGATCCTGGATATTGATACACAGGGAGCAAAGAAGGTGAAGCAGAAGGGGATAGAAGCCGTTCTCATCTATCTTCTTCCCCCTTCCTTCCAATGCCTTCAGGAACGATTGATCCGTAGGGGGTTAGATTCCGATGAGCAAATCCAATATCGTCTGGCCCACGCCCGAAAAGATATGGAGGAAGCCTTCGGAT
>CAZMWF010000061.1:0-9785 GCA_964570075.1 uncultured Syntrophaceae bacterium | reverse complement strand
AGTTTCTCTTTTGCTCTCTTGGATTCGAGAAGAGCTTGTTGTTCCTTATTCAATGTCTCTCGGGGGGCTATACGAATGACATTACCCACCTGAACCATCCCAAGGTTTCGAGACTGAAGGATCACATCCAATGCTTGATCCCAGGGGACATCGACCAGCCTCATGGTAATCTTCCCGGACACATCGTCGGATGTAATGATATTGAAATTGCTCACCTCTGCAATCAATCGAAGGATATTCTTAATATCGGCATCCTTAAAATCAAGGGAGATCTTTCTTCCTGTATAGACTTTCTCACCTATTGCGGGCTCTTCCGGTTTTTTAAGAGGTGTTGGGGGAGGAACTGGCTTTTCTTCTTTGGCTTCCACCACGGGTTTAAGCTCTTCTTTCTTTATTTCTTGATCAATTTCCTTCTTTTCCTCTTTTTTGGGCTCTTCTTTTTTAACCTCTTCTTTAGCACTCTTCTGTTTTTCTTCTTCCCTCTTTAAAATAGGTGGGGGCTCAATCTTTGCCTCTTCTTTCTTTTTGGGTTTTTCGAAATCAACGAATAGGGTCTTTCCTTCCTGAGTCATTTCAAAAGGCACCTCTTCTCTCAACTTGATCAATATCCTCAGATCGGTTGCCTTTCCAACTTTAAGGTTCTGAATATCAATATAATTTACGGCACTATCGAATTCCTTGGTGTCCAGACCTCTCCGAAGAGGTTTAGGAGCAGAGGCATTTTTAATATCTACAGCCACCGTATTTTCGGATAGCTTTTTTGTCTCATAGACCGGATCCTCTGCAAGCCAAAGAATAATTCTCGATTTATGATCCATCTGCTTAAAATCAATTCCTTTTAATGTATTGGGTTTCGCTGATTTCGGCTTTTCCGAAACGGAGGGTTTCTCTTTTTCTGAAGAAGTCGAGGAGACCAAACCCTTTCCCGCCTCAGGAACGATGACTTGAGGTGCCTGAACTTGTGAAACATTCCCAATCGAGACGATGAGTTTACCATCCAAGCGATTAATCTGATAGGCTGGGATCGATCTCTTAGTAGCATCGAGCACCAATCTCAGTTTATCCGGATAGGTTCCTATTCGAACTTGTTTAATATAAGGGTTGTTCACAGAAATGGATTTTTTGGGATAATGGGTAGTCACTCCCCAAATGTCCAAAACTAAACGGGCTGGAGAGTCCAACTTAAAAGCGTTGTAGTTTTCCAAATGTCCATCCGCAACGATCGTAAAGTTCACGAAATCGACCTTCTCTTCAAAGCTAAAATCAACAATCTCTTTGGCCCGTTGTTTCACTTCAACCGTGGGTGGAGGGGGTTGGGATGATTCTAAAGTGGGAAGTGGAGTTTCCTTGACCAAAGGCTCTTTGGCTGGTTCTTCTTTTACTTTTTCCTCCTGTAAGGGTTCTTCTTTTGAAGATTCTTCCTTGGGTCTTTCTTCTTTTGTAGCCTCTTCTTTGGGAGTCTCTTTTATCTCAGCGACCTGTTTTGGCTCTTCAACCTTCTTTATTTTTTCAATATCAATGAAGAGGGTCTTTCCTTCTCTTGTAACCGTATAATTGGTCATCTGAAGAAGGGTCACCTCCACCCTACCCTTATCATCAAACTGGGTGGTAAAGACCTCAGAAACGGTGCCGTTCTCAATCGTAAGTTTCTCTTTCACTTTACTCACATCGGCATTAGGGATGTCGATCACCAGGCTTAAAGGATTTTCTACCAATTTAAAAAACGGTGGAGAAATAGTATCGGAGGCTTCAATAGATATCCGGGTCAACTTCTCTTCTTCTTGAAACGAAATTTTTTGTAGGGTCGAGATGTTCGTTGAGACAGTCTGAGGTTCAGGGGGTGAAGACTCCAATCTTCCTTTTTGGGTCGTTGCGCAACCCATGAATAAAAAGAAAAGGAAAATACCCCACCACATCTTCTTGAATTGATGAGAATATTTCATGATTCTCCTCCCTCCTCTACTTTATGAAGCAGCATGATGACCTCGCTGGTTTTAACCTTTCCAAATACATCTAAAAAGGACTCTTCAATGATGACCCGATCTCTTAAGATGCGGGTAACCTTTCCTTCATTTTTCCCGACCAGGGTTCCTTTCTTTAGAAAAAATCCCTTTCCTGTTGCATCCTCCACAAGGGCTACATTTCCTTCCGGGGTTGAAATAATAGCCACTAGTTTTAACTGACTAATATCGTACTTCTGAAGGGGGGTCAGAGGAGCGGTTCGTGGGATCTCCCTGACAGGGGTAAGTTGAATAAACGGTTTAAAGGGGTCCGGTTTCCCCGAAGGATTATAGGAATATTCTGGTTCCTCCTTCTTCGTTGGTTCCTTAACTTCAGCGACCTTTGGAGCTTCGACTTTTTTTACCGGGGCTGAAGAAGGAGCCCCTTTTTTCGTAGGTGGAGGCGGAGAAGTTCCTCCCCCACAGCCCATGGTTAAGAAACATAGGCAAAGGAGGATTGAGATCGCCATGATCCAACTATGGCTTTTTCTTTGGAATAACATCCTCTTCCTCTGTCTTCTGTTTTTTCTCTGTCTTGGTCTCACTTTTCTTTTCCTCTTTCTTGGGTTCAATAAATCGATAGGTATTGATCAAACAAGAAGTCTTTACTAAAACGTCCTTCTCCCTTCCCTTGACCTCTTTTGCCCTGGACATATCGAAGTCCACCACATTGATGATTCTCGGAAGTTTACTGATTTTGTCAAAAAAAGTTCCAGTTTCATGGTAACTTCCAATCACGACCAGATCGATGGGGACTTTAGCATAAAACTGCTGGGGTTCTTCAGGCTTGGGCCTGAAAAGAGTAAATTCCAAATTGGACTCTTTTCCAAGACGGGAGATACTCTTTAATATCTCTGGAATTTCCTTTTCATTGGGAAGTTGAGTCAAGGCATTAGCCAATTGTTCGTTCAATTTCTCGATCTCCTTTTTAAACTTATCCAGATCCCTTGCGACCCTCTTTCCTTCGTTGAGTTCATTCATTAATTTACTCATTTCACTCCTGAGAACCTCCTTTTCATTCTGAAGCGGAATGAAAAAGAGATAGGCGTAGAGGGTCACCAACAGGCCGAGGATTCCCACCAAAATTAGGACCTTCTTAGAGGTGGGAAGCTTTAGAATCGAATCAACCGTCAATGCCATTCTCTCCCCCTTTTGTTACATTGAGATTTCACAAGAAAGTGTAAATTTTTTAAGTTTAATCTTACTCTGTTCTACCTGTTCACTCACGACCAGATCCACACTCCTAAAGAATTTCGAATTTCTTAAATTGGTCATAAAATTGGCAATCGTTTCATCATCCATAGCGAGACCTTCGAGATTCAGCTTGGATCCCTGTTTTTTAAGGGATTCCAAATGAAGCCGTTCAGGTTTATGAATGCTCAACTCATCTAAGATCCGAACCGGGCTTGCCTTCTCCTTTCGGAGTTTCTCAATGACATTCAGTTTTTCCTGGAGCACCTTCTGAGCCTCTTTGGCTTTGGTGACTTCTGCATTTAATTTTTTGTAATAGGCGATCTCTTCTTTCATTTTATTGATTTGAGTAACCATTTCTTCCTTCTCCCTGCTCATCTTCCAATGAACCCCAACCAACAGAAGGAGTAAAACGGCTAAAGAGGCAAAGAATACGATAAACTCCTTTTTCACTCCAATCTTTTTCTTCTCTTTTCCTGGCAGTAGGTTGATCTTAATCATTTGTCTCCTACCTTTCTTGTGGCAAGGCCGACTCCCACAGCCATCATGGGACCAATCTCTCTGAGATATTCGATATCAAAACTCTTCTCATTAAACTCTATTTTTTTGAACGGGTTGACGGTCTCTACGGGAATTCCTGTTTGTTGTTGTAAAATTGTGTCAAAATCCTTGACCTTCGATCCTCCTCCACTTAAATAAATTTTACTGATCTTTTCGTAAGTGGTGGTGGATTGAAAGAATTCGAGAGAATTGGCGATCTCGAGTGCAAGGGTTTCAGAAGCGGCCTGGAGAACCTCCTGAATCATGGGTTGTTGCGAAGTCTCCAATTTACTTCCAATCTTGATCTTCTCAGCTTCCTCGTAATCGATATGGAGCTGCCGTTGAATCTCCTCGGTAATATAGTTTCCCCCCTTAAAGATATCCCGAGTAAAGGCAGAGATATTATTTTTGAGGATATTGATATTGGTAATACTGGCACCGACATTTGCCATGGCAATGGTTTCGTTGATCTCCGTTTCGTAGTTGACAGCAAACATATTCTCCAGGGCAAAGGCATCAACATCAATGATCACTGGATTTAATCCGGCTTCAATAAGGACAGAGACATAGTCGTTAATAATATCTTTTTTAGCCGCCACCAAAAGAACATCCATCACCTCTGGATTTTCAGATTCTGTTCCTAAGATTTGGAAATCGAGATTCACATCGTTGATATCGAAGGGAATGTAGCGTTCAGCCTCCCACTTAATGGACTCTTCCAATTCGGCTCTGGACATGAAGGGGAGAGTGACTTTCTTGACGATGACAGAATGTCCAGAAACCGAGGTCACCACCTCTTTTGTTTTCGTTTTTGCGCTCCTCACCAACTCTTTGATGGCATCGATGATAGTCACGGAATCCATCAAAGCCCCATCCACAATCGCCTCCGGAGGGAGAGGAGAGATTCCCAGGCTCTGAAGTCGATATCCCGTTTTCCCTTCGGATAATTCGACCAATTTAATGGAACTTGTACCAATATCTAATCCGATGACATTTTTTTTCTTTCCTAAGATCATTTTTTCTCCTTTTTCTCAAATGGTTCTAATTTATCAATTTTTTTTCTAAATTATTCTTATATTTCCAAAAAAGTCAAGAAAAATTTTAATAATTTCCATAAATTACTCAAACGTGGGCTTCTAAGCCATACTTTTTAATCTTTGCCCTTAACGTAGCCCGAGAAATACCCAAAATTTTCGAAGCTTTAGATTTATTCCAATCCAGTTTTTTCAGTACATTGTCCAGATAGATCTTTTCCATCTCGTCGAGGGATATCACCTCGAAATCAGAACTCTTATTCTCTTTACCCTCTATTTTTTTCTCTCTCTCATCCTGCCTGATCTCAAAAGGAAGGAATTTGGGAGAGATATAGTCTTGGTCTGTCAGAATCATCGCCCTTTCAATCACATTCTTCAACTCTCTCACATTCCCTGGCCAGTGATATTGGACAAGCAATTTTTTTGCCTCTTCCGTCAATCCTTTAATATTTTTTCCATACTCCTTATTGTTCGCTTCTATAAAGAGATTGGATAGAAGAAGTATGTCTTCCGGTCTATCTCTCAGAGGAGGCATCTCCACCACCATCACTTTTAGCCTGTAATAGAGGTCTTTTCGAAAGGCCCCTTCTTTGACCAGGGACTCTAAATCCCTATTGGTGGCCGCAATAATTCTCACATCGACTTTAATTTCTCGCTCCCCTCCTACCCTCATAAAGGCCTGATTTTCAATGACCCTTAAAATCTTGGATTGGAGATAAGGTTTCATCTCCCCGATCTCATCTAAGAAGAGGGTTCCTCCATCTGCCAGTTCAAAGAGTCCTTTTTTTGTTGTCTTTGCATCCGTAAAGGCCCCTTTTTCGTATCCAAAAAGTTCTGATTCGAGAAGGGTATCAGGGATGGCACTGCAATTAATTTTCATAAAGGGCTTATTCGCTCTTTTACTATTATAGTGGATGGCATTGGCAGCCAATTCCTTTCCGGTTCCGCTTTCTCCTTGAATGAGCACAGAGGTTTTGTTCGTCTTGCTGATCATTCCGATCAGTTCTCTCACGTATTGAATTTGAGGACTTACCCCATAGATATGATTGTTCTGTCCCTCTTCTCTCTGTTGCCAGCGAAGTCTTCTCACCTCATTAATAAGGCTTTGGGTTTCGAGTCCCTTTTCAATGAGTAGCTTTAATTCCTCCAATTCAAAAGGTTTATTGATATAGTGATAGGCACCTAATTTCATTGCTGAAACGGCGGTTTGAACATCGGAGTAGGCGGTCATAATGATGACTAAAATATCCGTATCCAATTCTTTAATCTTCTTTAATACTTCAAGCCCATCGATATCTGGAAGTTTCATATCGAGAAGAACAAGATCGATGATGTGTTTTTTAATCAGTGAGAGAGCCCCATTTCCTGAGCCTTCGGCATAGATCTCATATCCACTCTTCTTCAGGACATCCAAAAGGGTCTCTCTCATAATCTCATCATCATCGACGATAAGAATGGAAGGTTTCATAAGTCCTATTCTACCTCCGGTAAATTGATGATAAAAGTCGTTCCCTTCTCTAACTGGCTCTCGACCTCAATCGTTCCGCCATGTTTTTTAATGATCTGATAGGTAATAGAGAGTCCTAAGCCCATTCCTTTCGGTTTGGTCGTAAAGAATGGATCGAAGATCCTTGGAAGGATTTGAGGAGGAATCCCCTTTCCTGTATCAGAAATGATGATTTTCACAAATTTCTTATTCGAACCTCCGATCGTAAAGGTTTTAAAAGGATGGGCCTCAATCCTTAGCTCTCCCCCATTGGGCATGGCTTGAATCGCATTGAGAAAGAGATTTAAAAAGGCCTGATGCATTTGAACCTTATCCACCTTTAACTTTGGAAGTTGAGGATGATAGAACTCTACAAATTGAATCCCTTTATCTGCGATCTCTTTGATGAGAAAGGGGGTAATCGCATTCACAATATCCCGAATATGGCAAGGGACTAAATTTAGGGTTTGGGGTTTTGCAAAAGAAAAGAAGGTTTTTAGGAGTTCATTGAGCCGATCAATCTCTTTGGTGATCCGATTAAGATATTCTCGCCTTGGATCTTCCTCGGGCATCTCTTCTCCGAGCGCCTGGGCAGTCGTTTTTATCCCGGCCAGAGGATTTCGAATCTCATGGGCAATCCCGGAGGCAAGCTTGCCTAAAGAAACCAGGCGATCCATTCTCAATATCTCTTCCTGCATCTTGTATACTTTGGTTAAATCTCTAAAGATCACGATCTTCCCGATGATCTCCCCATTAATGTTTTGATGATTATTAATGGTAAACCCGACAGGGATTTCGGTTTGATCTTTCCTCCTCATCCATCCTTCTCTTCGGGTATCCGCCTCCTCTTGGGACAGGAAAAGGGACTGGAGGTTACTCTGTTTTTCTTTCAATCCCAAAATACTAAAGGGTTTCCCAATCACTTCGTTTCTCAGATACCCTAAAATTCTTTCCCCTGCGTGGTTCATATAGGTAATTCTATCATCGATTTCAGTGATAATAATTCCGCTCCCGATACTTTCGATCAAACTGAAAGAAAAATTCTTTGCATTCTCCAGTTCTTGATTTAATTTGAGGATCTCCTCCTCATAGCTTTTGACTCGAAACCCTTCTCTTTCCATCGCCTTCAATCTTATCCCTCAGGGTTGGCGACTCTAACATTTACTCAGGTCGAGAACGGGGATCTCTTCTGGACGATCCTGATACATCCACTGAAACTTCCCAAGAAGGGATCCCTCGACGGTGGATCCTTCTAATCGTCCAAAAGGAATGGACAGTTTATTCAAGATTCGATCAATGACCAATCCCTTGAACTCTCCATCATCCCTTACCATCAGAATCTGTTTTTCACCCGAAAGATCCCTATCCTCTATGGGTAAGATTTTTTCCAGAGGAATGAGTTTGACTTCAAATCCACGGATTCGAATCTTTGATAACTGAACCAAGCGGTTGAGCAAGGATTCTGGAACTTTAAATAACTTAAAGACCTTGTCGCTTTCGACCCCCACCAGGGTTTCCCCTCTCTTTAATACAGTGACTTTTAAGGCAGAGGGTTTTTCTTCCGGCATACCTTCCCTATGAGGCTTCCTCTCTCTCTCATGAGCCTCTAAATGACGATCCACTTTTTGGAGGATCTCCTCCAGCTTCTGCGAAAAGAAGTCCATTCGGCTTAGAGCCTCTTCGATCTGTTTTTTAATAGAGAAGACTTCAGGTTGAATCTCGATTTGGGCCTCTTGAGGTTTGGCTTTCGGTCCGGGAGTCTCTTCTAAACAAGAGAATCGGGCTTCCATCCCGGCATAGGCTAATCTCTTGTAAATCTCGATCTCTCCTTTTTCTTTCCTCATCAAGAGTTTGAGAGTGTCTTTTGAATCCAGTAAGATTTTAATCAAAGAGGGTTGTATCCGCTCCTCATTTTTAAGCATATGGGTAAGGAGTTTAGCCATTCGATCCAGCAAAGAAGAAACCTCCAGATTTTCATGGAAAGACCTTTGTAACGTTTGAACCTCCTGAAGACTCTTATGGAGATTCTCCTTGGAGATTTCCCATTCGAGAGAAAGAAGCTGACTCTCTAATTGATCGAGAGATTTTGGAGAAGGCTCTTCCTTCTCCAAGAAAAAGTCCCTACTGGGTTCTTCCCTGGTTGCGCTGGGCTTCCACTCCTGTCGTTTCTCTACAAAGAGTCGATCGACCGCAGCCTCAATCTCTGCTTCCAAATCTTTGATTTCCTCTTCGTCAAATAGTTTATCCATGATGGCCTCCCTTTCTATCTCACCGATTGATCTGCCAACATGATCTTACGGCTGACATCTTTGACCACTAATTTCGTAATCTCCCTTAAGGTCTCAAATACCCCCTCCCCCTTCAATGCACTGGCGGGAAAAGAAGGGACTTTCAGCATGGAATTAAGATCCTTTTCAAGAACTTCGATAGGAAGAATCTCTGAATCCGTGCCATCCAAATCTCGTTTATTATATTGAAGGACGAGAGGAATCGTCCGGATACTGATTCCTTTTTCTGCCAGATTTTTTGCTAAATTGATGAGACTCTCGATATTCTTTTTTCGTTGAACCTTTAAGGAATCGGCAACAAATACGACTCCATCTACCCCTTTGAGGACCAACTTCCGAGTCGCATCATAGTGAACCTGTCCAGGAACGGTGTAGAGTTGAACACGAATATCAAAGCCTCTAATTTTGCCCAGGTTCAATGATAAAAAGTCAAAGAAGAGGGTTCGATCTCCTTTGGTATCAATAGAAACCATCTTCCCTTTCACATCATCGCTCATCTGATTATATATATAGAGAAGGTTGGTGGTCTTTCCACAGAACCCGGCACCATAATAGACAATCTTGCATTGGATCTCGTCCTTACTGAAATTAATAAAAGGCATTAAACTCCAATCCTCCTCTACGATTGATGTTCTGGAGGCTGAAAAGTAAGTTGACGATCACTCTCAAAGATCTCCTTAAGAATCTTGAGCAGATCCTCTGCAATCTGATTAATTCTCAATCGAATCAGTCCAAGAGAGGTCTTATCATTGAAGAGGGTGACCAAGATAACGTGTTCTCCGAGAGCAGTGAAATAAACATTCTCATTCTTTCCTTTATGAAAGAGAAGCGTAAATTCCTCTTCCCCTAAAATCCTGGCAATTTCTGCTGTAGCTCCGAAGTTGGCCGCTGTGAGAGCAGATAGGGAAAGAACATCTATATCCATGGTATTCCCATATTGGGCAATCAGTTGACCCGAACGATCAATCAGTAAAACCGACTGAGCCAGAGACGAGGAGACCACCTTATTTAAATAAAAGTTGATCTTCTCTAAATCTTCTTTCGTGATCACGATATTCATTTGATTACTCTATTCTCGCTCCTTCCCTCTCTCTATATTTTTTCATCATTTCTTCTCATGGCCTCAATGAGAAGGTGTTCCCAGTTCTGATAGATGGTCTGGAAAGGAGGAGTCACTCCCACATTTGAGACGAATTCCCCTTCCGGCCAGCTCAATATATAGAAAAAAGCCTCTATGCCTTTCTGG
>CAZMWF010000060.1:0-9445 GCA_964570075.1 uncultured Syntrophaceae bacterium | reverse complement strand
ACTCCCAAGACCCTTCCCCCATTGGTCACGATCTCTCCATTCTTCCGGGCTGTCCCTGCATGAAAAACAAAGATATCCTTCATCCGGGAAACTTCCTCCAACCCCTCTATCCTTTTCCCTTTTTCGTAATCTCCTGGGTACCCTTTGGAAGCCATCACCACACAGACCGCAGGCCGTGGATCCCATTCCATCTCAAAGCGAGAGAGCTGCCCATCGATACAGGCTTCAAGGATAGGAACAATATCTCCCTTCATTCGCATCAAAACAGGTTGAGTCTCTGGATCTCCAAAACGGGCATTGAATTCTAAGACCTTGGGTTGACCCTGTTCAATCATCAATCCTGCATAGATCACCCCTCGATAGGGCCTTCCATCCTCCCTCATTCCATAAATAAGAGGGCGTAAAATCTCATCTATTATCCTCTTGTGAACCTCCTCGGTGACAACAGGGGCAGGAGAGTAAGCCCCCATTCCTCCCGTATTAGGCCCCTGATCTCCATCGAAAACAGCCTTGTGATCCTGAGAAGAAGCCAGTGGAAGAATCGTCTCTCCATCGGTAAAAACTATATAAGAAGCTTCCTCCCCTTCAAGATACTCTTCGATGACCACCCTTCGTCCCGCCTCCCCAAAAACCCGGTGGACCATTATCCGTAGAATGGACCGAATGGCCTCTTCGATGCTTCGGCATACCGTTACTCCTTTACCCGCAGCCAGACCATCGGCTTTCACCACCACAGGGACTCCTTTCTGATGAATATAGGCAATGGCCTTTTCTGGGTCATCGAAGATCTCGTAGGAAGCGGTGGGGATTTGGTATTTTTTCATCATCTCTTTGGCGAAGGCTTTACTCCCCTCGATTTCGGCTGCCTTTCGGTTTGGACCAAAAATACGAAGCCCCCGGGATTCAAAAAGATCTACAATCCCTCGAGTGAGGGGGTCCTCCGGCCCTACCACTGTAAGGTCCATCTTCTCTTTGATTGCGAAGTCGAGAAGCCCCTGAAGATCATCGGCTTTAATGGATACAAGCTCGGCTTGCTCCGAGATCCCTGCGTTTCCTGGAGCACAATAGATCTTAGAGACCCTTGGACTCTGGGAAATCTTCCACACCAGAGCATGCTCTCTCCCACCCCCACCAACCACCAACACCTTCATATGCACCTCAACCTTTACTCCTCACTCCTCACTCCATACATTTCACTCCTCACTCCTCACGTTTCACTCCTTACTGAATCAATGCCGAAAGTGTCTCATTCCTGTAAAGACCATAGCCATATTATACTCATCTGCGGCAGCAATTACCTCGTCGTCACGAATCGAACCTCCAGGCTGAATGATTGCACTCACCCCTGCCTCAGCCGCCGCATCCACGTTATCCCTGAAAGGAAACATTGCATCGGAAGCCAGTGCCGTTCCCTTTGTTGAAGACCTTGCCTTCATCACAGCTAACCGGGTGGAATCCACTCGACTCATCTGGCCTGCTCCGATTCCAATCGTCCTGTCTTCCCGGACCAGCACAATGGCATTTGACTTCACGTGTTTAGCCACTCTCCAGCCAAAAGCCATGGCCTTCGTCTCTTCTTCAGTAGGGATCCTTTTGGTCACGACCTTCCATTGCTCCATGGTCACCTTCCCCAGATCCCTATCCTGGACCAAAAGACCTCCTACCACCTTTCTGAGATCGAACTCCCTCTGGGGAATAAAATTTGAAAGGGGTGGAGTTTGAAGGATTCGTAAATCCCTCTTTGTTTTTAAGATCTCAAGGGCCTCGGGTTCATAGCCCGGAGCAATAATGGCTTCAAGAAAGAGATCCATCATCTCCCTTGCCGTCTCACGATCCACCACCCGATTGAACCCCACGATCCCTCCAAAGGCCGAAACAGGATCGCAATCCCTTGCCTTTCGATAGGCATCCACCAGTTGAGGGGCGATGGCTACTCCGCAGGGATTATTATGTTTGATGATCACGACCGCTGGCTCTTCAAACTCCTTCACCGTCTCATAGGCAGAATCGATATCGAGAATATTATTGTAAGAAAGTTCCTTTCCCTGGAGCTGGATAGCATTTGAAACCGAGGGTTCGGTCACCACACAGTCCCGGTAAAAGGCTGCCCTTTGATGGGGGTTCTCACCGTAACGTAACTCCTGAACTTTCCTGACCTGAAAGGTAAAGGTTTCGGGAAAGGGAGAGACCTTCTTCCCTCCTTCGATCTGTCCAAGATAGTTTGAGATGGCTCCATCGTATCGAGCCGTGTGTTGAAAAACCTTCCTGGCCAATCGAAAGTTCGTTTCGAGAGAAACCTCTCCTCTCTCCTTCAATTCCTTAAGGATCAGATCGTAGTCCTCTGGATCCACAATCACCGTGACATCAGGATAGTTCTTCGCCGCCGAGCGAAGCATCGTCGGTCCCCCGATATCGATATTCTCAATAGCCTCCTCAAGGGTGCAATCTTCCCTGGCTACAGTGGCTTCGAAAGGATAGAGATTGACGGCAACCAGATCAATGGGAAGAATTCCCTGCTCATTCATCTGTCTGACATGCTCCGGCTTTGAACGTTGTCCTAAAAGACCCCCATGAACCATCGGATGAAGCGTCTTGACCCGTCCTTCGAGCATCTCCGGAAAACCCGTGTATTCCGAGATATCTTTTACCGGAACCCCCTGCTCTCTTAATGTCTTTGCTGTTCCTCCGGTGGAGAGGATCTCCACTCCCAGCTCCGCCAATGCCTTTGCAAACGACACCACCCCTCTCTTATCCGAAACACTCACAATCGCTCTTCTTATCTTGCCCATTGTTTCTCCTTCCCTCTAAAGGATTCGAAGATTCAATACCCCAATTCCTCTCCTACCAGAATCACCAACATATCGGTCAAAGAAGGCCTTCGCTCGTGAATAACGATCACCCGACAGATTCGATTGGGAGAATGGCAGTCCACGCACCTTCCAACCTTGGCACAGGGAAGATCAAGATTGAGCCGTCTGGCATTGAGGGGCGTAGCCACATTCTTTATCCTCTTTATGGCCTCCTCGATATTGTCCACAATCTTGTTATACCCCAGAACGAGGATGACCTTTCCTGGCCCGAAGATCGTGGAGTTTACTCGATTTCCAATTCCATCGATATTGACAATCTCTCCATTGAGAGTAATGGCATTGGCACTCGCCATAAAGAGATCCGAGGTCATCTGCGATTTTCGCAAACCGAGGACCTCCTCCTTTGAAAGCCCTGCCTTCCAGTGGTCGTAGAGAAGGTAGCCCTCTTTTTCGAGCATCTCCACTATTCCAATCTCTCTGATGGTGATGGACCCCCCAACCCCTATTTTCATTCCCGGAGATAAATGTTTCCGGATCTCTTTTTTCACTTCTTCCCTGTCTTTCACAAAGAGGGCCTTAAAATCATGGTTCTCAAGACTTTGGACAACCCTTTTGACTCGCTCCTCTACCCACCACTGTCTAATTGGATCCATCTCTCCCCTCCTCTCAAAGAATTGAGAAATACTGGTCTAACTCATAATCCGTGACCCGGGCTCGATATCTTTCCCACTCCATCTTTTTATTTTCAATGAATTTATAAAAGACATGATCTCCCAGAGCCTTCCGAACCAGTTCACTCTTCTCCGTAATCTGAATAGCCTCGTAGAGGTCCTCAGGTAGGGATTCTATCCCTAATCTCTTCCTTTCCTCCTCATCCATCTCATAGACATTTCTTTCTACTGGATCTTTTAAAGGATATTTCTTTTCGATTCCTTCCAGACCTGCAGCAAGCATCACGGCAAAGGCCAGATAGGGATTACAGGCAGGGTCAGGAGATCGATACTCCACACGAGTGGACAACTCCTTACCGGGTTTATATACAGGGATACGGATGAGATCGGAGCGATTTCTCAATGCCCAGGAGATATAGACCGGGGCCTCATACCCTGGAACGAGTCGTTTATAGGAATTGACCCATTGATTGGTGATAAGGGTAATCTCTCTCGCATGCTTCATCAGACCTGCAATATAATATTTTGCTATAGGAGAAAGGTGGTATTTATCTTTCGGATCAAAAAAGGCATTCTTATTTCCTTTAAAGAGGGATTGATGGGTATGCATTCCACTCCCGTTGACACCAAAAATCGGTTTTGGCATAAAGCTCGCATAGACCCCGTTTTTCAAAGCCACCTCTTTTACGACCAACCGATAGATCATCGTGCTATCGGCCATGGTCAGGGCATCCTGATACTTAAGATCGATCTCATGCTGACTGGGGGCAACTTCGTGATGGGAATACTCTACTGGAATTCCTAACTCCTCTAAAATCACAGCAGTCTGTTTCCTCAAATCACTGGCCACATCCAGTGGAGTCAAATCGAAATACCCTCCCGAATCGAGGGGCTCGGGTCTCCCTGACGAATTCTTAAAGTAGAAGTATTCCAGCTCCGGTCCTACATTGAAAGTATATCCCATCTTAGCCGCACGCTCTAAATTCTTCTTGAGGACCCAGCGAGGATCTCCCTGATGGGGTTTTCCGTCTGGCTCCAGGATATCACAGAACATCGCTCCGACCACATGGTCATTGGCTTTCCATGGGAGGACCCGAAAGGTTTTCGGATCGGGCATAGCAACCATATCACTCTCATCGATCCTTACAAACCCAAGGATGGAGGAGCCATCAAACCCCATCCCCTCCTCCAGGGCTCCTTCCAATTCACGGACAGTGATGGAAAAGCTCTTTAAAAAACCAAGAATGTCGGTAAACCATAGTCTTATGAATCTCACCTTTCGTTCCTTGGCGATCTTAAGAACGTCTTTTTTTGTATAGTCAAACATCTATTCCTCCTTCCTAAAATTTTTATTCAGATTTAGCATATTCTCCTCCTCAGGGTCAACCCTCCCACTTCCCTTAAGTTTTTACCCTTTCCCCTGGAATCCTTGAATTCCCCCTCTGTAGTTATAATACATCATATTAAACCTATCCGCGTTCTACGGGTTTCGGAAATACCCCTGTCGGGCCTAAAATGATTTCCCCTTTCAGTGAGGGAATACCTATGGTTTGACAATCTGCCTCGTTTTAGGTAAATTACTTCCAATCAGAGAGGGGGTGGGTTATTGCTCTATAAAAAAACTTCCTATAAAAAACAGATAAAAGCCCTTACTGAAATCAGCAAGGCCATCACCTCAGACCGTTATCTGGATGATATCCTTAAATTGATTGTCACGGTAACGGCTAATGTGATGGATTCCAAGATCTGTTCCCTCTGGATCCTCGATGACAATGAAAAGGTTCTTAAAATCCGAGCCACCCAAACCATGAGTGAGGAATATTTGAAAGAAAGGGTCCTTAAATTGGGAGAAGGGGTGGTGGGTTATGTGGCTCAAACGAAGAAGCCCCTGGCAATCCTTGATGTCCTGAAGGAGCCTCGTTACAAGGAGAAAGAACTTGCGAAGAAAGAGGGCCTCGTCTCCATGCTCAGTGTGCCCCTATGTGTCAAAGATAAGGTCATCGGGGTGATCAATTGCTATACCTCTTATCCTCATGAATTTACCGAGGCCGAAAAAGAGATGGTGATGGCCGTGGCCAGTCAGGCTGCCATCTGCATTGAAAATACGGAACTGATGGTAAAAACCAAAGTGATTCAGGAAGAATTAGAGGTTCGAAAACTGATTGAAAGGGCAAAAGGGGTTTTGATGAAACGTCACGGTTTGACCGAAGAAGAGGCCTTCAAACGGATCCGGAAGGCCAGTATGGATAGCCGAAAATCGATGAGAGAAATCGCCGAGGCAATCCTTCTCACCGATAAAATGAATCCTTAGCCTAACTTTTTTAAGATCTCTTTGGCCTCCCCTGCCCCCGTAAACTTTGGATCAAGCTCAAGAGCCTTCCTCAATTCCCTCTTGGCATTCTCTCTGTCTCCATTTTTGAAATAGGCCATCCCCAGGTGATATCGAATCGTAGCACTTTCGGGAATCTTCTCCGCTGCTTCTTTTAGATAAACAATAGCACGGCCAAAGATATTCTTTTTGTAATAAACCCACCCGATGGTATCTGAGATGTGCGGGTCATCTGGAAACTGCTCCTTGGCCATTTGAGCCAGATTCAATGCCTCATCAATATTCTCGCCCCTATCGGCATAGAGATAGGCAAGATTGTTTGCAGCCGGAGCAAATTTTGGATTGACCTTTAAGGCTTTTTGATAATATTCCTTGGCTTTCTCGTAATTTTTCTGGGAATCATAGAGGATTCCCAGACCCATGAGAGCAGAGAGGGAATCAGGGCTTTTCTCGAGAGCGGTTTGATACTCTTTAATTGCCTTATCGATGAGATTCTGACGAATATAGAAATGTCCAAGGGCGGTGTAAAATCCTGAGATGTTAGGGTTAAGTTCTATGGCTTTCTTATAGTTCTGTTCGGCTTTAGCCATCTCTTTGTTATGCTCCTGAACTCGCCCCAGAAGGTGATAGAAAAAGGGATTCTGCGGTAAGAGCTTAATCTGCGCCTCTATTCGTTCCACCGCCTTTCGATTCTCCTTCTGGTTGATAAAGATAGCGACCAGGAGATTTAACGCATCTAAGAAATCGGGCCGAAGAGATAAGGCTTTTTCTAATTGAACCTCTGCTTCCTTCTCTCTTCTCTGGGCAAGAAGGAGACGAGCCTTATGAAAATATCCTAAGGGATTGTTTGGAGCAATCCTTATCGCCTCTTCAAATGATTGAGTCGCCTTCGGGATATCTCTTTTCAAAAAGTAGGCATTACCAAGAATCAGATGGGCTTGGACCGATTTTGGATCCCTCTTCAAGATCTCTTGGCATTCCTCGATGGCTGGGTCAAGCGCCCCTGTGCGAAGATGAATATCGGCGAGGATTCCTCTTGCCTCGATCCAATCCGGGTTCAATTTGATTGCCTCGATGAGTTCTGACTTACCCTGCTGGATATCCCTATTTCCAAGATGGGCGAGCCCCAGATAGTGATGGGCAAGGAAGGATTTAGGATGGTCTTTGAGATAGGACTGGAAGATCTGGATGGCTTCGTTAAATTCCCTCTTGGCCAGATGGAGACGGCCTTTAAGAAAGATCCCTTCACTGCTGTTGGGATTGATCTCGAGAATCTTATTGACCGTCTCTGCGGTTTTATCAAATTGGCGGTCATTGAGATAAACCTCAGCCAGTTTGGCTCTGGCGGATATATTTTTTGAATCTACCTCCATAGCTTTTTGATAGGTATCAATGGCTTTATCCTTCTTCCCCCAGAGCAGATAAAAATCGCCCAAATGGAGTCGGGAAGCAATCCGTTTCGGGTCAAGCTCGATCGATTTGAGAAACTCTCTTTCAGCCTCTTCCATCCTCTTTAGGGAAACATAGAAATTCCCTAACGTAATAAACGGATTGGGATCTTTGGGATCGATCTTTGTGACCTCTTTCAATTGGGCTTCTGCCAGGTCTACCTTCCCGGTCTTTTGATAAAAATCGGCCAATCCATATCGAGCCCGAAGCGATTTTTCATCAACCTGGATGGCATTCTTAAAGGTCTCCTCGGCTTTCGAAAAGTCTTTCTTCATCATATAGAGATTGGCTAAATGAAGGTAGGCTTCGATTCTTTTTGGATCCTGCTCGATCGCTTTTTTGGCTTCGGAGATGGCCTTCTCAATATCTCGATCCATTAGGTGAATCGAACTTAGAAGAAGGTGTCCTGAAGCATTGTTGGGATCTTTTGACAAGATCTTTTGAGCCTGCTCAAATGCCTTTGACCGATCTCGTGAAAGAAGGTAGAGGTTTGCGAGCTGGATTCTTGGCTCAATCGCTTCGGGATCCAGATCCACACTCTTCGTAAATTCTGAGAAGGCCTCTTGGAGGTTTCCCATTTTCAGGTGAGAGAGACCCAGTTTGTATCGTGCCTTGGCATCTCTCGGGTCAATCTGAATGACATTTTTATACTCGATGATGGCCTCCCTTAGCTTATTTTCAGAAAAATATTTCTCTCCCCGCTTAAGATGCCTCTCCTTTTTGGCTTCCTTGCTGCAACCCCACCCACCCCAAAAACCAAATACAAAAAAGATGAGTAGAATTATTCCAACTTCTTTTTTATATGAGTAATTCATCGACTCTGCTCCCTTCTATCATAAATATCGGTCAATGAGATTGTCTTTTCCAAAACCTTATCATAATCCCCTCTTGCCGTCAAATTTTTCATTAAGAGGTTTATGAAAAAATAAGATTAACAGGATGGTCCTCGGCTATAAATTCTTCCGTTAGGATAACTTAAAATTGGTATTGAAAATTGGCATTTGCCATTTTATAATACCAAAAAAAGAGGATAGATTTTATGGAAACCACTTTAGATGAATTTGGAAGAATCGTGATTCCTAAAAAAATTCGCGAGGAACTCTATTTAAAACCCGGGGAACCCATACAATTAGAAATATTAGGTAATAAAATTGTTTTAAAAATAATTAGAGACGAGCCTTCTTTAAAGATAAAGGAGGGAGTCCTTGTATTTTCAGGTATTCCCACCGAAGATATTAAAAATGCTCTCCATATCCATCGTGAGCAGCGTCTTAAAATATTGTCAACGGCTAAAAGAAAATGAAAATAATGTTTGACACCTCTCTAATTATAGCTGGCATGCTTGAGTCGCACCCCCATCATGTCATTGCATTCCCGTGGTTAAAACGCGCAAAACTAAAAGAGTTCGATTTGTTTGTTGCTAGTCATACATTGGCTGAACTATACGCCGTTTTAACCACATTGCCAGTAAGACCAAAAATTACGCCTGGGATGGCACGTCAATTGATCTATAATGATATTGAATCAATAGGAAAGACGGTGTCTCTTTCAATATCAGATTATCATTTTGTGATCAGGCGCATGAGCGATTTAGAACTTTCAGGAGGAATTATTTACGATGCTCTTATCGCAAGAGCAGCCCAAAAATCCAAAATAGACCGAATTGTAACTTTTAATATCGATGATTTTAAAAGAGTATGGCCAGAAGGTGAAAATCATATCATCTCTCCATAAGAATCCACTTAAAAATTTCTATCTATTTTAAGACCCATCATTTCACTCTTTGAAATTCCTCTGGGATATAAACAAGAATTTCCTTCGAGAATCCATTGAAATTTTATGATTTACTTTTCTCATAGGCCTTAATAAATGAAACGATTTCTTGTGAAAATCGTTCAAAATCCCCCAAATGGCTCGTTATTATTTCATAGAGTTCTTCAGAGGTAACCTCCCGATAAAAATGAACCAAACGATTTCTATATCCAGCCATCTTATAAAGTTCCCTTGAAAGTCTTTGGGATATAACCTCCTTTTCTCCAAGTCCCTTGGCAATCGCTTTATACTCGATCTCCCTAAAACCATAGACACCCCTCTAAATCAAGGAGCCGGCTTATATTCAAATTCGAAATAACCATCTTCTATAGCCTCCATAATATCCCTATCCATCATTCTCTTTTTAAAAGCTA
>CAZMWF010000059.1:0-13323 GCA_964570075.1 uncultured Syntrophaceae bacterium | reverse complement strand
GTCCTTCTTGGGTCACAATGTCATTGACACTTCGATACTCAGCTCGAATTCCAAAGGCTCGATAGGTTTCCACAGGGGCCTCTGAGAACCAAGGGAAGATCTCATGGATGGCTTTAGGGAATCTTGGATTATCCTTTCTCCAGATGAGTTGATAAAAGATCTGGTTTTCATCGAGGTAGGTGGCTCCACCACCGACTTCTCGACGCATATAGGGAAGGCCCATGTTCCGACAGGCTTGAAGGTCGACCTCCTGCTCCGCATCCTGAAAATATCCAATGCTGACCAGAGGAGTCTGGGGGGAGACAAGGATCAACGCTTCAATCCCCATTCGGGCAAGGGCATGAAAGATAAGCATCGATTGTTGACCAGGAAGTTTTCCGAGATCAAAAAAAAGCACTTTCTCCTCCTTTATTCTCTTAAGGTGGCAATTAACCTTTTGGGTTTCAAGAAAAGATCAAGGGCCTCAGAGATGCTTTTTACGAGAAGATCCGAGTCCTTCAATGTGGAAACGGAGACCCCTTCTTCTCCTAATACAAGAATCCCAAGAGCCGCTTCTTTTAGCATCAGGCGATCGTTATTCCCGTTGCCGATGGCCACGGTTCTGGAAGGATCCAGGGATTCCAAAAATTTTAGTTTTCCTTGGGCACTCCCTTCTTCAGGGACTTTGACTAACGTTACCTCTAAATCTGAGACTATCTGTTCAGCATTGCCTTGGGTATCGGCGGTCAAAATATAGATGTTCAAATCCCTGGAGAGTTGGTCCAATTTTTCTTTGACGATGGGAGAGATTTCTCCGTCCGTAGAGAGAGTGCCATTTAAATCGAGAATCAAATTCTCGATCTCCATGTTTCCCCAGCCTGGAATAATAATATTGATCATCGTTCTCCTCAATGTCTAAAAGAGGTATAAAAGTTTTTTAAATTTAACCTATAGATGTTCCGGCGTCAAATCGTCAATTCCGTCCCTACGCATCCATAAAAAAATCGCTCGCCAAACTCTTGGCGAAGTCGAAAGGCTGCCCTCATTCCTGTGCAGTGGGAGACTCCGATCCGGTCCATTTCAAATCCCTTTAAAGACTTGATCGATTCCTCCAACTGCTCCGGGGTCAAAAAATCCAAGTGGGTTCCACCGAGTATCGCATGAAATTTCTCTTTTCTCATTTTGAGGACCACGTGATGAATGATATTGATCATTCCCGAATGGGCGCAGCCAAGGATTAAAATCATTCCTCTTGGAGTATCTAAGATGAGAGATTGATCATCCAGAAACAGGTCAGGACATCTCTGGCCATTCAATTCACTAAAAAGCCTTGGATCTGGCTTTTCAAATGGAGTCCACCGGGGGACTTCACCTGTTAAAAATACCCCTTCTTCCACTTTTATGAACTCTGTATTGAATCTGAAATTGGCGCCCAAAGATTCTAAATAACTCTTTTTATAGGGGATTCCAACAACACGTTTTATTTCCTTTTCCCCCTCTTTAGTGATGGCCACTCGATCCAAAAATACATGAGGATGGGCATGAACATCGACCTTTTCAGTCCCTTTGAGAACTTCAGAAAGGCCTCCAGTATGGTCGTAATGCCCATGGCTCAAAAAGACTTTCTTAACCCTTTTTAAATCTTTCCCGAAATCAAGGCTATTGGGCAAAATCGTTTTTCCACCCCCTGTATCAAAAAGATAATCACCATGATCCGTTTCTATGAAGGCTGAAAATCCGTGTTCACCAAGCCCTTTCAACCGCCCCACCAAATTTTCGCACAGGATTGTGATTCGAACGTTCACCTGAATGGCTCCTTTCTTTGAAGGAATGGAATTTCAAATTCTAAATTAACTTATCACATTTCTTTGATCAACTGAAGTGTTTAATTATATTCAATTCGTCCGCGTTCTATGGGTTTCGAAAATACTCCTGTCGGGCTTAAAATGATCTCCCCCTTCAGTGAAAAATTACTGTTCAATCATTTTTCTCGTTGCGTTTTTAGATGGGCCATTTTATATATTTTTTGTGATTCCATTCAAAGAAGCCATCCATCGTGTTCTTTCCGCCATTCCTCTTTTAGGAACGGAAAGGGTCTTCCTTTTGGAAGCCTTGAATCGGATTAGCGGGGAAGAGGTCGTTGCAAACAGAAACCTTCCTTTTTACGCTCATTCTAAGAGAGATGGCTACGCCGTAAGATACGAGGATGTCAAAGAGGCCTCTCCGGATTCACCCATTCGACTAAAAGAGATAGGAGAAGTTCGTGCCGGTTTCTTTTCTGAAAAGAGGGTTCAAAAGGGAGAGGCCCTTCGGATCATGACAGGGGCCCCGATTCCAGAGGGGGCCGATACCATCATCCCCTTAGAAGAGACCCAAAAAGGAGACGGGTTCGTGTATATTCTTAGGGCATTTTCCCCCGGCCAATTTATCCGAAAAGAAGGGGAAGAGGTGAGGATTGGGGATCGAGTTCTTTCTATTGGAGAACTCATTCGTCCTTACGAGATTGGCCTATTGGCCTCTTTGGGTCGTTCAACCCTCTATGTGTATCAAAGACCAAGGGTCGCCATCCTCGCGACCGGAGAAGAATTGGTAGATGTGGATGGACCTTTGGGTGGAGCCAAGATTATTTCGAGCAATCTCTATACCTTGACCTCCCAAGTGAAAGAATGTGGTGCTTGTCCAATTCGATTAGGGATGGTGAGGGATCAAAAAGAGGAGATGAAGGGGAAGATCCTTGAAGGGTTAAGGGCAGATCTTGTTGTCACCTCAGCAGGGACTTCAGCGGGCGACTATGATTTGACGCAAGAGGTGATCCAGGAGATGGGAGGGGAGTTAATCTTTTCGCAGGTGGCGATGAAGCCGGGTAAAACCGTGGCTTTCTGGAGATTGAACGAGAAGCCCATTTTTAATCTACCGGGCAGTCCTATGGCTTGTATGATTTCCTTTGAAGAGTTGGTTAGACCTGCCCTTTTGAAAATGATGGGACGCCTTCAGGTCTTTCGACCTGTCATAGAGGGAAGACTCAAAGGGGATCTCTCAGGGGAGGGGGGATTTTACCGCTTTATCTATGGGTGGGTCTCTTTTGAACAGGGGGTGTTCTGGGTGACTCCCATCCTCCCAAAAGATTCCGGATGGTCGGAGCTTATGAGAAAGGCCAACGGGTTGATTACGATCCCAGAAGATCGGGAGGGGATGAAGGCTGGGGATAGGGTAAGCGTCCAATTATTGGATCTCAACTTTTAAAAGGAGTGTTGCATGATTCCTATCATTTCAATTGTTGGGAAATCAGATAGTGGAAAGACCACCTTTATTGAGAAATTAATTCCTGAACTGACCCGGCGAGGGTATCGAGTAGCTACCGTAAAACACGACATTCACGGTTTTGAAGTAGATCGAGAGGGAAAGGATAGCTGGAGGCATAAACAGGCGGGGGCTCATACCGTGGTGATTTCTTCTCCCACCAAGTTGGCTTTGATTCGAGATGTCGAAAAGGACTTGAGTCTTGCAGAGCTTCGGGAAAAATTGATCCAAGACGTAGACCTGATTCTTTCGGAAGGGTATAAAAAGGACCTCCAACCCAAAATAGAAATTTTTAGGAAGGAACTTCATGAAAGGCCTTTATGCACGAAAGAGGATCATCTCATTGCCATTGTTTCAAATCAAGAGGTTCCCATCGAGGTTCCTCGTTTTTCTTTGGATGATATCAAAGGGGTGGCCGATTTTATCGAAGAAACCTTTTTAAAAAAGAGACAAAAGGGTCAAATCCTCCTTAAAGTGGATGGGAAAAACATTACCCTAAAGCCATTTATTCAAGAGTTTCTTTCTGAATCCATTAAAGGAATGGTTCGCTCCTTAAAGGGATGTGAGCAGCCCCAGAGGATTGAAATTCTTATTGAAGATTGATTCGGATTCTTGAGAGAGTTCATCGAACGATATTGAGATGGATCTTCAGTGACGGATGATCCAGAAGGATTCTTCCCGAAGGGCGACTCGCACCTTTTTCCCCTTCCAGAGATCCAAATTCCTGAAGGCATAGTTTGGAATATGGATCTCGAACAGAAGGTTTCCTCCCTGACTCTGAAAACGGACGAGATGATAACGACCCCGATCCATAAAATCGACGATCTCTCCTTCAAAGATATTTCTTTTTAAGGATTCCTTTACAGGCTTTCCCTCCCGTAGAATCATGACCTCTTCAGGACGAATAAAAAGATTCCATTTTTCCCCTTCCCTCCGGTCGGGAGTCATTGGGACAGAGAAAAGAAGGCCATTGACCGACAAAAGCCATCTTCGTTGATCAGAATCCTTTGCCACGGAGCTGACGGGATAGAGGTTTTTCCATCCCAAAAATTGTGCCACTTTGTTTGAGCTGGGTTTTAAAAAGATTTCCTCTTTGGTCCCTACCTGTTGCACTTTCCCATCTATAAAGACAGTGATCCGGTCAGCCAGAAGGTAGGCTTCCTCAAAATCATGAGAAACGCATAGAATCGTTGGCTGAAAAGAGGAATGAAGGGTCTTTAGAAGTTGTTGAATCTCGAATTTAATAGACGGGTCGAGTCCCGTGAGAGGTTCATCGAGAATAAGAAGTTTGGGTTTTGACGCTAATGCCCTGAGGAGAGCGACTCGTTTCTTTTCTCCCCCGCTGAGACGAGCAGGATAACGTTCGAGGAGAGCTTCTATCTTGGTGATGGAGATGAGATCTCCAATATAGGATTCGTAATCCTTTAGGGGAAGTCCTCTTGCCTTAATTCCGTAGATAATATTTTCCCATACATTCAGATGGGGGAAGAGGGCTAAATCCTGAGGAACATAAGAAACCTCCCTTTTTTCAGGGGGAAGCCCTTGAACCTCTTTTCCATCGATCCAAATTTTTCCCTTTCGGGGTCTGTGCAGCCCCACGATGGATTCGAGGATCAGAGTTTTCCCGCTCCCTGTGGGTCCGAGAAGAAAATGGAACTCTCCCTTTTCAATGGCAAGATCGAAATCGGAGAGCTCAAAAGTTTTTAGGCGAATGGTTAATCCTTCAATCTTAATCATATCGGTACCCCTTCCCGATAAGACGCACACTGTAGAGTGTTCCTATCCCTATGAGGAGCAGGATGAAGATGAGGATAACCGCCTTTTCAATATTAGCAGAGGCTAAGGCAGAGAAGATGGCGATAGGCATGGTCTCCGTTTTCCCTGGCATGGCACCTGCAAGGGTGACCGTCGCTCCAAATTCACCTACCGCTTTGGCCCAGGAGAGAATCCCAGAAGCAAGGAGTCCCTTGTAGGAAAGAGGAAGGGTAATTCGATAGAAAGTCTTCCATGGAGAAGAGCCGAGGGAACGAGCAACCGCCTCGTATCTTGGAGAGATTTCATCGAGCGAAGCCTTCATTAATCGGGTGGCAAGACCTG
Organism: uncultured Syntrophaceae bacterium; assembly: GCA_964570075.1. Classification (GTDB taxonomy): domain Bacteria; phylum Desulfobacterota; class BSN033; order BSN033; family UBA1163; genus CALIBK01. Next base: position 7,947 of record CAZMWF010000059.1, on the reverse strand, counting down.
CTACCGTAGCAAATTGAGCTAAAATCACTCCTGGGATTTCAAAGACAAAATAGATCCCTTTTTCTTGAATGAGTTTCCCCATCGGGGTATTGAAGAAAATAAGGAAGGCAGCTCCAAGGGCGATAGGGGAGAGAATCATCGGGATCTCCAAGATCGTATCAATGATATTTTTCCCAGTAAATTCGAATCGGGAGAGGGCATAGGCTGAAGGAAGGGCAATCAAGATGGCCAGGAAGGTCGAAATGGTTGCGGCCACCAAACTTAATCGAATAGAATATAAAGTATAGGGATTCACCCATGCATTCCAAAAACCCTTTCCCCCGATAAAATAGAAAAGGGATAGGATTAACCCAACATAAAAAAGGAAAATGAACAAGGCTGCTCCCATCAGGGTATGACGAAATCCCATTACTTCCCCTTCCTCCATTCTAATGGAAGAGCGTATTCTCCCCCTACAGGGGTTTGAGGTTTGGTAAAACCATAAGCTTCTCGGAGGTCCATCAGATAATGATATTTTCGAAAGATATTCTTACCCTCTTGAGAAAGGAGAAAATTGATAAATTTTTGGGCTGAGGTTCGATCCTGGGTGAATTTTGAAATGGCGATAGGAAGATAGCCTATCCTTGGGATCTCTTCCGGTTTTAAATAGATGGTTTCTATTCTTTCAGGATCCCAGTATTGAAAGACCCTCCATCCAATGACCGCGTCTACGGCCTTCAGGGAAATCGCATTGGCTGTTTTTTCACAGCTTTCTGTATAATTCACTAAATTCCTTTTTAATCTCTCTTTTTCATCAGGGGTTAAGTTCTTTTCAATAATTTCCACCGCATAAGCCCCCACACAGACGATTTCAGGATTGGCGATCGCTACCCGGATCCCCTCCCGGGTTAAGTCCCTGAGGGTAAAGATCTTTTTCGGATTTCCTTTTTGAACATTGATCGCAGGGATAAGATAGACCACGATTTTCTCTGTTTCTGGAAAGACTAAACCTTCTTTTTTTGCCTTTTCCATAAAATCGGACGACCCCGGAAAGTAGAGGTCTCCCTTTTTCGCTAATTTCATTTGTGAAAGAACAAAGCCCGAACCTCCAAACGTCGCATCGATCGAGATTCCGATTCGTTTTTGGAAGAGTTGGATGACTTCTTCGGTTGCAGGTTTACTGGCTGCTCCTGCGAAGAGAAGTAGTCGTGAAGCGTCCGACTCTTTTTGAGACCATCCGATAAGCATCAGAATGATCCAAATCATGAACCCTCGTTTCATTTGGATTTCTTCCTTTCCGATGAATAAAAATGTCTTTGAAAAATCTTCTCGATCGCCTTCCTTGCCTCTTTTCGAAAAGGCTCGTAACGAGCCATCAGGTCTTTGGCTTCTGGAGTAAGGAGAGAACCGCCTCCAAACTTTCCTCCCACCTTTCTTTGAAGAAGGGGGATTCCGAGTCTTTTTTCCATCGTCCGGATGAGCCGCCAGGCCTTGCTATAGGACATCTTCATTTGAATGGCAGCTTGATGAAGAGAGCGGGTCTGCTCCACCCTTCTTAAGAGTTCATAAGGCCCATCCCCAAAGGCTTTCCCATCATGATCGATCCAGATCTTTAGTCCTACCTTCATCCATCTATCTCAGCGTTATTTTTATTTGAGAATAACGGTAAGAAAGATTTTTGTCAAGGTGTGCTTTGAAACCTCTATCAAGAAGAGAGCTTTCTTACTCCTCGTGTTGATGAGGAAGGGGATGGAAATGGAGATGGCGATGGACTATCGGCCCATGCCGATGGACATGCTCATGGATCAGATTGACCTGAAGTAACAAGTCAGGGTCTGAAAGGATATTTTCAGTGCGGTCTATTCTTACGAGGCGATGCTCCTCTGAGAGGACAGCGACACGGGTTGCCATCTCGCCTACCAATTCCAGATCGTGGGTGGCAAAGACGATCGTTTTTCCTGCCTGATGAAGCGTGAACAGAAGTTCGACCAAAAAAACCTGAGTTCGGGGATCGAGACCATTGGTTGGTTCATCTAAAAGGAGGATTTCAGGATTAATACTCAGCACGGACCCTATAGCCACCCTCTTTTTTTCCCCCTCAGAAAGCATATAGGAGGGCCGATCTTTTAGGTGTTCGATTTGGAGCAGTTCCATCACTTGCGAAGCCCTATCAAGGGCCTCCTCGTCTCCCATCTCTAACTGGAGAGGGCCATAAAGAATTTCATCCAACACAGTGGGGCAGAATAATTGGACATCAGAGTCCTGAAATACATATCCCACCCATTGACGAAACCATCTCAGAAACCCTTTTTCCCGTAATGCCTTCTCAGTGACCTCAGCGCCTTGAAAGAAAAACCTTCCCTCCGTGGGAGAGATCAGGCCGGCCATGATCTGGAGGAGGGTGGACTTTCCGCTCCCATTGGCACCCACAATGGCGAAGTTTTCTCCCTTGTCAATGGCAAGATTTATTTCGCAAAGGGCCGGGATGTGATCGTAGTAACGGTAACTGACATTTTCAAGTCTGATCAGATCCATAACAAAAAGATCCCCAGGCAAAAAAACAGCGAAGTCACTGCCCAATCATATTTTCCCATTGCTGGAAAACCATAGAATCGAAGGCTATCAGAAAAACCCCTGGCCGTCATCGCCTTAAACACCTCTTCGCATCGAAGCCGAGTTTTTCTGTAAATGAAGGCCATTCGACTCACCACCCATTCCCTTGCTTCAGCAGGCCTCAATTCTCGCATGAGTCTACTCTTCTTGGCCAAGTGCATCTCTTCAATGGTCTTGACTAAAATGAAGATATATTTATAACAAAGAGAAATAATCAGGAGAAAACTATTGGGGACCTTTAGAATCTTAAGCGCTCGGATGATCTCATGAAATGGAGTCGTATATAATACAAGAAACGATAAGGAAAGGGAGTTTATCACTCTCATCGTAAGCATTGCCACGCCGTAAATTCCTGGTTTTGTAAATCCAATTTCCTGTGGGATATGGTAAATCCATACCCGATAGGACTTTGAGAGCCTCCCGATCGGAAGAAGAATTTCCCCTTCGGTCACCACGTTAAGGGCAGAGGGTAAAGCAATGAGAAAGCCGAAGAGAAATCCGAAGAGCAGGACTTTTTTGTAAACTCTTAGAAGATTCAGCCGAGAGAGGACGGTCAACATCAAAACGAAGAGAAAGATCCCTACTTCGGGAATCACCTCTTTTTTTACGCTTACAATCAGGAGGAAAAAAAGGAGAAAGAGGATTTTGACTCGAGCATCCACCCTTTGAAAAAATCCGTTTCGAAAGGAATATTCCCATTGGATATAGCCCTGCTTAACGATACTCGCCAAATGATCCACCCCTTTTTCAAGGAAGGGGAACCCGATCTTCCCACCTCCTCTTTGGAGGGATTGTTGGGAGGATGAACCTAAAAGAAAAGACGGAATGTTATTGCCCATTCTTCGCGATCAATTTGGATATTAAAAAAACAGCAAGCGCACAGATTCCAACACCCAAAAGCCCAGAAATAAGGTATGAAATGACCTGAACGGTCATCGAGGCCTCTTCCCCTCCAAAGTTGTAATCAGGAATTGGAGCCCTCCAAAAGTCGGACCATTTTTTTAAACCTTCAGGGATGTAGCCCAAAAGTTTTTCCAATTTTTCTATTCCCCATTCACCCCATGCCTCTTCAGCCCCAAATTTTTCTGGAAGGAGAATCCCCAGGGGGGTCAGCAACGTTAGGATCAAGAGTCCTACCCAAAGCTTTTTCTGAAAGGTGGTCATTTTCTGCCTCCTTTAATGGAAGTCTATTCCGCCTTTACGCCAATGGTGAAACTGATTCACTTCAGGTAGATAGACCATAAACAAGATCAGGCTCATATTTAAGAAAGTATTTGAGCAAGAGCATGGTGATCAATCCTTCTATGAGTCCGAATGGAAACAAATGTTCCAGGAGCATCGCTGGGACAGCTACGGAGAGAGGGTAGGGGGCATAAAGAGGTCTTCCATCGGTTCCCACTGCGATTAATGGCTGAATCCCAAACTCGATAGCTGTAACCAAGGCAGCGACGACCAGGCCCAGGTAACCTGAAAGAAAGCCGGATAGGGCCACTCGGGGTCCCCTTTTCGACTTTCCTCTCACCCATTTAAAGATGCCGTAGGAGACAAAAGGCATAACCACAGCCATGTTGAAGCAGTTAGCACCAATGGCCGTAATTCCGCCATCACCAAAGAGTAAAGCCTGAAGGATGAGGACTACGGATACGGCCAAGACCGCTGTCCAGGGTCCTAAGAGAATGGCAATGATCGCTGCTCCCACAGCATGGCCTGTCGTTCCACCTGGAATGGGAATATTGAGCATCATAATCACAAAGCAAAAGGCGGCAGCCATGGCGAGATAGGGGATATGTTTTATGGAAAGCTGAGCTTTAAGTTTTCTCTGAGCCATTGCCCAAAAACTCACTGAAATCCCATACAAAGGGATGTAGGTTTGTGGACTTAAATAGCCATCCGGGATGTGCATAATAACCTCCTTTGAAGAACATTATACCTTTTTAGTAGGAGCCCAGTTCTATTTAGGTTTAAAGAGTAGAGTCAATCCAGTGGTCAGGCGAAAATCAGACGCAGCCTTGTTCATTCCGATTTCAAGGCCCATGTCCCAAACTATATTGTCTCTAATGAGATAATAGATGCCAAAAAGAGTGGAGATAGGGTCATTTCCTGTTTGACCATCAAAGTTATTTACTCCCACCATTTCTCCAACCAAGCCCCACTGGTCCGAAAGAATGAATTGAGCTGCCACGGAGTAACTCAGTTCATTATTCACTCCGTGTTCTCCAATCCAGGTATACCCTATGTTAAGATGGAGAGCCCATTTTTGACTCAGGTTTTTAGTAAAGATGGTATTGAGGCTCCAATCTGTTTTACCGGAGCCCAAACCCTTGGACTCACTTGCTGTGGGGATCTTTATTTTACCTGTCAGGGCAAAAGCAGGGAACATATCCTTTTCATCAAGAATCCGGAATTTGAGTTTCAATTCTGTGTCTCCAAGACCCTTCTCTTTTTTTCCCTCCTTTGGGTGAAGAAACAGATAGGAACTTGCAATCCCCACATCCATCCTTTCCAATAAACCGTAACTGACCGTTAAAGAGGGTTCGATCTCTCGGTCATGGTTATCCTCTCGAGTGAGATCAAAGCCTAATTCAAACTGAAATTGACCCTTCTCTACCGTTCCAGCATCGTCAGTACTCAAGGGGCGCATAGCCCATACGGACGGAGCGAATAGAAAGAGAAGAAAAAAGATCAGGCAAAAGTTCAAATGGACTCTGAGCCTCGGGGAATCAAAAAATAGGTTCATTCTTCCCTCTCCTTTCCTTAAGAACCAAAAAAGGCCACGAAAGCTTCCATGGTTTTAAAATTCAGCCTTCGTGGCCTAAATCCAACCTTTCTTAGGTTTCTTTTATCTTACCAGAAGTTTCTAATTTGTCAAGAATCTTAACCTCATCCCTCACTCAGAAGTGGGGGATAAGCCCAAGAGGGGTATTGTAGAAACCTATTTCTACGATGGATCGATTCGTATTCTTTAAACATATAAATTGATCCGCATTCTATGGGTTTCGGAAATACTCCTTTTGGGCTTAAATTTATTTCCACCCTTTAGTGAGGGGTTACATCTCGACCGATAAGAGCCTTTAGATTTCTTCTAAAAGGATACGATGGTCAAGGAGATTCATCTCTTTGATTCTTGCTTTGATTCGTTTCTGTTCACCGAAGATATTCTGAAGGTATAACGATTCCCCTTCCGGGCGAAGGATCGAGAGATCCTCAAGGATTAATTCTTCTTTACCCTCTTTTATAAGATAAGCATTGGCCTCACACATCTATGGTTCCTCCTGTTTCAAATCCTCCGATCTCCTTCTGAAAGGGGGAAGGCGGAGATCGAGGGTTTAGACTTCAATCGTCTCCTGAATTTTCTTGATCAGGGTATCCACTAAATGGGGGAGGGGCTCCTTTGGAGCCCCAAGAATTTCTACCCCTGAGATCTTTAATGGCAATAGAAATTTCGTCGCCGGAGAGGAGGCGATATGTTCTGCCATCTTAGGAGTCAATTCTCCCATCATCGAATTGGCAAGGACAATTCCCGTCGATCCGATAATGAGATCCACTGTTTTCACGGTCTGAACAATCGCATTCTCTCCTGAGGCACCTCGATTTGCTCCTGCTTTGAGCATTGCCCCGGTGGCCATCGCATTGGTTCCTAATCCGATAATTTCGAAGGCTTCGCCAAAAGCTTCACGGAGACGCTTGATAATGACAGCCCCGATCCCACCCCCCTGCCCATCCACCACGGCAATCACCTTCGTTTTCTTTTCCATGATCCGGCTAATAAAAAAGCCACCTTAGGCTCTTTCAGAGCATCACCTTCGTGGCTGAACATTTTAATAATATACTTGGACGGAGTTTGTCAATAAATCAAGTCAAAGTATTTTAGAATGGCATTCACAATCGCTCTGGCCATCTTTTCTTGAAATTCTGGATGATTGAGCATCTGTTCATCTTTTTTGTTCGTAATATAGGCAAGCTCGATGAGGACGGAAGGGATGTCCGGGGCCCTCAGGACAATAAAGTTTGCCTGCCGATAGGTGGTGTATTTTAGATGATTGATTCTCTTCATCTCTTCCAATACTCCTTCAGCAAATCGAAAACTTTCCCTCATGGAGTAGTTCTGGAGAAGATCGAATAGGATTTGATTCACATGAGGATCCGGAGAAAGGGAGGCGGGCCGAAGGAAAGCCCCTCCCAGAATGTTGGACATATTCTCTTTGTCGGCGAGGACTTTGGCGGCTTGGTCCGTTGCCCCTGAAAGAGAGAGACAGTAGACTGAGGACCCTCTGGCTTGGGGGTTGAAACTTCCATCCGTATGGAGACTGATAAAGAGATCCGCTTTATATTCCCTCGCGATCCGCACCCTCTGTTCCAAAGGAATAAAATAATCTCCTTTTCGAGTCAGAAAGGCTTTTATTCCCTTTTGTGGCGCTAAGAGAGAGAGGATTTTTTCTCCCACCTTTAAAACAATATCCTTTTCCATGGTCTTCCGAGGACCTACCGCTCCTGAATCTTCTCCCCCATGGCCAGGATCGATGACGACGATTTTGGTTCCCTTAGGTTGGATCTCTTTCTGCCGTTGTCGATCTTCCTTCTCTTTCTGTTCCTGATGAAGGTCGATCAAATCGATGACAAGGCGATAGGGTTTATTCAGGTAGGGTTTGAGAAGGAAGGGATGGGCACTTAGGGGTTTTTTCTGATATAGGACTAAGTTTGCTTTTCCCTTTTCGATCAGGCTGAGGGTCAATTTAGAGAGATGGGGATCATTGATGTCGATCTCACTTATTTTGGGTAAGGAGGTAATGGAGAAAAGTTCCAGATGATATTGTAGGGGATCCTCCTTGGATATCGTCCTGTATTCGATAGGACCCGAGAGATCCAGAACGATCCGGGTATGATCTGGAGCGGACCAGAATCGAATATCAATAATCGAATTGGCTAAAAGGGGAGAAGCAATAAATAAGATTAACAATAAAGAAAAAAGAGAAAGAAAACGGAATAGCCTCTTCATTCTTTAACATCGATACCATAACATCCATTGGATGTCAAATGGCGTTATTTCCTCACTGAAAGAGGGAAACCATTTAAGTCAGAAAGGAGTATTTCTGAAACCCATAGAACGCGATAGCCACAATTCCGACCAAGTCGGATCCGCCTTTGGCAGAATGGGTTTCTTCAATACCCCTCTCGGGCTTATTCGCCACTCCTGAGCGATGGATTCCTTTCTTCTGTAATGCCTCACTGAAGCGGGGAAATCATTTTAAGCCCGACAGGAGTATTTCCGAAACCCATAGAACGCGGATGGATTGAATATAAATGAATCCTACGAATCGATCTATCGTTGAAATGGGTTTCTGATTAAAACCAACC
>CAZMWF010000058.1:0-6147 GCA_964570075.1 uncultured Syntrophaceae bacterium | reverse complement strand
ATGGGTTTCTCCAATACCCCTCTCGGGCTTATTCTTCACTTCAGTGAGGGATAACATTAAAGGTTAGGGAAACCTTGACAATTCAATAAAAACAGATAGAATTTATGAATTTTGATGGGGTGAATGGAATGTGAAGGTCCTGGTGACGGGAGGAACTGGGTTTATCGGAAGTCATCTGGTAGAAGCATTACTCGAAAGGGGGGTAGAGGTCCGTTGCCTCATACGGAATAGGAACAATTTGAAATGGCTCAGAAACCTATCTATCGAATGGATCGAAGGAGATCTAAAAGATAAAACCTCGCTTTTAAGGGCTGTGAAGGGAGTGAATCAGATCCTCCACCTCGCAGGGGTCACCAAGGCGGTAAACCAAGAAACCTATTATGAAGTGAACGCCAATGGGACAAAGAACCTCCTTTACGCCTGCCTGGAGGGAGGATCTCAAATTGAGAAATTCATTTATCTTTCAAGCCAGGCCGCCTCCGGGCCTTGCAATAATAATGGAAACAAGAGGGAAGACGATCCCTGTCACCCCGTCTCCCCCTATGGGCGAAGTAAACGAAAAGGAGAGGAGTATCTTCTTGAACATCTTCACGAATTCCCCTTTCTAATCCTCCGTCCGTCTGTCGTTTATGGTCCAAGGGATAGGGATGTCTTCGCCTTTTTTAAAATCCTCTCCAAAGGGATTAATCCTATCTTTTCCAGTCCGGATCAGAAAATCAGCCTCTGTTATGTTCAAGACATTGTCCAGGGAATCCTTCTCGCTTCAGAATCTAAGGATCTCCGAGGGGAAATCTTCTTCCTCTCAGACGGTCATGACTACCAGATGGACCAGCTCGGGGAGATCTTTGCTGAAGTCATTGGAGTGAAGGCCTATCGAATTCGAATCCCCTTTGGACTTCTCTACGGAGTCGCCTCCTTTTCTGAAGTGCTTTCGAAAGTCTCCCAAAGACCTCCGTTGATCAATCGAGGCAAATTAGAAGAAATGATCCAGAAGAACTGGGTCTGTGATATTACCAAGGCAAGAACCCTCTTGGGGTTTGAACCGAAGGTTTCCCTTCGAGAGGGAGTAAGATTAACTTATGAATGGTATCGAAAAGAAAATTGGTTATAAAGGAGCGTAACCATGGACGTCTTCGACAAATGTGAGAAAGTCAATGAGCAGTATAGGTTCGTGAAAGAGAAGGGGTACTATTTTTATTTTCGGACCCTTGAATCTCCTCAAGACTCGGAGGTCATCATCCAGGGAAGGCGAGTCATCATGATCGGGTCAAACAACTATCTTGGACTCACGAATCACCCAAAGGTCAAAGAGGCCGCCATCAAAGCCATTGAAAAATATGGCAGTGGCTGTGCAGGCTCACGTTTCCTTAACGGAAATTTGGAGATTCACGAAGAACTGGAGACCAAACTGGCCCGTTTCTTCAGGAAAGAAGCCGCTCTGGTCTTTGCTACCGGTTATCAGACCAACCTTGGAACGATTTCTGCCCTGATCGGTCGAAACGATATCGCTATTCTCGATAAATATAATCATGCTAGCATTATCGATGGATGCCGCCTCTCTTTTGGACAGGTAAAAAAATATCGACACAATGACATGAAAGATCTTGAGAAGATTCTGGAAAGTAACAAAGAAAAGGGGAAATTGATCATTGTCGATGGGGTCTTCAGTATGGAGGGCGACATTGCGGATCTTCCATCTATTGTCAAGTTAGCCAAGACTTACGGGGCAAGAGTAATGGTCGATGATGCCCATGGGATTGGAGTTCTTGGCCCTGGAGGTCGTGGAACGGCTGAACACTTCGGACTCGAAAACGAGGTGGATTTGATTATGGGAACCTACAGTAAGTCCCTCGCCGCCATTGGAGGGTTCGTGGTCGGTTCAAAGGATGTCATTAACTATATCAAACATACAGGCCGCTCCATGATCTTTAGTGCGAGCCTCCCTCCAGCCCTGGTCGCTTCGGTCAGTGCGGCTCTTGATATTATTGATGAACAACCTGAATTGAGAGAAAAACTCTGGAAAAATACCCATAAGATGCTCAAAGGTTATAAAGAATTGGGTTTCGATACAGGGCTAAGCGAAACGCCCATCATCCCCATCATTGTGGGGGATAGCATGAAGGTCTTTGAAATGTGTAAACTCCTATTTGAGCAGGGGGTATTTGTCAATCCCATCGTAAGCCCTGCCACTCCCCCTAAGCGAGAATTACTTCGGACGAGTTATATGGCGACCCATCGGGAAGACCAGCTCGATCGAGTTCTTGATGCCTTTGCCAAAGTGGGAAAGAAAATGGGATTGATCCAATGAAAGCGGGACAATGAGAAAAGAGACAAAGGTCATCGAGGTCCAAGATCAGAAAGATCTGTTAAGATTTATCCAGTTTCCCTGGACGCTCTATAAGGGAGACCCCTTTTGGGTTCCTCCCCTCATTAAAGATCAACTCCATAAATTTAGCCCCAACCACCCTTTTTCCTCCCATGCAGAGATGAAACTTCTCATGGCCCTTCAAGATGGGAAGATCGTCGGGAGAATGGCTGGAATTATTGACCATCACTATATCGCGTTTCAGGGAGAGAAGGTTGGATTCTTCGGATTTTTTGAATCGATCAGAGACTCAGCAGTAGGGAAAGATCTCTTCAATCATGTGAAAATCTGGCTGAAACACCAGGGAATGGAGAAGATGATCGGTCCGATGAATCCATCGACCAATGACGAATGCGGTCTTTTGATCGAAGGGTTTGATTCTCCTCCATGCCTGATGATGCCCTACAATCCTCCCTATTATCCTTCGCTTATGGAAGAGTCTGGACTTAAAAAAGCGATGGACCTCTATGCCTACCTCCTCGAAAAGGACGCCTTTCGTTTTGAACGTCTTAATCGAATTACAGAAAGGATTAAAAAATCCGAACCCCACCTCTCTCTTAGACCCGTGAGAATGCACCATCTAAACGAAGAACTAAAGATCATCAAAGAAATCTATAATCAAGCCTGGAGTAGAAACTGGGGGTTTGTTCCAATGACGGAAGAAGAGATCGACGAGATGGCCAAAAGCCTGAAGCCCCTGGCCGTTGCTGACCTGGTCCTTTTCGCCTACTGGAAAGATGAACCCGTGGGGTTCTCCGTCGCTTTACCTGATTACAATGTGGTTCTAAAACATTTAAATGGAAAATTAGGACCTCTCGGTCTTATTAAATTCTTCTACTACTCAAGGAAGATCAAGAAGATTCGAGTCCTCCTCTTGGGGGTCAAAAAGGAGTTCCAGAAAAGAGGGGTGGAAGGGCTTCTTTATATTGAAACCTTCAAGAGGGGGATCGAAAAGGGTTATCAGGAGGCAGAGTGCTCCTGGATTCTTGAATCGAATCTTCTGATGCAGCATGGGATCGAGGCCATGGGAGGAAGAAGATACAAGACCTATCGTATCTATGAAACCTCCCTCTCCTCCTTCCAATAGCTATAGATTCGAGGGGCGACCAGAATACATCCGAAGGCTGCAACGGCTCCGGCAAAGAGGTCGACCACATAATGGTATCTCAAATAGACCGTAGAGAGGATGAGTCCGCAGATGATCGGGAGATAAAGATAGAAGAGGATCCTTTCATATCGATAGGCCAAATAGAGGACCATCAGGGCAATCTGGGTGTGACCACTGGGCATACAGTCTCTCTTATTATGCTCTAAATAATTGAGGGTGTCCCTGACGAAGTCGGTTAAAAAACTCCCTTCCAGGGGAACGGATTGAAGAGGGGCCAGAGTGAAGCGGGGACCGATGGCGGGAAAAAGGATATATCCAACAAACGAGAGATAGTAGCTGAAAGTGAGGACAAAGATCGATTCGTTAAATTCCAAGGTTTTGTTTCTCAGATAAAGGAGAACCACGAGAATCACGGGGAGAAAATAGTAACTCACATAGAAAAAGGACATCAGATCGGTCAGCCAAGGAACGATCCACCGCTCCACCCAGACGGTAGGATGAACGCCAAAAATGGTTAAATCCAATTGAATCAATGTGGCATCGATATCGGATCGAAGATAATGAATCAAATCTCCAAGAGACTCATAGATGAGGATCACATAAAGGATGGGAGAGAAGGCATGAAGAAACTCAGTCCAGCGGCTTTTCACTCTTCTTTCGGTGGATAATTTGAGGACAAAGAGGAAACCCAGCAGAAGGAAATAACGGAGGAGCAAAGTTCTCCAGGGTGGAATCCGAGAGTGGAAAATGAGAACGAGAAAAAATAAGGCCAACAAAAATAAAAGGGTCAAACCCTGGGTTGGAGTTATTCTTCTCATTCGCTGAAGGACGGGATATGGAATCCCGAAGTATTTGAGGAAGATTTATACGTTGCTTGAAAAGAAAAATCAAGGATAGAATGCGTTCGGTTTGAATGGAGGAATGAAACGATGCGTTTTTCAAAGTATTTTCTTCCAACTCTCAAAGAGGTTCCCTCTGAGGCAGAGGTCCCCAGTCATCAATTGATGCTTCGGGCAGGATTGATTCGAAAGTTGACCTCCGGAATCTATTCCTATCTCCCTTTGGGGCTTCGGGCCATCCAAAAAGTAGAAGCGATTGTTCGGGAAGAGATGAATCGTGCAGGTGCGATTGAAGTCCTCCTTCCCTTTGTCCTCCCTTCGGAACTCTGGAAGGAAACGAACCGATGGGAAGAGTATGGAAACGAGCTGGCAAGGTTTAAGGATCGCCACGGTCGGGAGTACTGCCTCGGACCGACCCACGAGGAGATCATCACAGATCTTGTGAGGCGTGAAATTCGCTCCTACCGCCAGCTCCCTCTCAATCTCTACCAGATTCAGACTAAATTTAGGGATGAAATTCGGCCCCGCTTTGGAGTGATGAGGGCTCGAGAATTCATCATGAAGGATGCCTACAGTTTCGATGTGGATGAAAAAGGGGAGAACGAAAGCTACCAAAAAATGATCGAAGCCTATTCGCGAATCTTCAGCCGATGTGGATTGAAATTCAAAATGGTAGAGGCGGAATCCGGACTCATCGGAGGGACCTATTCTCACGAATTTATGGTCCTCGCAGCCACCGGGGAAGAAACCATCGTCAGTTGCACCCGCTGTTCCTATGCCGCTAATATTGAGAAGGCAGAATTTCAAAGGTCCCCAAGTGGAGGTAGAAATCGAAATTCGGCTCTCTTTCAACCCCTCGAGAAAGTCTATACCCCTGGGAAACGGACGGTAGAGGAGGTCACCCAGTTTCTTAACGTCTCTCCAAAGGATTTAGTGAAAACCCTCATCTTCGAAACAGAAAAAGGGCCTATCGCCGCTCTGGTAAGGGGAGACCATGAGATTAGTGAGAAAAAATTGAAAGGGATCCTCGAAGTGGAACACCTCCAACTGGCCAGTGAGAGAACGGTCGAAGAGATTACCCATGCTCCAAAGGGATTTGCGGGTCCCTTAGGGATCTCCATCCCGATCCTGGCAGATCTGGACATTGAAAGAATGGTCAACTTTGTAACCGGTGCCAACGAAGTCGATTATCATCTGGTCCATGTCAATCTGGATCGGGATTTTCAAATTTCCAAATTTGCCGACCTCCGGAAATTTGCCCCAGGAGATCTCTGCCCTCTCTGTAAGGGAGAAACTCGATTGGATAAAGGGATTGAGGTGGGACATACCTTTAAACTCGGAACGAAATACAGTAAGGTCATGGGAGCCACTTTTCTCGATTCCCATGGTCAAGAAAGAGAAATGGTCATGGGTTGTTATGGAATAGGGATCGGAAGGACGTTAGCCGCTGCGATCGAACAGTATTATGATGAGAAAGGGATTGTCTTTCCTATGCCCATTGCTCCTTTTCAGGTTCTTCTTCTTCCTGTCAATTTGAAAATCGATCTCATCCGGGAAACGGCTGAAGAGCTTTATCAAACCCTCTCTAAAGAGGGAATCGAAATTTTATACGATGACCGAGAAGAAACCCCAGGGGTGAAGTTTAAAGATGCTGATCTCATCGGAATTCCCCTTCGAATCACTTTAGGGGAAAAGAATTTAAAGAAGGGGTTGGTGGAGATCAAAAAGAGAAGGACAGGCGAAATTCTTTTGATCAAGAAGGATGAAACGCTCTCAAAGATCAAGGAGATGATCGATCAGGAGGTTCGAGAAGTCACTCCGAATTTGACCTGAAT
>CAZMWF010000057.1:0-2009 GCA_964570075.1 uncultured Syntrophaceae bacterium | reverse complement strand
AAAGGAGAGAAAAAGGCCTCCAAGATCATCCCTCCTAAAATAATGACCGAAGGCGTTATCTTCCCTTTATTTCCCTTCTAATATTCCTTTTATTCTAAACATCTCTTGGGTGATGGCTCTAAGTTCAGATTGGCTCTTTGTGAGCCTATCCCTTTCAGAACGGATAAAACGAGTATAGGGAGAGAGGGTCTCACGGAGACGCTGCAGGCTCCGATCCATCTCTTTTTCAAAATGGGCCCGCAATGATTGAATGAGTTGTTGCCGAACAGAGGCAATCTTTTCTATGAGCTTTGTTTTTCCCTTTCTCCGTCGAGCAGGAATAACGAACAGCCCTATGGCTGCCATAAAACTGGCCATCAGGACTCCAGTCACATCAGCCGCTGCAGTGGTAGCGATGGTTGTGACCAGGGCCCCCAATCCGATTGCCCCCGCTCCTAAAGCCGCGGAGGTAGCCACAGCCGTTTGGGCGCTTTCTCCGATAGCCTTTGCTTCTTGGGTTCGATCATAAGTGTCTACCACCCGCCGGGTTTCACGAAGAATGGTATTAAGGAGGCCTTGGCGATCATGGTAAAGACGACCCATTTCGACCTCTCCAAGCATCTTCCTCTGATGTTCTTGAGCCCTTTGATTCAAATGTCTTAAGGTGGCCTCCCATTGTTGGAGGTCCGAGTCTACAAGCCAGTGGATAATCTCTTCTACCTTTGCTTCGATTCGGTTTGGAATATCTGAAATCACTTGAAGTTCAAATTCCTTCTGAATCCGATGCTTGGAGAGAAGATCGAATACACGACCCATGCGGAAGGTTTCCTCAAAGAAAGCCTGCCCCCGGCTTTCCATTTCATATAAGAGATTCTCAACTTCTGCCATTCGAGAGGTAAAATGGTGTTTCATATCCTCTTGATAAAGATGGAGTTGCTTTTCCATCTCATCAATGAGATCAAAATCGATTTTAAGAAACTCGAGCCTTGAGGAGAGGGCTTCCCCGTATTTCTGGGCCAAATGGATTCCGACCCCAAGAGGATTAAGCAGTTTAAGGCGAAATCGTTCTGCCTCATCCAAGGTATGGAGGATATATTGCTCGACCTCTTCGACCCGACTTTTCTTCCATAATTTATTGTCCCCCTGTTGTTTGGCTTCCATACCCCACCGAGCACTTACAGAAAAGAGGATCGGGCTTTCTCCTAAAAAAGAAGAAACATGGTTTTGGATGAAATTTTCAATTTGGATTATCTCCTCATCACTTTTCAAGATATCAATCTTGTTGATTATAAAAACAACTTTTTTCCCCCACTCCCTGATATGCTCCAAAAACTCACGTTCACTTTCTGTTAAAGGACGGTCGGCTGAGGTGATAAATAGAACTAAATCAGAACGAGGGATGAATTGAGAGGTGATGACCTCGTGCTCACGAATAATGGCATTCGTTCCAGGAGTATCCACAATACTGAGATTTAAGAGGAACTCCAAAGGTAAAGTCAGATGAATTTGTCGCTCATCTAACGTCTTTCGTTCCTTTCCCTCACCATAACGAATGAGATAGATTTTCGTGGTCGTTGGTGTAACTCCTTCTTCCAGGATCCTTTGACCTAAGAGGGCATTGATGAGTGCGCTCTTTCCCGAGTTAAATTCTCCAACCACCACGATCAAGAAGAGGTCATCGAGCGTTTGAATGGATTGCTGAAGAGCCTTTTGATCCTCTTTTTCTATCCCAAGCCCTTCGAGCATTAATTGAAGATTATTCAAACAGCTTCTTTCGTCTCGAAGCAATTCTTCTTGCCACTTATTCAATGGAGGCATCTTCCTATCCTAAATAAATTTATTATATCACTCTCTTAATTAAGGGGGCAATCTTTTGGATTGAGAATTTTATAAATTGACATCTGTCCCATTTTGCCACAGGCTGTCCCATTGTTCCTCAGTAGGGTTTATTTTTCTGATCTCTCTAAGTAGTCTAATGAATTGGAATTTAAAGATATTTTATTTTGGGTTCCAAGGCACCTATTTTGCTT
>CAZMWF010000056.1:0-32163 GCA_964570075.1 uncultured Syntrophaceae bacterium | reverse complement strand
GGGTTGGAGTTGGAGTTGGGGTGGTGGGTTTTACCCCTCTGGGTGGGGTAGGTTCAACCACTTTTTCTTTAAATTCTACCTTCTTTTCTTTCGTGGGAACAAAGACTTGCTTCAACACATCTGCAAGGTCCTTTGCCTTTCCATTCTGAACATAATAGATGAAAACACCAGGTTTTGTCCCCTCAGCCGGGGCGATATCTAACTGTTTAAGCCACCCCTCAACCTTTTCGAAAATTTCGGGTATCCAACTCACCACCAGAAGGGAGTTGATTCGTGTAATAGGAGTGAAGGTAATGCCAACTCCGCGTCCGGATTTTATCGAAACTTCAAAGGAGGAAAAGATTCGTTCCATTTCCTTAGCAATCTCAATGACATCCGCATTCAGGATAGGATAGATTCTGACTTTTAGATCGGCAAAGAAATCAATATCAAAAATTTTTAATATATCGAGTGATTTTTGAACATTTGAGGCAAGATCCCCAAGGATCAAAATATTATGACCGGGATGCTCAATAATATCCGCTCCATCGGAGAGAAACGGTTTGATTATTTTTGAAGCTTCTGTGACAGGAAGATATTTGAGAGGGATGACCTGAATGATATATCTTTCCTCGGTAGATAATTTTTCTGAAGTCCCTGGCAATGAAACGGGAGGGAATCCCTTTTTGGCTTCACTAAATGGAACGATCTCATACAGGGTGTCTTTTTTTACAGCTGTTGCTCCACTCAGTTTAAGGATTGAGAAGAATACAGGCCAGACCTCTTCTCCAGATAATGGACGCGTGGTATGAATATTCACAACACCCTTAACTCTTGGATCGATGAGGTAATTAAAATGGAGAACCTCGGCCATTACTTTGATCACTTCATAGAGGTCTGCGTTGTCAAAATTTAATATGACCCCAGAAGATTTCGGTTTCTCCGGTGTTCGAGGAATTCCTTCCGAGGGAGTGGTTTTCTTTTTCTCTTCCTCTTCCTTTTTTGGGATAGGTGGGGAAGGTTCCTTAACAGCCTCGGGTTTTTCAGCCTTAAATAGATCTTCTGAAATGGTTTGTTTTTCTTTAGTCTCAGTAGCAGGAGGAGGTTGTCCTCTGCTTATAGTTTCGAATGGAGAGGGTTTTGTTTCAGCTGGAGAGGGTCTTGTTTCTGGCTTGATTAAAGAACATCCCCCAACTGAAAAAAAGAAAATGAAAAGGAAAATATAAGGTAAGGTAAACTTTATGATTTTCATCATATCATTCCTTTCTCCTTTAAAAATTTCAATCGCTTTGAGTTGCTTTAGGTCCAAACCAGGTCCTTCTCCGTGTCGGTGTAGAAGAAGGAGTTAAAGGGGTAGGCAGTGGACTTTGAACAACCCCTTCTCGTGGGACTTGGGTCGGAACTTCCCTTGGTTTCTCTACGGTACTACTAACGGGTTGAGAAGACGCAGGCTTGGGAGGCTCAGGAGAAGGGATTGTGGAAGTTACGGTAGAGGGTTTGACTTCTGTTCGGACAACCGCTCTTTTCTTTGGTGATTTTGGATCATATAGGAGAACCTCAAAAGAATCTTCGTCACTTTCAAGGAGGATCCTGTCCGGAAAGATCTTTGAGATTTTATAATCCCCAAGCTTATCCCCTATCTTAACCCTCATCGTCTCTCTCTCTCCAGGAAGGAGTTTTCTTCCAACCTGAACAACCAAAGCAGATTGGTAGTCCTCCCGATAAACAATCCCATGGAGAATGACCTGGGGCCGAACAATAGGTTTTTTAACCTCCCCCTTTCCTGATGAAGAAGAAAGAGGCATAGGGAATTCCTTTCTTTCTGGATGGAAGATATTCTTTTCTGAAATTCCAATCAAGGCTTCCAGAGGGAGAGGCTTCATTTCTTCTGGAGGAATCTCCTGAGTTATCTTTTCAATCTTTCTCTTATCCTCTTTTTTTACGGAAGCTGAGGGCTGATCCATTTGGTACCAGACTTCATAATTTTTTACCCCAAGATAGAACAGGATAGGGGAAAAAATAAGGGTAAGGATGAAATATCTAACGTTCATCTTTTTTCCTTCTCCTTGGGTTTCTCTCTTTCCATCCATCCTGAGATGATAAGATTTCCCTGAATATTATTAGGCATCCTGATATTAAATACAAGGAGATCCATTTCCGAAACGGCCAGCATCTTTTCATGGTTTTCAATCTCGCTGAGAAACTGGACAAGGTTCAACAGTGAATGGGTGGGGTTAAAATCAATCTGGATGGAAATTTTTCGATAATAATTTAAGTCCTTTGGTTCTAAGATTCTAAAACTTCTGATTTGAATATCCTTTGAAGTGGCTATCTTTTTAATGATTTCCTGTAGATTGGCTGAAGCAAGCTGAGGGGTTTCTCCCTCGATCAATCGCTTTTTGATATTTTCGAACCGCAGCCTAAGGTTCCTTAGATCCTCTTCGATTCCTTTCTTTCCATTGATGTACTCCTGATATTTCAGGACTAAATGTTGTTTCATCTGGATTTCTTCTTCCATCTTCTTTTTCGCTTCCAACCAGGGTAGAATTCCCAGAAAGTAGAGGATCACCGCCCCTATCAAGGATAGAATGAACCATAGGGTTTTCTTTTTTAAAAACCTCCATTTTTCTCCTAAAGGGATAATTTTTCCATTCATTTCCTGCTTCCTTCTATCCTTGCCTTAATCTTAAATCTTTCTTTCTCTTTCGTTTCTCCTCCACTCATGAATTTTTCCTTGGTAATAGGGGCAGAGAATTCCACTTTTTCAAACGTTGGAGAACGATCAATCACCGTGATTAAGTCAGAAGCAGAATCGGCAAACCCGTTGATCTCGATTTCATTAGATTTATATTTTAAATTCCATATCCATACAGAAGGCGGAAGGATTTTTGTGATTTCTCGAAGGATTTCGATTTTGCTGACCTCTTCTCTGGAGACCTTTTCAAATTCTGAAACCTCTTTTATAATTTCCCCTCGCTCCTTCTCCAGGGTTTCCACCGCCGAGACCTCGGGTTTCATTCCTTTTTCCAGCTCTTTTAATTGCTGGAGTTTGGCCTGATATCCTCTCCATTCTCCTATGGGAAGCAGGATAGAAAGAAAGAGAGTCAGAAAGAAGATCGAATAAAAAATCGGTTTCCAGACTTGTACCTTCCGGATTCTCATCTCGAGAGGAAGTAAATTCACTTCCAGAGAGGGTTTGATCATTCCACAAAGGGGAAGCCCTATGGAAGGATAAAAGGCAGAAGAATTGAAATCGTTTTTTGGCAAAGAGATTTTTTCAAAAGGAATCCGAGAGGGCTTTAAGCCGATCTCTTCGATTTTTTTCTCATCTTTGTATCGACCATAGAGATAAATAGGGGAGGCCTTTACTTCTTCTTCTCTCATTCCTGCCATAGGAAGAATGGCGAAAAGATTGGTCTTCTCCCTTTCTTCCTCTACAGGGAGAAGGATACTATCTTTAAGAACCCCGTCCTTCAGAATATTTATCTCCCAGAACTCTTTCTCCATTTCTATCAATAGAGTATATCCTCCTTGTTTTGTCTTCTGATGATATTGGAAAAGGGTGATGGCTGCACCAGTGGAGACTCGAAGGGCCTGGGGTTTGATTCCGATACTTTTTAGAAGAGACAGATAATAGTCGATCTCTTTTCTTTTTGCAAATACCGAGAAGAGATCCATTCCGTCTTTATCCTCTTTTAGGATCTGGAAATCCAAAAGGATCTCACTTTTTTCGAAGGGAACATATTTGGGTGATTCATATTCAATGACCTTTCTCAAATTCTCCTTAGCCGTAGAGGGAAGTCTCATAAACCGATAGACCAAACGTTCCCTTGGAATGGAGAGGATGACTCTATCTTTTCGGATTCCATTTTTGGAAACTAATTCATTGATCCTATTTTTTATCAGGCGTTCCTGTTCTTCTTTATTTTCTCCATATGAGAGAGGAAGGATATCGAGGGTTACCAATCGAACCCTTCCTAAAGAACTTTTTAAGACAGTAAGAATCACACCATCTTGCTTGAAATCAATCCCCAAAAAAGATTCAAACATAAGTTTTTTCCTTTATTTTATCAGCAATTCTTATGCCAAAACTTAACTCTCCTAATCCATTCTATCAAACCATTGGATAATCCGATACCGATCCTTTTCTCGTGGATCTATTTTGACAATAGCTTTTATTCCATAAAACCTATTTCCTACCCCTTTTACCCTTGATTCGATCGTATAGAAAGGATGGGTTGAACTGTAAAGGGCGAGTCTCCCAATCTCTCCCATAAAAGGTGAGAGATCTGGAATTCTCTGAAGAAGTTCCATCTGATTTCGAAACTCTCTTTCCTTCCTTGCTGTCAGAAGGGTTTGAATTAAAGGTTCAGGAAGGCCTAAGAGAACTTTTAAAACCACCGGAGGAGCATGATTAATATTGACCCTTTCTCCTAGGGCATAAACAGAAAAGATATCTTTAAATCCCCAGCCCCCTGTGGCTTTTGACCCGTAAAAAAAATCCCTGGTCATCCCTTTTATCAAAAGGAGTTCTTCGATGGAATCGAGAGGACCATTTTTACATGGATAGGGTTCTTTCAGGGATTGATAATAATCATTCTCTGCCCCATTGAGTCGATAAAAATCGTCAGGATCCCTCCAGTCCAGGATGGAATCCACTACGACATCCCGTACGCTCTCATCGAGACCAAAATTTCCTACCATCTTCCTTAGGACAGTGTCTGAAACCACATTAATATTGATCTTTCCATCCTCTGCAGTCACCTTTACTTCACAGTCTCCCTGGTGTGTTGGAATCTTGTAGACTCCTCCATCTGCCATCCATTCCTTCTTTAATTCCTTTCCTTCCTCTTCAATGAGAATGGTTTTCCTTAATTCTTTGATTCTTTGGTCATGTTTATAGATGAGCTGGGCAATAGCCCAATGAATTCCTCCCCGAGCCGAATAATAGAGTTCTCGTTCTTCTTTCAGGTTCTTAGAAATATTTAAATCGGTTCTCGTGCCAAAACAAAATTCCACAGCGAGAATCGATAAAAAGGTGATCACCCAGATCACCATTATTAATGCAAATCCTTTTGGGTTCACTCTGTACCCCCCCTCAACAATCGTTCTCTGATGGTTCTTCGTCCAAGTCCTGGGATAAGAGTTCCAATTTCTTCAAATTTTATCGAAGGAAGGACTATTTGGATCGAAGTAGTTATGGGTTCGTTCTCGCCTTCCAATTGAAAGGAAATCCTGATCGCTCGAGGAAGAGGATCCAGTCCCTTTCCCTCCCACTCCTCCAGCCATGTCCCCTCTTCTTCATCCTTCTCTTTCTTAAGATATTCAAAGGTCAATTTCGAGATCCCATTTAGGGTGAAGATTAGAGAATCTTCTTTGAGCGGGGTTTCAAAGAATTCCTTTCGAAGAACCCTCCCTTCGTAAAGTTCGAGTTTTTCTCTATTTTTCCAGAGGTATGCCGCATAGACCAGCCCTTCAGCCCTCCTACTTCTCATCGAATAATTGGAAACAAATCTTAACGCATCGGGCTTCCCCTCAAAAGCCAAATAGTCTCCTTCTGCCTTCTCTGTCTTCACCTTATAGGGGAAGATGGATTTTATTTGATGAATCATCAGGTTTTGAAGAGTGCGAATTCTCAAGGTGCGATCATTTTGCTTTTCCACCTTTTCCCATGAGGAGAGCGAGAGCCTGAATGTTCCCAAAACCATAAGGAGGATCAAGCCGAAAAGAACTAAGCTGATCATCACTTCGAGGAACGTAAATCCTTTAACTCCCTTCTTCATTTCTCGTCACAAAGTAGGATTCCATGGAAATAGACTTTTCTTTCAGGCCTGACTTCCAGAATACCTTTACCCTCACTTCCATTAAATTTGCGGGTGGTTTTATCTTCGAGAGAACTTCCTCTGGAAGGAGATCCACTTTTTGTCTGGATACCTCCCAGCGAAACTGCTCATTGAATTGTCCCTCTTCTTTTCCTTCTTGAAAAGAAGGAGTAAGGGCAATCTCTTCCATCTTCAAATGGGCGTATTCTACTGCCTTTGAATATTCAGATGCGATTCGTTCCGTTCTTAGCCCTCCCGAAAAAAGTTCAATGATTCCAAGAAGGCCCACTCCAATAATGGCCAATGAGACCACTATTTCAATAAGGGTGAATCCCTTTTTCATTGGACCACCTTCCTCCTCCGACCAAAATTACGCGCGTTTCACTTCCACACTCCCTGTAAGGAGATCCAGGAGGATTTCAAATTCTTTGTCCCCAGGTCCTGAGAGAAGAATGGAGCCTCCACTCGAACCCCCTTCAGGGTAGAATTCAAAAGAAGGGTGGTCTAAAGGGAATCGAACGGATATCCCTTTTACCTCTTTGATTTGAATCCCTTCCGGGATGGGGATATTTTTTAATAGTTTTTTCTCGACCTCCCCTTCTTCAGAAAGGGTTTCTACCGAGAAGACCTTTATAGATTTTGAATCCCTTTCAAGGGTGACGATAAATACCTTACTCTTATTGATGGCCTCGGTGCGATAATATCTCAATAAAGAGGAAATTTTTTTAATCGTCGCCCTAACCTCAATAGACTGTTGGATTTTCTGTATGGAAGGGAATACTATCACAAGGGAAAAGAAAAGGATGGTAAGGACGACCATCGATTCAAGAAGGGTAAAACCTCTTTCTCTCATCTTCCTATATCTTTCCAACTTACGATATCTTCATCCTCTCCTTGCCCCCCCTCGACGCCATCCCTTCCATAGGATATAAGATCGTAGTCTCCATGTTCCCCTGGAGATCGATACACATAAGGCCTTCCCCATGGATCCAGAGGGATTTCCTTTGGAAGGTATGGACCATCCCATTTTTCCACTCCAGAGGGCTTTTCCCTCAATGCTTTTAATCCTTCTTCAGTCGTAGGATACCTTCCTACATCGAGTCGGAAGGCATCAAGGGCGGTTCCAAAGAGTTCGATTTGAGCTTTCGCTGCCTTCTGTTTGGCTACCCCCACTTTCCCAAAAAGTCTTGGACCCACGAGGGCGGCAAGAAGACCAATGATGATAATGACGACGAGGATTTCAACAAGGGTAAACCCCTTTTTTCTGGCTCTTTCTTTCATCCTTTCACCCTCTTTTTGTTTTTATCAGAAGGGGATCTCATTAATACTAAAAATGGCAAGAAGCATGGAAAGGACAATAAAACCGACGATTCCACCCATGACAAGTATCAGAATGGGTTCTAAAAGGGAGATCACCCTTTTTAACGTAGTTTGAATGTTAGCTTCATAAGTCTCGGCAATCTTGATCAGGACCTCATCCAATTTTCCCGTCTCTTCTCCTACATGGGCCATCTCAATAGCTAAGGAAGGAAATACACCGGTCTCCTCCATTGATTTTGAAAAACTTTTTCCCTCTCTCAACCGATCATGGAGGTAGAGGATGGAACGGGAGATGGCCAGATTCTGAGGGATTTCCCTAACAAGGTTTAAGGCAGAGAGAATGGTTACCCCACTCTGCAAAAGGGTCCCAAGAGTTCTTGAGAAGATCGCGACCTCCCGTTTTTTTAGAATGTCTCCAAAAAGAATCCATCTCAACTTCAATTTATCCCATAGGAGTTTCCTCTCGGGATCCATGTTGTAAGCCTTTAAGCCCAAATAAAAGAGCAAAAGGAGTCCCACTCCCAACCACCAATAATCTCTTATCATTTGGCTTATCGTAAGAAGGATCATTGTTGGGACAGGAATGGTCTGACCCAGGTCTGAGAAGATTCTGGCAAATCTGGGAATCACAAATGTCATGAGGATGATCACGGAAAGGCCGCTCACTATGGTGAGGATAATCGGGTAAAGCATCATAGAAAGAATTTGATCCCTTAATTCTTTTCGGCTTCCCAAGTATTGGGAAAGACGATTCAGAACGGCTTCGAGGAATCCCCCTGACTCCCCTGCTTTCACCATATTGATGTAGACCTTAGGAAAAATATTCGAATGATACCCCAGGGCTTCCGAAAGCGATTTTCCTTCCTTTACTTTTTGAAAAATGTCTTTGATCACCTCTTTAAATTTCGAGTTCTCCACCAACCCGGACATCACATTGAGACTCCGGTCAATGGGAAGTCCTGCGGAGAGAAGACTGGAGAGCCCCTGAGTAAATATGAGAAGATCGTTTAACCTAACCCGTTGAAATTTTAATTGGATTCCAAAAGTTTTCTCTCCAGCCTTTTCAATCCTGATAGGAATATAATTCATCTGATGAAGAGTCTGAATCACCGCCTCTTCGTCGCGTGCCTCAATGATCCCTCCTATTGTCTTTCCGTTTAAAGAGGTGGCTTTATAGAGAAATTCGGTCAAGAGATCCTCTCCTCTTCATGGGTGACCCTCATTACCTCTGAAAGAGAGGTCACTCCACTTTTTACCCTTAACCATCCATCTTCTCTGAGGGTCCTCATTCCCTTCCTTCTGGCCATCTCTTTAATCTTGCTCGCATCCTTTTCCGAAAGAATAAACCTCCTCATCTCATCATCCATGATAAGGAGTTCAAAAATCCCTGTCCTTCCAAAATAACCTGTGTAGGAGCAGTGTTCACATCCTTTTCCCTCCATCACCTTTACTTCTTCTTTTTCCTTTATCCCAATTTCTTCAAGAAGAATAGGGTCAGGTTTTGAAGGAACCTTACAATGGGGGCAAAGCACTCGGACGAGTCTCTGGGCAAGGATGCAGAGGATGGTGGAGGTGAGGAGGTAGTCTTCCATTCCCATATCGATGAGGCGGGTAATTGCACTTGGGGCATCATTCGTATGAAGCGTACTCAAAACGAGATGACCAGTAAGGGCAGAATGAATGGCAATATCTGCGGTCTCGGAATCTCGTATTTCACCAATGAGGATAACATCAGGGTCCTGTCTTACAATGGATCGTAAAGCATTGGCAAAACTTAATCCTATTTGAGGTTTTACTTGAATTTGATTTACCCCTTTGAGTTGATACTCTACCGGATCCTCTACGGTAATGATTTTCTTTCCAGGGGTATTAATCTTTTCAAGAGCGCAATAGAGGGTGGTCGTCTTTCCACTCCCGGTAGGCCCTGTTACGAGGATAATCCCGTGGGGACTTTCAATCAGTCTTTTAAATTCTTTTAGCTCATCCTCCGGAAAACCAAGTCGTTCAATATCCAGAACAATGGAGCTCTTGTCAAGAATTCTGAGGACAAGGCTCTCTCCATAAATGGTCGGGACAGAGGAAACCCGAAAATCTATATCCTTTCCTTTCACCCGGAGCATGATTCGACCATCTTGAGGGAGTCTCCTCTCAGCGATATTCAATTTGGCCATGATTTTAACCCTTGAGAGGACAGCCGGCTGAAAACGTTTAGGAAGAGATTCTACATCATGAAGAACTCCGTCGATTCGATATCGAACTCTTAGCTTATCCTCAAGAGGTTCAAGATGGATATCACTGGCTCTCATCTCGATGGCCCTTGAGATAATGAGATTGACAAGTCTAATGACAGGGCCTTCCGATGCCATATCTTTCAGGTGGTCAACATTCTCCTCCTCTTGCGGAACATAATCGGGGATATTGTCTATATTTTCAATAATCTTTTCGACAGATGAAAACCCAGAACCATAATGGTTTTCGAGAGCCCTTAGAATATGGGATCCTCTTCCAAAAAAGGCCTTTACTTTCTTATTGGTAGCCACCCGAATGGCATTAATGACATAAAAATCGAAGGGATTCTCCATGGCTACAATAATTTCGTGATCAGTTAAGCGAATAGGTATAAATTTTGACTCTTTCATAAATTGGAAGGAAATGGTATTGATCAGGATGGGTTCTTTGGGGTAATCCTCCTCTCTTAAAAAAGGAATTTTATAAACCTCTTCGAGGGTTGAAATATATTGCTCTTCACTGATAAGGCCAGATTCAATGAGACGATCTCCCAGGGATATAGATTGGGAATCTCCTTGGGATAGGACCGTCTCGATATCCTTCTCTTGAATAAGACCTTTTTCAACGAGTAGATTAATAAAAGAAGGGAGCGGATTATTCATTGAATGCTCTTTTCGAAAAGAATATTAGCATAATTATGAAATATTATCAATTAAATAAAATTTCATTACTTGACTAAAACAAAAAAAGATATAAATTTCCTGTAGTTTGGTAAAAAATTATAACATATTGAAATAAAAAGTCTTTTAAAATTTCTAATGACTTCATTCCTTCAAATTTTAAAATGCCTGCTTTCGCAGACATGACAAAAATTTCTGAACTTCAGTAAATTTATATGCAATATTTGTGACAAAATATTCAGGTTTTTTGAAAAATTACTGGTAAAAAAATTACCATAGGTGTTACAATTTTATCCATATTTATTCATCTGAAAATTTTAAAGGCTCCATTCTATCATCCTGAACTCATCTCAAGGCCTTTCACAGCAATATGACATTAGGCCTATTCCCTAATGAGATAATATAGAATTAGGAAAAAATTTTTAAATATAGGGAATTTTAAAAATTAATTGGTATAAAAATTGCTAATAAAAAAACAAACAAAAATTATGGAGGTTTGTTATGAGAAAAATTTTATTTATTATCATTCCCGTTTTAATGTTACTGGTTTTCTCCTCTTATTCTTCTGGGCAGAACTTCTATGGTTGGTGGAAATGTTTTTCAGGTGGCGTGGAAATAGGAGATTTTGTCACAGGAGAATGGGTAAAAACTCAAATTACTATTAAGAAAGGTTCTTATTTATATATCAATAACACAAATAAAGCCTATTTAATCCAATGGGATGATGACGGTCAGAAATTCTTCATCGAAAATGAGTTCTCATTCTTTGAAAGAAATAATATAATTGTTTTTAGGGGTCCTTATAGTTTTGATGACAATGGCGAGCTATTGTCTTCCTCGACAGCTATCCTCAAGACCTCCCTTCCCGCCCATCTCCCTACAAAAATAGATGTGACTTATACTCGTTACGATTTAAATGAACTTTATGTAAAAAGATTCAATCTGAAATTTACAAGAATTCGTGATCTTACTACCATCCCAAACGAAGTAAAAACATTGATTCCGTAAGGGGATTCTAACTTTAAGATGGGTCTTTCTCTCCTATTTTGGAAAAAAGAAGTCCGATATTTTTAAGGATTTCTGGATTCTCTGGTTCGAGTTCGAGGGCCTTAAAATATTCTGAAAATGCCTCTTTTATGAGATTTTTTTCGCGGTAAATGTATCCCAAATTATTGTGAAGAGCTGGATAAAATGGATTTATAGAGATAGCGTTTTTAAACTCCTCGATGGCCTCCTCGATCTTCCCCGCCCTTAGATAAATCACCCCAAGATTATTCTTCGCCTCAATAAAGCAGGGATGAAGTGAAATACTCTTTTTATAAGACTCTATAGCTTTTTCATAATCTTTTAATTCTCCATAAGTCTGACCCAAATGAAAGGAGATATCAAAATGATTTGGGCAAAACCTCTTTCCTTTCTCAAAATGGTAAAGGGCTGCCTTCCAATCGTTTAATTCCATATAAAATCTTCCTGCTTTTAAATGATAATCTCCAAATAGGGGTTTAATGGAAAGGATAAGACCTAAAATAATAGATAGGAGAGTCACTCCCTTTAGGAAATACCAAAGAAAAGGCCTTCCCCTCAATCCAAGAAGGAAGGGTTCCCTAATATTCCTTCTTCCCTGATAAAGAATTTCTAAAAACCCCACAGAGGACCAGAAGGTTATTCCGGAAGCAGGGTTCTGAAGATTGAAATCAAATAGACACTGGATCAATGTGGAAAGAATTCCAGCGGTTAAAGCCATTGAGAGGAAAAAGGAGTGATTCAATTTTTCTTTCCTAAGCAAATCCCACGACATCTTCATGATTCGAAGGAGGATGAACATAAATATCAGAAAGCCAAAAAGACCCACCTCTGAAAAAATTTGAAGATATTCATTATGAGCTTCTTCAACTCGAGTATTAAGGCCTGAAATGGTCCATTCTTTTTGGTCTCGGTAACGAGGATAGATATATTTAAAATTCCCAAAACCCACGCCCCGCAGGGGGTGGTCTCGAATCATTCTGAATGTATTAAGATAGATATAAAGTCTCGCTCGAGCGGAGAGTCCCTTCTCTTCATCCATCATCCCTAATCGGTAAAAAAAACTATTTAACCACTGAGGGTTCATTAAATGGACTCCATTGCTTTTGATTTGAAGGCCTCCAGATGCAATGGGAATTGGGACTCCTTCTTCGATTTTAGGATACTCTATGGAATGACTTTGGAGGCCTTTTTCGGGCAGATCTCTCAAATAGAGGGTTAAGGAAAAGAGAAAGATAAAGAAGGCCAAAGGGAAGCCAAAAAGTAAAGAGAAGGAGGTTGTTTTTCTGATCCTTCCTTGTTTCCAATTTTTTAAAGCCTTGTAGACAGAGAGAGAGGAGAGGATCAGAAGGGAGAGCAAAAATCCTACCCATGCTCCTCTACATTTGGTAAGGATTAAATGGTACCCCATGATAAAAGTGGACAGGAGAAAAAAGGCTCGCTTGACCCAATGATGGGAAAGGAGAGAAAAAATGGTAGATAAGGGGATGACGATAATCAGAAATTGGGCCACCTGATTTCGGTGGCCAAGGGTCGAGAGAGGAACCCGTGGAATAAAATCATAATTCTTCAAAAAAGGTTCAATCCCAAAATATTGCAAGATTCCGTATGAGCTCATCAAGGCACCAGCCAAAACGAGGACAAAGGCCCAACTGTAAAGTTCTTTCTCCGAGAAGTGATTCACAATAATGAAATAAAGAAGGATATAGGAAAAGACTCGCCAGATAAGGCTAAGACCCCCGGACGCAGAAACTGCCCAGGTTAAAGATAAAATTGAGAAGAAAAAATAAATCAAAATAGGAAAGAGTAAATGGCTCCTTTTTATTGAAATTTCTCCTGAAAGCGTCATCCCCAAAAACCAAAATCCCATCATAAAGAGGACAAGCACTTGGATCATCACGATCTTAGGAAGGCTATAGGTGGTAAAGGCCAATCCAAAGTAAAGAATCACGAAGGGAAAGAGAAAATAGAAAAAAGATTTTATCCAAAAGGTAGGAGGAGTGAATTGGAGAGGCTTTTCAATAAGCATTTCGATTCACAAAACCTTTAAAGAGGGTGAGGAATAATATCTTAATATCAAAGGCAATAGACCAATGTTCAATATAATAGATATCGTATTCAATCCTTTTCTCAAGAGAGGAGTTTCCTCTCCAGCCGTTCACTTGCGCCCAGCCAGTCATTCCTGCTTTGATTTTGTGCCGAAGCATATAGTTGGGAATCACTTCTTTAAAACGTTCAATCAATTCGGGTCGTTCCGGTCTTGGACCTACCAGGCTCATCTCTCCTTTTAATACGTTCCAAAGCTGGGGGAGCTCGTCGAGGCTTGTTTTTCTGAGGATTTTTCCTAAAGGGGTTCTTCGGGGGTCGTCCTCTTTTGCCCAGACAGAACCGGTTTCTTTTTCTGCATCGACAATCATTGAACGAAATTTAATCATCTCAAAAATATTGCCATCCAGTCCCATCCGCTTCTGTTTGTAAAAAACCGGTCCTTTTGAGGTGATTTTGATGAATAATGAAATTAATAGAAAAAGGGGACTCAAGAGAACGAGACCGAATGAGGAAATCAGGACATCAATCAATCGCTTAAATAGCTTTCCCCACCCCAAAAGAGGTGTTTCTCGAATATTGATAATCGGTAAGCCATCAATTTCTTCAATACCCCCCCTCAACTGAAATAAATCATAAAGATCACTGACAATTTTTATATCCACAAATTCATCCTTCAGGGAGATCAAAAGGTCTTTGATTTTTTCGTGTCTGTGGAAAGGGAGGACGATAAATACCTTATCTACCCCTCTTTTTCTGACTATCTCAGGTAGATCTTCATAAGTCCCTATCACATCAATCCCCCCTATGGTTTTCTCAACAGGATTTCCTTTCTCTGAAAGGATTCCGATGGGTTTTAGACCAAGTTCAGGGTGACGATGGATAGCTCTTAAAAGTTTTTCTAAGAGTTTTCCTTCCCCGACCAGCAATACATACCGAAGATTCTTCCCTTTTTTACGAAGGAATCGAAGGATTCGCCTGGAAACCCACCGGGATAGACTCAGATTGATAAAGCCGATTACCCAGAAATAAAGGATCGTTAGTCTTGAGTATCGGTATTCTTTGAAGAAATAGGCAAAGAATATGAAAAGAAGAAGAGAGATAGTAATGGCTTTAAAAAGTTCCTTTATTTCCTTCGAAATGCTTGAAAATCTCATGGGGCGATAAAGGTTCATGAGGTTGAACACCGCGGAACAGATTAAGATAAGCAATAAGAGGAGAGGAAGGTGTTGTTCCCAGGGCGGGATATCTTTAATGACTTTAATGAGAGGGAGATTGAACCGAATAAGATAGGCCAAAATCCATGAAAAAGCGATCAGAATGAGATCAGATATAAATAGAAGGGTAATAAAAATTTGGCTATGTTCTTTCAGCAAGAGGATTCTCCTTCTTCACCTTTTAAAAGATTCGTATCGTTTCCAGATAGAGTTGGATATTTCATCTTTAAATCTTTTTTTATCGAATCGCAAGGCATTCTTTCTAATCCCTTCTTGGTCAAAATGATTCGCTACCCTTTCAAAGAGGGAGACGGCCTCTATGATCGATTCTGGGGTAAGAGAGTTAAAAAAGATCCCAGTAGCCCCCTTTTGAGGATAGGGGATGACGGTCTCAAGAACCCCACCTCTTCCATAGGCAATCACAGGTCTCCCGCAGGCTTGGGCCTCAAGAGGAACGATTCCAAAATCTTCTTCCCCGGGGAAGATCAAGGCTTGGCATCTCCTGTAATATTCTCGAACTTCCTCGTCCTTTAACCAGCCTAATAACTCTACATTCTTCTTTACCCTCTTTTTCAAAGAGGGAAGCAATGGGCCGTCTCCGATGATGAGGAGCCTTTGGCCTGATCGGTTAAAGGCTTCAATCGCTAAATCCACTCTTTTATAAGGAGCAAGGGCCGCTACCATTAAAAAGAAATCACCCTTGGAGGAGGAATCATAGGAAGGAGTAAAAAAATCACAATCCACAGGAGGGTAGATGAGGGTAGAATCTCTCCGATAATATTTTTTAATTCGTTGTTGAACATGTTGAGAGATTGCGAAGAATTCATCTACTCTTTGGCTCGAACTCACATCCCACATCCTGAGATAATTTAAGAGAGGGGTTAACAAGAGCCTTTTTAATCCTTTTTTTCCACCGAAGTAATCTTGCTCCATATCCCATATATACCTCATGGGAGTGAGACAATAAGAGAGATGAAGCGTATCAGGCATGGGGATAATTCCCTTAGCCACACAGTGGCTGATACTGATGACCAGGTCATACTCCTTTAAATTAAAACTCTCGATGGCCATGGGAAAAAAGGGAAGGAAATACCGATAGAATCTTTTTAAACCTGGAATCCCTTGGAGAAACGAAGTTTTTATGTTTAATCTTTTTATCCTTTCACTTACTTTCTCTTTAAAGATAAAAAGGGTATAGAGATCTGCTTCAGGATAGATTTCGGAAAGAACCTCGAGACACTTCTCTCCCCCCCGCATTCCTGTTAACCAGTCATGAATAAGAGCGACTTTCAAATCGACTCTCCATTCCAACTCAGAACATTTAAGAAACTCTCTTCCATTGCCTCGATATATTTTTTAAGGGGAAATTTTTCCTGGACAATCTCTTTTGCTTTTTGACCCATCCATTGACAAACCTCAGGATGGTCAAGTAAGAAATTGATTCGCTGAGCCAACTCTTCATCATTATTGGGGTTTACCAGGAATCCATTGACTCCATCAATAATCAATTCATGGACCCCTCCCGTGTTTGAAGCGATTACAGGTTTTCCAAAGGCCATCGCTTCAAGGAGGGTCAAGCCAAAGGCTTCGGGAGAGATAGAAGGAAGCACTAATATGTCAATTTTATTATAAAGAGTATAGATATCTTTACAAAAGTCCATTAGGGAAACATTCTCTTTTAATCGTTTCTTTTGGATGATCTCCATTAGCTTCGTCCTGTAGGATTGGTAGCCCTCAGGAGTATCCCCTGCAATGAAAAACTTTGTGCGGGGGAAGGAGGAAAGCACTTTCGGAATCGATGAAAGAAGAACCTGATGCCCTTTTTGAGGGACAATCCTGCCAAAACACCCTATTTTTACTTCCCTTTTTTCTTTCTCCATCCATAAAGGGAAAGGGTTTGACTCATTTTGGCCTTGTAATGTTTCTATATCCACGCCATTATAGATTATTTTAATTTTCTCTGAGCGGATCCCCCAGTGGATCAGAGACTTTCGCGTCTCCTCCGAGACGGCAAGAATTTTTTTGGGAAGACGATTCCCTAAACACACAAGCAATTTGATGAAAAGGGGATGGAAGTCTTGATCGCTGAGGATATCATGAAATCTCCAGATCAAAGGGGTTTTTAGCCAGAGAGAGACAAGACTCCCATAGAAGTGGGCTTTGATCGTATTGGTCATGAGAAGATCAAATTTTTCTTTTTTAATGGCATTCGTTAATCTCAATATAAAAATCTTAAAAGAGAAAAGATAGGCGAGCAGCAGAAAGAAGGAGCTTACCAGATGGCTTCTTTTCATTCTTCTCAAAGGGGAAGGAAGTGGAATATAGAGCGTCTCTACCTCCATTTCTTTCAACACCTGAAAGAGTCTCCCTTTGGCAGAAAGAATCATTTTAATATGAAATCGATCGAGGTTATAATTTTTTAAAAGGGTAAGAATGGAGGTCTCTGCCCCTCCAATCTCGGCACTATGATCCAGAATCCCGATGATGACCTTTCTTTTATCTTCTGAAGAATCTTTCTCCATTCTTTATAATTTAATCGTAAAACGAATGGCCCTTGTCATCCTTTCCACCCTCTGTTGCCAGAGATTCTCTTTGGCTAATTTTCTTCTTTTGATTTGGTTTTCGATCCTATCTTCCCTTAATAATTTTTCGATCTTTTCTTCCATCTCAGAGGGCGTGCTATAAAACTCCACTACTTCCTTAAAGTCTTCAAGATCCCTAAGGGGAGAGGAGACGATGGGTTTTCCGGAAGCGAGATATTGATAAAATTTAGTAGGACAGATCATCTGGGTAAATTCGTTTACTTTAAAAGGAATGAGACAGATGTCGAAATGGAAAAGATAGTTTGGGATAAGTTCGTATTTTCTCTCACCGAGAAAGTAGATATTGGAGTTGTTTCGAAGGGTTGAAAGTGTCTTCGATGCCAGGGGACCTATTAAGACAAAAGACCAATCCCTCCGTCTTTGGGAAATTTCTCGAAGGAATT
This sequence comes from uncultured Syntrophaceae bacterium, assembly GCA_964570075.1. Lineage (GTDB taxonomy): Bacteria > Desulfobacterota > BSN033 > BSN033 > UBA1163 > CALIBK01. Next base: position 14,861 of record CAZMWF010000056.1, on the reverse strand, counting down.
CGCCATCTACCCATTCTCCAAGGGTTCCGATAAACCCAATGAGCGGTTTCGGGATACGTTTAAGGTCATAAGGCTCCTCGAAATGACTTTTCTCAAACAGGGAATAATCTACCCCGTTTGGGATAAGAAAACAATTTTTATTAAAAATGGAAGCCTTTTCCTTTAAGCCCTTGGACGAGCAAAAGACAATATCTACGGATCGAAGGAGTTCTTCTTCCAATCTCCTTAATTTTTCTTTATTAAACGGGAGAGAAGGAAAATGAACATAATCATCACAGACATCATAATAGGAAATCGAATAGTTCAGATGATCGAGAATTTTTTTATAGAAAGGGAAGGAAAAACCAAGGCCGAACTCATTCAAAGATAGTTTTTTTATCCAGTACTCTATTTTCCGAAGAAGAAGATAGCTGTTGAATCGATAAATGATTTCATTTGATCGCCCGAAAGGGAGGAGAGCTGGTGGGGAGTAGATATAAAGCCTCTCATGGATTGTTTTTAAGGATTCCTTATATCCGAGATTTATTCCCTTCCTCCTGAGATTAAAATGGCTCAGGAAAGAGAGGGGAGGTTCAATAAAAAGGACCTTAAAGGTTTGGCTGAGTCCTGAGATGAGATGCTGTTCTCGCTGGATGAGACCCTCCCAGCGATTGACCCCGAGGTGAACTAAATTGACGAGAGCCTTTCCCACTTTATCTCAACTTTTTTAGGTATTGAACAATTCTCTTCGCAGATCTCCCATCCCCAAAAGGATTGCCTTTTTGGGCCATCCTTCTATACTCCCCCGGATCATCAAGAAGCTTTTGAGCTCCCTTCACTATATCACCTTTCTTTGAGCCCACTAATTTGGCCACTCCTGCCTCGATCGCCTCGGGTCTTTCAGTTACTTCTCTCATCACCAGAACCGGTTTTCCGAGAGTAGGAGCTTCTTCCTGAATCCCCCCTGAGTCTGTAAGGATAAAGTAGGAGTGAATCATGAGAAAGACAAATTCCTCATACGAGACAGGAGGAATCAGATGAATCCGATTACAATCCCCTATGATCCTTCTTACAGGCTCCTGGACATGGGGGTTTAAATGGACAGGGTAGACCATTCTTACATCCGGATTTTTTTCGACAATCTCCTTGAGCGAGAGGCACATCTCTTCAAACGGTTTTCCAAAACTCTCTCTGCGATGGGCAGTGACAAGAATCAGCCTCTCTTTATTAAATGGAATGCCATATTTATGCCAAAAAGACTGTTCAATCTCCTTTTTTTTCTGGGGCTGGGAAAGTTTCTTTTTTATATACAAAAGGGCATCGACTACCGTGTTTCCCGTGACCCATATCCTCTCAGAAGGGATTCCTTCTCTGAGAAGATTTTTTCTTGCCCTCTCAGTAGGGGCAAAATGGTAATCGGTGAGGATACTTGTAAGATGCCGGTTCATCTCCTCAGGAAAGGGTTGGTATTTATTGTAGGTTCTAAGGCCTGCCTCGATATGACCAATTTTGATCTTCTCATAAAAGCCCGCAAGACTGGCCGCAAAGGTGGTAGTGGTATCGCCCTGAACAAGGATGAGATCGGGTTTGACCTCTTTGAAAAGAGTTCTTAACTTTCTTAAGACTTCCGTAGTAATTCCATAAAGATTCTGCCTCAGCTTCATAATGTTCAGGTCATAATCTGGCATAATCTCAAAGAGCCTCAATACCTGATCCAGCATCTCGCGGTGCTGGGCAGTCACACAAACGAATGTCTGGAAGTTTTTCTTCTCTTTTTTTAATTCATCAATCACCGGGGCAAGCTTAATCGCCTCCGGTCTCGTTCCAAAAATCGCCATCACCTTCAATTCAATTCAGCTCCTAATGGATAATCTTTAAAATAATTTTGATTTTACTTTTTCATAATTGTGTAATACTTGGAGTAAGTATTGAAATCTTTTTTTTAATGGATATTCCCCTATATAAAAGAAAAATTTAATAAGAGATTTAATTAGATTCTTGAAGTCTGATTTTATTCCTTTATTATTCTTCATTAGTTCTCGCTCCAGATATACCCAGACCTTGGCTGAGGATCGCGTTGTTTGAAACATATGTTTAAGATGGATTCTTTCTTTTTTAATGAAGTGGGTTACAATGGCAAAAGGATTATAATAGAGATCATATCCTTGAGCGGAAATCCTGTAAGCTACATCAAGTTCTTCTCCGCCACCAAAATCTTTCCCTTTTCGTCCAAGAGTAGGTTTAAATCCCCCGATATCGATTAATAAGTTTTTTAAAACTGAAAAGTTTGCTCCATAGGGAAGCTCAGCTGGACTTGTAATCTTTTTTATTGATTTTGTATGAAGGTCAAATCGACTAAAATAGGAAGAAAGGTTATCTGAATACCACCAAGGAAGTTCATGGGGAAGCTCAAGATTAATCTTACCCCCAACGCATCCTGCAAATGGGTAAGTTCTGAAAGTTTTTAGGACTTCTGTAAGAAGGAATGGATCCGCTAATACATCATCATCCAAATAAGTTAAGATATCGGCTTGTGCTACATCCACACCTCTATTCCTCGCATAAGAAAGGCCTTGTTTTTTTTCAAGAACTATTCTTCCCTTACATTCCGGGTTCTGGTAAAAAAAGTCCTCCGCTTTTTTTTCAGTCATATCAGAAGAATTGTTATCGATTACAATAATTTCGTAAAGCTCCTTGGGCAACCTTTGGGAGGCGAGAGAACGCAGACAATGCGTAATGAAATTTTCTCTATTATACGTGCAAACAATGCATGAGATAAGGGGTTTTCTATTTTCTACCAAAGGAACTTTTCCTTCTTTTTAAAAAGTTCAATATTGGCCTTACAAATAATTGGATAAAGTGAATAAACTATTTTTTCTGAAAAGAAACAATTTTTTTCCTTAAAAAAGGGATGATCCCTGTTTTTGCAGGAAACAACCATATTGAATTGATTTTGAAAACTCTCTTCCTTTTCTGAGTAATCCTCGAAAATGAACATGACAAAAAACGCAGATGGATTTTCCTTAATGATTCTTAAAATTAGACCTTTTTCCAAATAAGAATAGATCCAAAGGATTAATGTTTTTTCACCCACAAATTGGGTCTGGGCAGGGGGGATGGTAATTTGTTTAACTTTATTTCCGTTTTTTTCATAATATCTTTTGATAGGCTGAAGTGATTCATTATTTCCAATGAGATATATATCAAACTTTTTTAGAAAAAAGTTTCTTCTCCTCTTTTCAAAATCCATCAATCGCTCAGTTTTTTCCACTATTTCAAGCTCTTCTTTTCTTCCAGTAAGTGATTTTTTATGGACCCTATTGAAATATAAAACATCTTCTATACCGAGGTGCTTGATTTTAAAAAAAGAGTTAATATTCATCCAATAATCATAATCTTCTATTGTAAACATATTTGGATCATAATCTCCTAATAACCTTCCTACCCAAGAACGATACATAAAACAAGGGCCAATATAATTGTTTCTAATTATATTAAGATGAGATGGGTCTTTCGGCAGTGAAATGTGATTAGAGCCCGGAGGAGTCTGGTAACCTGGACAATAGTCCGATCCAAATAAGGGGTTCCCTTCTTCATCGATAATGGCGTAATTCGAATAGACCATCTGAACTTCTGGATGATCTTTTAAAAACTTTACTTGAAGTTCGAGGCACCTTTCTCCCATAAGATTATCGGCGGATGTCCATGTATAGAACTCTCCTTTGGCAACTCTGAATCCATTAGATAAGGCACGAGGAAGCTTTTGATTTTCTTGCTCGATGAGAATGACTTTCGGATGTTTAGTATATGTAGCAAGAATCTGGGGGGTTTCATCTGTTGATCCATCGTTGACAATAATTAGTTCAAAATTCTGATAGGTTTGAGAAAGGATGCTTTCGATAGCTTTCCCAATAAATAAACCTCCATTGTATACAGGAAGGACAATGCTCACAAGATCTGGGATATGAAAGGCAGAGAACCTCCAAAGCTCCACAGGTAATCCATGGCTTATTTCTGCTTTAAAAGAGAAGAAGTCTGTAAAATCCTTTTTCCCTAAGAGCAGAGATTTTTCTTGGGGTGTTTGTTTTAAGTTGACAGGGATAATCTTGTCGAAAAAGAATCTCTTGTAGGGTTCAGCAAATCTCTCGCGGATAAATTTTGGAACGATTCGATGAATCCTTTTGAAAAAACGGTAAAAAAAACCCTTTAGTCGTTCTGTAAGACTCAGCCTCACAAGAATATAATCTAATTGTTTTTGGATAATAACATAACGGTCATCCAGCTTTACCAATAGGTCTTTTCCAAAATCCCTACTTATCTTAGATAAAAGTTGGTCTTTCTGATGTATTATTTCATTTTTTTCTTCGATCTGTTTCTTTAAAAAGATTTCTTTTGATTTTTGATAATCAATATAAACTTCTAATAATTTTTTATGATAGGAATGGATCATTCTTTCTATTGAAAAATCAAAAGCCTTTTTATAATTTTTTTCTCCCTCCTTTTTCCAAAACTCCCTTTGCTCAACAAACGATTTCATTGCCTTATAAAGATCATCTCTATTGATGGGAACCTCCTCTCTTGAGAGTTTATCAATACTCGAGAAATCAAGATTGAGAATGCTTTCATAAGCATTCCTTACTAACAACCCGCCCCCTGAATCTTCCAAAAACTCCCTTGCATTTCCAGTTTCTGTTAGGATTAAGGGAAGTTTAAAACTCATCGCTTCAAGCGCAGATAGACAAAATCCTTCTATAAAAGAAGTTAAAATGAAAGCATCGGAGATCTTAAAATAGGGTCGTAAATCTTCAACGAACCCTAAAAATATAAAGTTCTCTGAAATTTTTTGGCTTTCTAGTTCATTTTTTAAAAAAATGAAATATTCCTCATTTAATATATCCCCTACCGATAGAACCTTTACCCATGAATATTCACCTGCTAATTTCTTCAAGGCTGAAAAAAGAACATTATGTCCTTTTAATGGATTTATTGAAGCCACATGGATGAAAACGTAATCGGTCTCATCCAAACCCAAGTCTGATCTGGTAATCTGTTTTTTAAATGGTCTTGATGTAAATTCTTCTATATCAATCCCATTTGGAATGACATCAATTTTCTCCTCAGGAATGTTGAAACGATGAACAGTGAAATTTTTTACTTCCTTAGAGACGGCTATAAATTTTGTAATATACTTTATATTTTTTCTAAACTCGCTAAGAATATTTTCCGGAAACCAGGTATAAAAAGTATGGATCGTGTAAAGATAGGGGATGCCCATATCAAAGGCAATGCTTGCGCCAAAGGTTGAATGATGAGAAATAATGATATCAATTCTATAGGTATTTAGAATTTCTCGAAATTCATTCGCCTTGTCGAACGTTAATATTTCAACGGGTATCCCTATCCCCTTGCATTTTTGGGCTAATTCTCCTCCTTTTTCAACACAAACAATCACTACTTTGAAAAGATTTTTATCGAGGCCTTTAGAGAAATCAAAAATAACATTTTCCATTCCACCTCTGTTGAGGGAGGGGGTTTCTATTAAAATATTTATTTTATTTCTAAAAAAAATTTCTGAAGGTGTGATGATTCTATTTTCCAAGGATATGCTCTTTAATGACGATTGGCCATCCCTTAGTATTCTTTCTCCCATTTCTCTATAAAGGATGGCCACTGGTACAAGAGAGGATAATCCAGAATTTTCTACATAAGAAGAAAGTTTTAAATACGCCTGACCATAATCCGCCCCATCTCCTTTTTTAAGATTGGGAAATATTTCTTCGATGGAAAGATTTTTGTAAGCCTTCATTAATATTTTAGCTCTTTCCATTTCTGTCTCATCTGTTGCCCTGTAAGTTAGATTTCCCCCATGCCATCTTAACTTTAGGAGGGGAGTTTTTACAATTTTCAAATCATAATATTTTAAGATTCTCATCCACATATCGTAATCTTGAGCTGTTTTTAGAAATTCATCAAAAAATCCCACCTTCTTAAAACATTCCATTCGGATTAAAGCCGTGGGGGCACAGAGAAAATTCCTTTCAAAAAGGGCCGGGAAAATCTCCTCTTTTTTTTCAAAAGGAGTTTTAAACCAATCCACAATCGGGTCGTCTATAACCTCCTTTCCCTCACCATCAATGATGATCGGATATGAAAAAACAAGACCGATTTCTTTGGATTCTTCCATCACCTTTAGTTGAATTTCTAATTTCTCGGGGAGCATGACGTCGTCGGAGGGAAGGAAGGTAAAGTATTCCCCCCGAGAAAGTTCGATGGCGCGGTTCAGGGTGGCACTCAGGCCTCGATTCTCCTGTGAATAATATCGAATTCGGGGATCATTGAATTTTAAGATTTCATCTTCTGTGCGGTCGGTTGAACCATCGTTGATGATAATTAGCTCGAAATCCTTAAAGGTCTGGTCGAGGACACTCTGAATGGCCTCACCTACATAACGCTCATGGTTGTATGCGGGGATAACGACACTGACCTTAGGACTAGCCATTGTCTTCCTCCGAAAATTAAACTTTCCTGCAAACGAGGACTAACTCGTCCTCTCGGGACCATATCTTATTTAAGACTTCGGAAAGTTTTTCCATTTCCTGGTTAAACTTCTCAATTCTTTGATTGAGTTCGTGTATAAATTCCTCAGAAGCCTCTGAAGATTTAGAGAAGAAACCTTTCGAACGGGGGATCGGGAGGGGGTCGATCCTTGGGGTCTCTAATCGATTCGGGGCTTCCTCCTCATTGGAGGAGACAACCCTAAATTGATAATGTTCACAAACAGCCTGAAGGAGATTTCCGGTATAAAACCTTACGTGTTCAGGATCGCGCCAGAATCCAAAAAGATGAAGCCGAATGGAGGCTGGATTGGGGGTGACTATTACAAAGACCCCCTCTCTCTCTAATCTTTCAGAAATCAATTTAATGAGTTCCTTCACCCTTTCGAAATCCAGATGCTCAAGGAAATGGGAACAGAAGATCCCATCATAGGATTCCTTATCATTTTTGAGAAAATGAAAGATATCTTCTTGGATCACTTTTAAACCCCTTGACAGGGCTTTTTGGACAACCCCTTCGTCCCGGTCCACTCCGATTCCCTCGATTCCTTCCTCTTTTAATAATTCAAGAAATATGCCCGAACCACAGGCGATATCGAGGACCTTTCGACAACGCTTAAAGAATCGAACTCGGGGTTTTTGAAGCATCCTGATATATTCTCTATCCACGAGTCTGGATTCATAATCAGAATAACGGAAAGGTTCCATCTTTATTTCCTCAGGAGCTCTTCATAGAGAGCGATCAGTTCGGAGGCATGTTCTTCCATCATCTTTTGTCTCTTCATATTCCTTCTCATTTCGTAGATTAATCTCGGATATTCAATGAATTTTGACATACATTCGGTCAGTTCCCGGACGTCGCCAGGTTTAAAGAGAAAACCATTTATCCCATCTCGAATGGCTTCAGGAATCGCTCCAATCCTCGATCCAATGACAGGAATCCCCATGGCATTAGCCTCCCGAATGACAAAAGAGAAGGTTTCGGGACAGAGGGAAGGTAAAACGACTACATCCTGGTCTTTCAAAACCTCTGAGAGAAGGGATCGATCAAAGGAGCCTTTAAATTCCACCGGAAGCCCATTTGAGCTTTCGTAAAGTTCTTGATAATAACCAGCATTCCAGCCCGTTTTGTCCCCAAAGAGGGTTAAAAGGAGTTTTTCCCTGGGTAATCTTCTTAAAGATTCAATGAGGAGATGAACCCCTTTATGGGGAAGGATACTTCCATAATAGCAGAACCTTATCCTTTTCTCGTTTACTTCCGTTTTTAAAGAAGGCTTTACGGGTTGAATCCCCCAGGTCATCCGCCTCATTTTTTTTCTAAATTTTTTATAATACTTTAAATACAATTTAAGAACAAATTCGGATGGAACCAGGATCTGATCCACTCTTTTCAGCACTTCAAACATATACCGATATCTATGAAAGACTTCGTAACCCTCAAGGGGAATTAGGCGAGGAGGAATGAAAAAACGCTTCGTCCATTTAATCCACGGGAAGGGTAATAAATCTTTTAATTTCAGTAAAAGTTCTGTTCTCCTAACGAGCTCTCTGGGGGGGAAATAGTCTCCCAGACAGAAATAACAGTTGAGGCCATATAGGGGGCCTGGACATACTCTGTTTTCCCTGTCTATGAGATGAATTCGATGGCAGAGGATAAAAAAGTCGTGAATCGAAAGAAGGGTCGGGAATCCAAGATCTTTAGCCAGATTGATTAAATTGGCTGAAAGGGCAATGAAGTGCTGGAAGTGGACGATCTGGGGCTTTTGGGTTTCTAAAACATTCTTAAATATTTCATCAAAGTACTGATTTTCATAGTAAACTTTAGGGTCGTGGATTTTTTTTAAATTATTCACCACCCTGATGACGAGGAGTCCATCGAGCCTCTCCTCCCTTATAGAGAATTCCTCTTTTTCCGGGTTTTCTTCTCGACAAAAGATGGTGACGGAGTGACCCAATCGGGCTAAGGCAGAGGAGAGATAAAAAGTATAATTCTCAACCCCTGCCTTCTCATGAGGAGGCAATCCGTGACTGACCTGCAGTATCCTCATCGCTTCCTATTCCCTGATGATTGAGCTTTGAAGGGCAAGCCTCTCCCTTAATCCTTTTGGAATCCTCTCCCTCTTTGTTCCTACCCAAAGCCCTAAGAACGCCGAAAGATACCAGAGGAGGCTTGGAATCAACCATTTTGCAAACCCAACTCTTGATCCTCCTTCGGACCTGAAAAACCGGTAATCTGCCTTTACAGAATGCCGAGTGGCTGAGAACACATCCCTGAAAAAAGGAAATTCATTTTTTCCAAAGATTTCCTTCATAGCTTTTGCGTGTTCATAATGTCTTCTAAAATTCTTTATTGGCCTATAATGGTGAGAATGAATGACCACAGAAGTAGGAACATAGACCGTTTGGTATCCTGCCTCCAGAACCCTTTTGGCCCAGTCCTGGTCCTCAGCAAAATCCAGCCTCCGAAAAGGAATCTTTTCCCAGACCTCTTTACGGATGCAAGAGCTCGTATTTGAGAACCAGATATATCGGTAAAGATTCTTTTCGTAGTCAGGATTATCGATTGCAAAGTTGACTCTTTCTTGATTTCCAGAAACTAACTCTGTTTCCAGTATCTGTCTTCTCTCCATCAGGGGACACTCTAACCTTGGGACTTGTTTACTAAAAGTCCCTGCCACCTTCCCATTTCTATCCAGTGGTTCGATAAGATGTTTGAGCCAGGAGTCATCCATGGGTGTGGCATCCTGGGTCAAATAGACGATATAGAGACCATTGGAGAGAAGTGCCCCTAAATTCCGAGTCTCCCCGTGGTTGAAAGAAGAAGGGTGAATCTCTTGAATTTTCACCGGAAAATTTTTCAGGATTTCTTTTGTTCTATCAATAGACCCTGAATCGATGGCAATGATTTCGTAGAGATCATCTATCTTCTGGGAAATCACCCCCTGGAGCACCTCTTCAAGATACTTTTCGCCATTTTTGGTCAACAAAATGATGGAAATCTTAGGGGATTTCATCTTATTGGTCGAATTCTAAATACTATTAGGTGCGTCCAGGGAATACCCTCTAAAGATTCTCTTTTATTTCACTATTTTTGCTCGTAATCCCTAATCCGGGTGAAAAAATTATGAAGTAAATAAAAAATAAAAGCAAGTATAAAGGAAACCTTACTCGGTTCATCATCCAGAGATGGGAGATTATCCCTTCATTGGGAAATAAAGTGTTCTCCTCATTATTTGACATTTGGGTGGAGACGTGTAAAATACTTTTAAATATTGATAAAAATTCCATTGAAATCTTGAAAGGAAGGCCAGTTATGATTAAAATAGTTTTGACTTGTCTGATCTTCATCTTTCCCTCATCTTTGGCGCTCGGGCAAGAAAAGTATCAGCTTGAAGACTGCATTAGAATTGCCCTCAAAAACAGGATCGAGTTAAATATGGCAGACTTCGATGTCTCCCATTCAGAGAATCTCATCAAAGAGGCAAAATCCTATTACTATCCAAGGATGAATCTTACCACTGGATACACCCATTTTCGAAAGCCCTCTACCTTTGATGCAGATGTGGATATTACTGCCATCAAGAAGCCCATCCAACCTCTTCTCAGTCAGTTCGGAATCGAGATTCCATCGGTCATCCCTCAGGAGGTAGAGGTTGGGAAGAAGGATTGGTTCTCGGTAGCAGTCGACTTCAATCAGCCCCTTTACACCTTTGGGAGGCTTAAGGAAGGGTTAAAGCAGGCGGAGATCGCCCATTCCATTGCTTTGGTCCAAAAGGAGAAAACGAAAAAGGGGATCGTTTTTGAAGTGAAGAGAAGTTTTTATACCCTTCAGTATATGAGACAACTCCATCAACTCCTGAAAGAGATGGAAGCACGCAGTGGTGTGGTGGAAAAGATGGTGGAGATCGCCTTTACCACTGAAACCCTTGAAAAAAATGGCAAGCCCGTGACAAGATTAGACTACCTGAAAGCAAAGAATTTCAGATCGGAGATAAAAGCAAGGCTTGTAGAAACAGAGAAGAATCTCAAGCTCTCTCATTCCGGCCTTAAGATGGCTATGGGCCTAAACGGAGATCTTTCCTTTGATATCGCAGAGCATCCTCTTGAAAAATTGCCCGAAATAGACGCCAAGATCCAATCCGAAGAGATTAAGAAGAAGGCCATAGAGAAGAACCCTGATCTTAATGCCGTGCGGCTTCAAGCCAATCTCTATGAGTCCAAAAAGAAGGCCTCAAGATTGGAATACCTTCCTGTCGTTGCCCTCCAGGGCCAGTATATTGGCCCTGAAGACAGATACGGAGTAAGCCATTTTTGGTACATGGGGGTTGGTTTGAAGATTCCCATCTTTGATGGATTTCTCACAAAAGCCAAGATCGGACAGGCTGAAACTCAGTTCCTGAAGGTTCGGACTCAAAAAGAGCTTTTTGAGAGATCGTTGCCCATTAAGCTGGAACATCTACTGATTTCCCTTGAGGAGATCAAAAGGGAGGTGGAGGTTCTAAAAGAAGCGATCAAAGATGCAAAAGAAAGGACGGAACTTGCGGCGGATGGTTTTTCTATAGGCAGTGTGGAGTATGATGATGTCCTCCTTTCTCAAAGAACAGAGCTGGAGTTAAGGACTGCCTATTTGGGGTCTCTTTACGGATACCATAACACTCTGGCCGAAATCGAATATCTTTCAGGAGAAAATTGAAATGGATACCCTGAGAAGAACTCTCCTGGGAGTTTTTATCATCCTTCTCGTTTTTGCTTTTCTCACAAATGGAGTCTTTGGAGAGGCGCTCCCCCAATACCTGGCCGGAGTGATGGTTAAATCCTATGATGAGAAGAGGGCCAAAGCCCTTGAGAAATTCGAAGAGATTATAGGGAAATATATTAAGGAGAAGGGCCATCTCATCCTCAAATTAAAGGCCCTAACCTATGAGGATCTTTCTCGGGAGATTAGGAATGGTCATGTCGATTTTATCTGGGGATATGGACATATCGTTTCCATGGAACTTTATGAAAAGTTCCCCATCATTCCATTTATCGCACCCACGCTCGGTGAGCAGAGACGTCCAACCTTCAAGAGACTTCTGGTCACTTCAAAGGGGTCAATGGGGACGCTGGATACCCTGAAGGGGAAAAAGCTTGCCTTTATCGGGGATGAACCATGGGGATTTGAACTTTTACTTCTGAAGATTTGGTTGAGAGAGAAGTGGGGATTAAAGGATTTAAATCATTTCTTTAACTTAAGGGGACTGAAATCCGACGAAGGATTTTTTGTCCCTGGCTCCAGAAGGGGTTCCATCTATTCCATTATTGTGGGAGAGGCAGACGTGGCCATTTCCCATGAGTTTGAATACATCACTCAAGAAAAATTGACCCCTAATGCCATCAAGGAGAAAGTCCAGATAGCCCCTTTCTTCAACTCTTCAGAAGAATTTTATGAAGCCCCTGCTTTTGTTAGAAAAGGTCTTCCCCAGAAGGATCTGGAGAGGCTGATTCAAGCCCTTCTTAAAATGCCAGAGGATCCTGAGGGAAAGCAGATCCTTATCTCCTCAAAGATCAGTGGATTTGTGAAGGTCAGGGATCAGGATTACCAGAGGATTAAAGAGATCCTTGAGAAAAAAAGAAAGTACGGAATCTGATGATAAAGCCTTTTTCATTCTTAAAGAGGTCTGTGGTTTTTAAGATCACCTTGGTCATCGTTCTTCTCTCCCTTTCCTCGATGGCCATCCATGCCTATCTCCTCTTCCGGCAATACAGGGAGTTCAGCGAAAGTAAAAAAGCCGATCAAATCTCTCTTACCAAAGTGACAGCCACCATTCTTTCTGATATTGCCATTGAGGCAGATTATTCAAGGATGATGGATGTGCTCTCGAATCTGAAAGAGAAGGGAGAGGAACATAAGTTGGAATACGGAATCATCATGGACGACAAGGGATATACCTATGCCCACACCGATGACCGTTTCCTGGGGAAGAATCTCGACGATGAGAAGACCCGTCACGTGATTGAGAATCTTAAAACCTTGGAGAGGGATAAGATTTTCCTTCATGAATTTAAAGAGGAGGGAAAGCCCCCTTTGCGTGAGATTTCCATTCCCGTGACCATGGGAGGCGACATTTATATCCATATCCTAAGGCTTGGTTTTTCTCTGAAGGCCATAGAAGAATTCCGAAGGCATGTCATCCTGCAAACCATTACGGTTGGTCTTATCAGTCTGCTTGTGGTCCTTTTTCTATATAGATATGTGAGGCGATCTGTTTTAATTCCCATTACCGAACTGACTCGAAATGCCATGGATATCCAGGAGGAAAAGACCGACCAGATTGTCCCCATCCATACTGGCGATGAGCTTGAAAAACTTTCCCAGGCCTTTAGCTCCATGATTCAGAATCTCAAAAAGAAGCAGTCTCAACTCCTTCAATCCCATAAAGAACTTGCCGAGGCCAGGCTCTTTTCAGCCATTGGAGAAGGGGCCTTTAGCATCGCTCATCGGATTGGAAATCTCATGAATCCCGTGGAATCATGGCTTAAAAACATCGAAGCCCAGCACCAGGTTCGAGAGAATCTCGAAAAACTCTACAGGCAAATCGATTTAATCAAAGAATATATTTCTCGAGCCAAGAGTATCGATCCCGGAGTCCCTCATTTTGAGCTCTACAGTATCCCCAATCTTCTAAACCTTGCCCTTGAAAGGAATCCTCCTCCCCAGGGGATCAAGTTGGTAAAGAATTTTTCAACCGTTCGGGAGGTCAGGGTCGATCCATCGCAGATGGAGGATGTCTTTTCAAATTTGATCATCAATGCCTACGAGGCGATGGAAGGGCAGGGGGGAACCCTTCAGGTGGATGTCTATGAAGAGGGAGACTCTCTTTATGTTAAATTTTCAGACAATGGGCCCGGAATCCAGGGAGACATAGAAGAAATTTTCAATCCATTCTATACGACCAAAAAAGAGGGAACGGGCTTCGGTCTTTTTCGAGCTCGAAGAGTTCTCAATGCTCACAATGGAACGATTTACATCGAAAATAACCAAGGAAAGGGGGCAACTTTTGTGATTAAATTTCCTCTTTTCGGCAGAGGGTCCTGATGAATCACAAAGTTTTAGTTATTGAAGATGATGAGTATAATCGCTCGCTTTATGGAGAGATATTAAGCGAGAAGGCCTGTCAGGTCTTTTATGCAAAGGATGAGGGAGAGGCCCTTTTACAGTTTGAAAATACGCACCCCGACCTCATCCTCCTTGACCTCAGACTGGGAGACAGGGAATGCGGATTGGACCTTTTTTCGAGGATCAGGACGATGGACCCTTCGGTGGAGGTCATTGTGATTAGCGTGGTCAAGGGGTTGGATGCCAAGATTCAATCCCTCAAGCACGGGGCTTATGATTATATTGAGAAGCCGGTGACTCGAGAGGCCTTATCCATTATCATTGATCGAGTCTTTGAAAAGATTGAGTTGCTTAAGGAGTTAAAACGCTTCCAGGAGAGTGAGAAGAAGCCCCTCTTTGAAAGCATCATCACCCAATCCCCCAAGATGATTTCTGTTCTTCAAAAGGCAGAGAAAGTGTCAGAGACCGATGCCATTGTCCTTCTTACCGGAGAGACAGGAACAGGAAAGGAACTTCTGGCCCGATATATCTGGTCGAAGAGTCGAAGAAAGGATAAAGTCTTCATTCCTGTCAACTGTTCTGCTATCCCTAAGGATTTAATCGAAAGCGAACTCTTTGGCCATGTCAAAGGAGCCTTCACCGGAGCGACAAAAGATAAGATGGGAATATTGGAAGAGGCAGAGGGAGGGACTGTTTTCCTTGACGAGATAGGAAAGATGGAATTGGGGGTTCAGAGCAAACTCCTGAGATTTCTCTCTGCCGGGGAGATTAAAAGAGTGGGTGATAATAAATTAATCTATCCCAATGTTCGGGTCATTGCCGCAACCAATGAAAATCTCGAAAAGCTCGTTGAGGAAGATAAGTTTTTAAAAGACCTCTATTTCAGACTGGCAGTGGTCAGGATCGAGCTCCCCCCTCTCAGGGAGAGGCCAGAGGACATCCCCCTTCTTGCAAAACATTTTTTAGAACAGTACAGTCGAAAGCATAGAAAGATGATTGTGGGGTTTGACAAGGGAAGCATGGACTTTCTTATGAGCAGAAAATGGCCCGGCAATGTAAGAGAACTTGAAAACCTTATCGAGAGTGCGGTGATTTTTTCATCAGAGAGATATCTCTCTCTAAAGGAATTTCAACAAGAAGACGAGGACACGGTGATCGAGGAATGTAATCTCGAGGCCCATTATCGAATCTCTGAGATTAAATGTATCACCACAGCCTTAAAACTCGCC
>CAZMWF010000055.1:0-43307 GCA_964570075.1 uncultured Syntrophaceae bacterium | reverse complement strand
ACGAATCGATCTATCGTTGAAATGGGTTTCTGATTAAAACCAACCAAAGTAAGGATTTCTATGGACCATTTAAGGTAGCCGCACTTTGGGTTTCTCCAATACCCCTCTCGGGCTTATTCCCCATCTGAGTGAGGGATTACTTAAAGAATCAACTTCTTCTTGACATCATAAAAAATTATTGATATTGGGAATACTAATTTTGAAGGTGGGGGTTTGGAGTAAATCAAAAAGGAGGTGATGAAACAAAGTGCCCACACCTTAAAATTCAAATCTATTTAAAAGGAGGCGATTATGAAGCAATTCAAGGTATTTCTCAGAGAGGATGAGATTCCAAAGCAATGGTATAATATCCAAGCGGATCTCCCTTCCCCTTTACAACCTCCCCTTCACCCTGCTACCGGGCAGCCCATAGGACCACAGGATCTTGCCCCTGTCTTTCCCATGAATCTCATTGAGCAGGAAGTCAGCACCCAGAGATGGATTGATATCCCTGAAGGTGTGATGGAGAAGCTTCTGATCTGGAGGCCAACCCCTCTTCATCGGGCCTATGCCCTTGAGAAAGCACTGGATACCCCTGCAAGGATCTACTATAAAAATGAAGGAGTCAGCCCTCCTGGAAGCCACAAACCCAATACCGCTGTGGCTCAGGCCTATTACAATAAGGTCTTTGGGATTAAACGAATTACCACTGAAACCGGAGCAGGCCAATGGGGGAGCGCTCTCAGTTTTGCTTGTTGTCTGTATGGATTGGAATGCAAGGTTTATATGGTGAGGATCAGTTTTGACCAGAAACCTTATCGCCGGATCATGATGAATACCTGGGGAGCCACCTGTGTTCCCAGCCCGAGCAAAGATACGAATGCGGGAAGAAAGATTCTCGAAGAGAATCCCGATTCTCCAGGAAGCCTTGGTATCGCCATCAGCGAAGCCATCGAAGATGCGGTGACTTCGAAGGATACCCGTTATTCCCTTGGAAGTGTTCTGAATCATGTGTTGATGCATCAGACGATCATCGGACTGGAAGCCAAGAAACAGTTAGAAAAGATAGGAGAGAAAAAGGTCGATGTGGTGACAGGATGCGCTGGAGGTGGAAGTAACTTCGCAGGGCTCGCCTTTCCTTTTGTCTTGGATAAGATTAATGGGGCGGATATTACCATCATTCCTGCCGAACCCACTTCCTGTCCAACCATGACCCGTGCCCCCTTTGTCTATGACCATGGCGATACGGCAAGGATGACTCCCCTCATCCCCATGCATAGTCTTGGTCATGCCTTTATTCCCCCTCCGATCCACGCTGGTGGGCTCCGTTACCACGGGATTGCCCCTCTCGTGAGCCAGTTGATTAACGAAGGGTTGATCACTCCTCGAGCCTACAATCAACTGGAGTGCTATGCCGCGGCAGTGCTCTGGGCCAGAACCGAAGGCCAGATTCCTGCCCCGGAGACCAGTCATGCCATTGCTGTGGTCATCGAAGAGGCAAAAAAGGCAAAAGAAGAAGGAAAGGAGAAGGTAATCCTCCTTAACTGGAGTGGCCATGGACTGATGGATTTAGGAGGTTACGATTCTTACTTTAGTGGGAAGCTTGTCGATTACCCACTTCCAGAGGAAGAGATGAGAAAATCTCTTAAAGCGATTGAAGGATTACCAAAACCTCCGGTGGTAAGAAAAGGGAAGCCTGTTTAAACAACAAAGAATCCTACGGATTTTCCGTAGGATTCTTTGTTTTCTGAGTTTGTGATAAAATACTCAAATGATCGAGGAGTATGACGATCTTCTGCTCCGCTGTCCCATGCTTGGAGGGGAAGTTCCTTTTCGATATTGCCGAACCCTTAATGAGGAGCTTCCCTGTCGGAAAATTATTATCTGCTGGGAATTTAGGATAGAGATCGGAAAATTTCTGAGCGAGCATTATTCTCTTGATCAAATCGAGAAGGCCCTCTCTCCACCCACCAAGACAAGAATCGAGACGATCGTAGAACTCATCGAAAAAGCCAAAAAGATAAAAGAGGAAGGAGAATAGGGGATGTGGATCTCCGATCGATTAAAGAATATTAAACCCTCTGGAGTCAGACGAATCTTTGACCTGGCCCGCCAGATGAAGGATCCCATTAACCTGAGTATTGGAGAACCGGATTTTGATATTCCAGAACCTCTGAAAGAGGAAGGGATCGAATGGATTCGGAGAGGCTTCAATAAATACACTCCCACCCAGGGCATTCCTGAGCTGAGAGAGAAGATTTCGGAACATTTGAAAAAGAAGGGGATTCTTTTTGAAGAGGTGATGGTGACGGCAGGAGTAACCGGGGGGTTGCTTCTGGCAAGCCTCGCTCTCATTAATCCGGGCGACGAGGTCATTATTCCGGACCCCTTTTTTGTGATGTATGAATATCAGGTCCTGTTAATGGGAGGAACTCCTGTTTTTGTCGATACCTACCCTGATTTTCGACTCCGAGAAGAAGAAATTCGAAAAAAGATCACAAAGAAAACGAAACTCATCATCATCAATAGCCCCAATAATCCTACCGGAACCGTCTATCCCCTCGAAGATTTAAAGATGGTGGTGAGGATCGCAAAGGAGAAGAATCTCCTCCTTTTTTCTGACGATATTTATGATCATTTTCTCTACGATGCTCCAAGCTGCCCTACGGTGGGCCAGTTGTATGAAAAGACTCTGACCTTTGGAGGCTTCTCCAAGGGTTGGGCCATGACCGGATGGAGATTGGGATACGTGGCTGGTCCACGAGAGATCATCCAGCAGATGATTACCCTTCAGCAATATACCTTTTCGAGTGTGAATTCCTTTGCTCAGAAAGCGGCCATCAAGGCCCTCGATTTCAGTGTAGAGTCCTATATTCAGGAATATAAAAAGAAGAGAGATCTTATTTATGAGGGACTTCGTGAAAAGTTTAATGTCCAGAAACCCCAGGGAGCCTTCTATATCTTTCCAGAAGTTCCGGGTGGAGATGGCGAGGCCTTTGTAGAGAAGGCTATCCAGAATAATCTCTTTATCGTTCCAGGAAGTGTCTTTTCAAAGAGAAATACCCATGTGAGAATCTCCTTTGCTGCTTCTGAAGAGACCCTTTTGAGAGGAATTGAGGTCCTCAATCGAATCAGTTAAAATTGAACTGAGGCCGTTTTCTTTCAATTTAAAGAGACAAGGAATAGGGTGAATGCTGGTAGAGGTAGAGGCCCTTGATGAAATTCTAAGAAAACATGGGTATCAGAGGGCTGGGCTTATCGGAATTCTGCAGGATATTCAATCAAGGATGAATTATCTCCCCAGAAAGGCTCTCCAGTATGTTTCCCAATGTCTTGAGATTCCTCTGTCAGAGATTTACGAAGTAGCCACTTTTTATAAAGCCTTTCACCTCGAACCCAGGGGAAAACATACGATTCAGGTTTGTTTAGGGACGGCTTGTCATGTAAGGGGAAGCCAAAGGATTCTAAGTTATTTGGAGACCCTCCTGGATGTAAAGGCAGGGGGGACGACCAAGGACCTTTCTTTTAGTCTTGAAACCGTGAACTGTCTGGGTGCCTGCGCTCTCGGTCCCCTCCTGGTCATTGATCGAAAATATTATGGGAAGATGGAGACAGGGAAGATCGAATCCCTGTTAAAAAAATATCAATGAGCCCTCACTTCAGAACCATCTCTGAACTAAGATCATTTCGAGAAGGTTTAAAAAAGGCAAGAGATCCTGAATCTCCATGGATCGCCATCTGTTGTGGAACAGGATGTCAAGCCTGTGGGGCCCTGGAGGTTTTGGAGGCCTTTAGAGAAAAAATTCAAGAGATGGGACTAAAAGATCAGATAGGGATTCGGGCTACTGGATGTCATGGTTTCTGTGAACGAGGGCCCCTGGTAGTCATCCGACCTCAAAAGATCTGCTATATGAATGTGACCACCGAGGATGTCTCCGAAATTCTTCATCAAGTAGCCAATGGAGGAGGTGTGATTGAGAGACTCCTCTATCAGGACCCCCTGAGCAAGCAGAGAATTCTCTACGAGGAGGAGATTCCCTTCTACAAATTCCAGCAACGGATTGTCTTTGGAAATAATGGAGAGATCGATCCAACCGATATCGACGATTATATTCGAATCGGTGGATATCAGGCCCTTGAAAAGGTTCTTTCCACGATGACCCCTGAGGCCGTCATTCAGACCATAAAAGACTCAGGGCTAAGGGGACGAGGAGGGGGTGGATTCCCTACAGGAATCAAATGGGAAGCCTGCCGAAGAGCAAAAGGAAAAGAGAAGTTTGTCATCTGTAATGCAGACGAAGGGGATCCTGGAGCCTATATGGATCGTTCCCTTCTGGAAGGGAATCCCCACAGTGTCATTGAAGGGATGTTGATTGGGGCCTATGCCATAGGTTCCGAAGAAGGCTATGTTTATGTGAGGAATGAATATCCGCTGGCGATCTCCAATCTGACTTGTGCTCTTGACCAGGCGAGAGCCTACGGACTTTTAGGAAAGAATATCCTTGGGTCAGGCCTTAACTTTCAGATTAAGATTAGTCGTGGAGGTGGGGCTTTTGTCTGTGGAGAATCCACTGCTTTGATGGCTTCTCTGGAAGGAAGGGTGGGGGAGCCGAGAGCTAAATATATTCATACCGTGGAGCAGGGGCTCTGGAATCAGCCCAGTAATCTGAATAACGTGGAGACATGGGCCAATGTTCCTATCATTATTAATCGAGGGGTAGAATGGTACACCTCGATCGGGACAGAGGGATCGAAAGGAACGAAGATCTTCTCCCTTGTCGGAAAGATCAATCATACAGGGCTGGTCGAAGTCCCGATGGGAATGACGCTAAGGCAGATTATTTTCGATATCGGGGGAGGAATCCCCAAGGGTAAGCGTTTCAAGGCCGTTCAAACCGGAGGACCTTCAGGGGGTTGTATTCCGGAGAGCCTTCTCGATCTGCCAGTCGATTTCGATCGACTTCAGGAAGCAGGGTCAATGATGGGATCGGGTGGGATGATTGTGATGGATGAGGATAATTGCATGGTGGATATGGCTCGCTACTTTGTCCATTTCCTGGAGGAAGAGTCTTGCGGAAAGTGCACCCCCTGTCGAGAAGGACTCCACCAGATGGGAAGAATCCTTAACCGAATTTGCCGCGGAGAGGGAAAGGAAGGAGATATCGAATTGTTGGAGGATCTCTCTCTGGTGATGATTGAGAGCTCGCTCTGCGGTCTTGGACTCACCGCTCCTAATCCTGTTCTCTCTACGCTCCGATATTTCAGAGAGGAATATGAAGCCCATATCGAAGAGAAGAGATGCCCGGCTAAGTTTTGCAGGGACCTCATCTCTTTTTCCATCAGGCCTGAGAAATGTACGGGTTGTGGAGCCTGTGCAAGAGTCTGCCCAACCCAGGCCATTAAGGGAGAAAGAAAGAAGGCTCATTTCTTAGAGAGCCAGAAGTGTGTAAAATGCAAGGCCTGTGTCGAAGCCTGCAAATTTGAGGCAATTGAAATCGATTAGTTTGGAATGATAGGGAAATGGTCTCTCTAACCATCAACGGGAAAAAAGTAAGAGGAAGAGAGGGCTCTACCCTTCTCGAATTGTGCCGCGAAAGGTCGATTTCTATTCCAACCCTTTGTTACCATCCTGATCTTTCTCCTCATGGCTCCTGTCGACTCTGTACGGTAGAGGTTTTAAAGGATGGAAAGCGGCGTATGGTCACGGCCTGTAACTTTCCTGCTCAATCAGGAATTGAGGTATGGACCCACTCCGAACCGGTCCTCAGAGTTCGGCGACTCCTCGTCGAACTCCTTTTGGCCCGTTGTCCAGAGGCAAAACTCTTAAAAGAACTCGCCGAGGAATTGGGGGTGGAGAAGAGTCGTTTTGATACGAAAGAGGCGAATGAAAAGTGTTTCCTCTGTGGGCTTTGTATTCGGACCTGTCGGGAGATCGTTGGAGCCAATGCGATTGGTTTCTCTCAAAGAGGAACGTTAAGGAAGGTCAGTCCTCCTTTTGAGGTGGATTCGGATCAATGTATCGCTTGCGGGGCATGTGAATTCATCTGTCCAACGGGGGCAATTCGGACGGAAATGGATCGGATTCGGAAGATCAAAGATTCAGGCACAGGGACGAGACGATATTGCCGATATATGCGTTTGGGTTTGATCGATTTTATGATCTGTTCTAATGGGTATGAATGTTGGCGGTGTGAGTTGGATCAACGAATGGAGGATCGATTTGGGACCCACCCAGCCTTTGCCCTGAAACCAGCGAAAAAGAGAACTCCCTTTCAGATAGGGCTTTTTACATTTCATCCCAATCTTTTCTACCAAGAACAACACCTCTGGCTCAAACCCATGGATTCGTGGATAAAAGTAGGGCTTGATGGCCTTTCTTCTTCTCTTGCCCTTGGGGCCGATTCGCTCTGGCTTCCTTTAGAAGGGGAGTCTATCAAAGAGGGGGAGAGGATAGCGACCCTCATCCAAGGGAATAAAAAGGTCACCTTTCTTTCCCCTCTCACGGGGAGGATCTTGGCAGTGAATCGGGAGGCATTAGATTCACCCTCCCTGGTCGGTCGTGATCCCTATCATCGGGGTTGGTTACTCATTATCCAACCCGAAGAGAAAGATAAGATCTATAAGTTTTACTCGGGAGAGAGGGCAAGAGAGTGGTTTACAAAGAAGGCCCAAGAAATAGAGCCATTCTTAGGCGATTCTAAAGGAGTTGAGTCTACGAAAGAGGTCTTTGGGAAAGAAGAGATTCGGGAAAAATGGGATCGATGGCTCGAGATTTTACTTACCCATCCATCCTGAACTAAAAAATTAAATCGGGTGATTAATGAGATCGATGGATGAGATCATAGAAGAGAGGGTTCTTCTCGGAAACGAAGCGATTGCTCGAGGTGTAGTAGAAAGTGGATGTCATTTCTTCGCAGCTTATCCTGGGACTCCCAGTTCCGAGATCCTTCCTGCCATTGTTCAGTTTAAAAAGGAGAACGATCTCGACATTTATGTGGAGTGGTCTACCAATGAGAAGGTCGCCTTTGAAAATGCCCTGGTTGCCTCCTATACCGGGAAACGGGCCGCTGTCGCTATGAAACAAGTGGGCCTCAATGTGGCCACAGATCCTCTGATGAGCGCTGCCTATATTGGAACGATCGGAGGGTTTGTGATTATCAGTTGTGATGATCCAGGGCCGTACTCTTCCCAGACAGAACAGGATACCCGTTTTTTAGCGATGTTTGCCAAAGTTCCTGTCTTTGATCCGGCCAGTCCAAGAGAGGCCCAGGAGATGCTTCCCCTGGCCTTTGAGCTATCGGAAAAATATCAGATCCCAGTTATTCTAAGGCCAGTATTGAGGGTTTCCCATGCCCAACAGAAGATTGCCTTTCACCCGATTCGGAAAATAGAAAGGAAAGCCAATTTTATCCATCAACCCCAGCGTTGGAGTGCGACCCCCAGATTTCGATTTATTCTCCATAAACAGCTAAATCAGAAACTGAGAAAGATTGCTGAAGAATTCGACTCCATGTCCCATCTCAATTTTGTCGAGAATGATCGAGAGAAGCCCGCCTTTGGTATCATTGCGAGCGGAATTGGATATGCGATTGCTCGGGATGTGCTTTTGGAGCTTGGCTTAGAAAAGGAGATTCCCATCCTGAAGATCGGGACCCCCTTTCCTCTTCCCTCCCAACGAGTAGAGACTTTTATCGAGAAATGTAAGGAGGTCCTCGTCCTTGAAGAAACCGAACCGGTCATCGAACTTCAAATCAGGAATAAGTCCAACGTTCATGGAAGGCTGGATGGGTTTATACCTAATGAAGGAGAGATGCTTCCGGAAGTCATCACTCAAGTGATGGTCGATTTCTGTCGAAAATTTTCCATTCCTGTAGAGGAACCTCCTTCCAGCACCCCTTTTGAGAAGTTGGTTGCGGATCTGGGCATTCCGATTCGTCGTCCAACTCTTTGCTCCGGTTGTCCTCACCGCGCTTCATTCTATGCCATTAAGAGGGCCTTTCCAAACGGGATCTTCCCGAGCGATATTGGTTGCTATACCCTTGGAATGAATCTCGAGGCCGTCGATACCTGTCATGATATGGGGGCAGCCATCACTTTTGCCAGTGGCCTTTATCATGCCTACCACCAGGATGGGAAAGAGGTTCCCATCATTGCTACGATTGGGGATTCGACCTTTTATCATTCGGGAGCTCCGGGCCTCCTCAATGCTGTCTATAATGGTTCAAAATTTATTTTAGTGATCCTCGACAATTCTATTGTCGCCATGACAGGGATGCAGCCTACCCCAGAATCTGGGGTCACAGCGGATGGCCATCCTGGTCGGGCTCTCTCGATTGAAGAATTGGTCAAGGGCTGTGGTGTCGATTATCTCCAGGTGGTCAATCCTTATGATATTCAAGGGATGATCAGAGAATTAAGGAAGGCTTATCGTTATACGAGGAGTCCCGAAGGAGGAGTGGCTGTCCTGATCGCACGTTATCCTTGTATTACCTACCAGAAGGAACAACTCAAAATTCGACCCATCCGAGTGGAGATTCGGCATATTCCACCTCCCGAGAAGGATCTCCCTCCTCTTAAAAGTAAAGCCTTACCCAAAGAGCTTCTTCCCATTTATAGGAATAAAGTGTCACCATGTCAGGGGGCCTGTCCTCTCCAAGTGGATGCAAGGGGATATATTGAGCTGATTGCTAAAGGGAGATTCGATGAGGCCTTGGCTCTGGTTCGGAAGAGAAACCCATTTCCCGGGATTACAGGGAGGCTGTGTGCTCGACCGTGTGAAAAAATCTGTCGAAGAGGGAACCTGGATCAGCCCATTGCCATTGACCTCCTGAAACGTTTCTTGGCCGACAGGGAAGAGAAACCCTTTCATCCTACTCCAGGGGAAGAAAGGAAAGAGAAGGTAGCAATCGTCGGTTCCGGGCCTTCGGGTTTGATGGCAGCCTATGAACTGAGAATGAAAGGCTACCAAGTGACCATCTTTGAGGCCCTTCCTTTCATGGGTGGAACTCTGGTTATTGGCACCTCTCGATTTCGATTACCAGAGGAGGTCTTAAAGAGAGAGATTGAAGTGATAAGAAGACTTGGAACGGAAGTGAGGCTGAATACAAGGATCGGAAAGGATCTCACGTTGAATGATTTGAGACAACAAGGATATCAAGCGATCCTTCTTGCTATTGGAGCCCATCTCCCTGAATCGAATCTTTCAAATCTTCAGACAGAAGGGGTCATCGATTCTCTTCATTTTTTAAAAGGGGTTGCCCTGGGTGAGATCACCTCTCTCCCTCCAAGAGTTCTGGTTCTGGGGGGAAGCGAGAGAGACGTGGATGCAGCCCGAACCGCCCTTCGGTTGGGGGCAAAAGAGGTTCATCTGTTTTTTAGTCGATCCAAGAAGGAAATCCCTGTGGATGCTTCAGACGCTGAAGAGGCAGAGAGAGAAGGGGTGATTTTTCATTTCTTTTCGATACCCACCCGAATCCAGAGTTCTCGGGGAAAGGCCGTAGGGATTTCTTATAAAAAGGCCCTTCTCAGTGACCCGAGTAGCCTCGGAAGAAGAAGAATCGTTTCTTTTCAAGGTCCTGAGAAAAGAATAAGAGCGGACTATATCATCCATTCTCCTCTCTATCTGCCAGAACTCTCTGAGTTGGATCTCCCTTTAAAAAAGTCCATCTTAGGAACGATTCAAGTGGACCCGGAGACATTGGAGACCTCTATTCAGGGAGTTTTTGCCTCAGGAGATGCAGTCACCGGGCCGAAGAATTTTATAGATGCCCTGGCGATGGGGAAAAAGGCTGCTCTTTCAATCGATCGGTATTTGAGGGGAGAACCGTTAAGGATGAATCGAGAAGAAGAAGGGAGTTTTGCCAAGTTAGTTTCAGTAAAGGTTGATTATGGGGAGACTGAAGCGAGGATAGAAGAACCTCTTCTACCTTTGGAAGAGAGGGTCCAAGGGTTCAAAGAGGTTCGTTTATTGCCGAAAGAAGAGGAGATCATCCGGGAGGCAAAGCGATGCCTCCATTGTGGCGCCTGCTATCAGTGTGACCTCTGCCTATGGATATGTCCTGAAGAAGCCATTTCGAAAACGGAGGAAGGTTATAAAATCGATTATGAGAAATGTTCTGGATGTCGGATATGTGCGGAAGGGTGTCCAACTTCAACGATAGAGATGAATCCAATAGGAGCCTGTATTGGATGTGGATTCTGTATAAGACGGTTTGAGTGTCCCTCTCTGATCCGAGGAGAGGATGGTCGGGTGAGGATTGATCGGCTCACCTGCGTGGATTGCGGACTCTGTTTGCAGGTGTGTGCTCAGGGGGCAATCTACCAGCTGACTCCATAAAAATCAGATCGGGCAATCCCTCACTGAAGGGTGAAAATAAATTTAGGCCCGACAGGAGTATTTCCGAAACCCATGGAACGCGGATAGATTGAATATAAATAGATCCTACGAATTGATCCATCGTAGAAATGGGTTTATGATTAAAACAAACCAAGGTAACGATTTCTATGGGCCATTTAAGGTAGCCGCACCATGGGTTTCTCCAATACCCCTCTCGGGTTTATCCGCAATCTGAGTGGGGGGTATCAGATCGGAGCGCTCGAAAGATGAACATTCAAATGATTATTTCAGGGGTAGGGGGACAAGGAGTTCTTCTCATCACTCGAATCTTTGCCTATTACGCCCTCGGAGAGGGATATCCCATCATCGGGTCTGAAGATCACGGGATGAGTCAAAGGGGAGGGTCGGTGATGACCCATCTAAAGATTGGCGATTTTAACAGTCCTCTTGTAAAGAAAGGGAATGCAGATATCCTCCTTTCTCTCGAAAAGACCGAGGCTTATAGAACACTCCCCTATCTTCGACCCTCAACCAATGGAAAGAATGGAGGGCTCTGTTTCATCAATGCCTCAGACCCTCATTATATGGACCCTCGGGTGAAATCCTATTTAGGAGAGAGAGGAATCGAAGTGCATATTTTTCCCGCGGAACGTCTGGCCAAAGAGATGGGGATGCCCCAATCGATCAATATTGCATTGATCGGGTTTGCTACGGCTCATCCAAGATTTCCTTTTCCCTATGAAAAATTGAGAAGGGCCATCGAGAAGGTCACTCATCCCCGGTTTCGAGAAGTGAATCTGAATATTTTTGAGAAGGCAGCCTTTGAAGGTAAACGATGGATAGAAAGGGAAGCCCAAAGAGGGGAAGATTTGACATTCTAAAAAAAGAAATTAAATTATTGTTGTGAACTTTTTTAAGGGGTGAAAAAATGAAGAAGACCCTTTTTGTTCTGGGAATTTCGGCTCTTGCTCTCCTACTTGGCCTCTTCTTTTGCGTAGGGAAAGATAAGGCTAATTCCCTGCCTAAAAATGATAAACTCGTTACCGCAAGGTCTCTGGGTCAAGCCTTCGTAGAGGTAGCAAAAAAAGTCCAACCTTGCGTCGTCAACATCACCACTGAGAAAACGATTACGATGAGACCGTGGGAAAGATTTGGGGAGGATTTTTTTAAAGGGAGTCCTTTTGAAGAGTTCTTCAGGGGATTCGGTTTTACCCCACGGGAGAAGGGAAGGGAGTACCGTCAGAAACAGCGAAGTGCAGGATCAGGGGTGATTGTGGATCCAGAGGGTTATATTTTAACCAATAATCATGTCATTGAGGGGGCTGAGAAAATCAAAGTCCGTCTCAATGACGGCAGAGAGTTTGTGGCCACCGTAAAAGGGCAGGATCCTCGAACCGACCTAGCCGTCCTTCATATCAAAGCAAAGGATCTTCCTGTCGCAGTGTTGGGTGATTCTGATAAACTCGAGGTGGGAGAATGGGCGATTGCCATAGGGAATCCTTTTGGGCTGGAACATACGGTCACCGTTGGGGTGATCAGTGCGAAAGGCCGTTCAGGATTGGGGACCGGAACCTACGAAGATTTCATCCAGACCGATGCTTCAATCAACCCAGGCAACAGTGGTGGGCCCCTGGTCAATATCGATGGGGAAGTCATTGGAATCAATGCCATGATCATCCAGCCTGGAACGGGAATAGGATTTGCTATCCCTATCAATATGGCCAAACAGATCTTGAACGATCTGATCAAAAAAGGGAAGGTCACCCGCCCATGGTTAGGGATCAGTGTTCAGGATCTCTCTCCTGAATTAGCAGAGCATTTTAAATTAAAAGAAAAAGAGGGGGCCCTCATCTCCCAGGTCTATCCAGGCACAGGGGCTGAGAAAGCAGGACTGGCATCCGGGGATATCATCAAATCGGTGGATGATAAACCTGTCAAAAATGTAAGCGAACTGATTAAAGAGATTCAGAAAAAGAAGGTAGGACAGAAAGTAAAGATCGAAGTCCTCCGGGATGGGAAACCGATGACATTTGAAGTTACAACCTCGGAGATGCCCGAAAAGGTAGAATTACAAAAAGAGTATGAGAGCGAGGAGAAATTTGGGGCTCGGGTTCAGGAATTGACCCCGCAACTCGCAGCCCGATATAAGATTTCAGGGGTAAAACATGGAGTCGTCGTGGTGGAGGTCATGGAAGGGGGACTGGCCGAGGAGATAGGGCTTCAAGAAGGAGATGTGATCCTTGAGATTAACCGAAAGAAAATTGAAAAGATGAAAGATTTTGAGAAAGCCATCAGAGAGGCCAAAGTCGAAAAAGGAATCCTCTTTCACATCCACCGAAAGGGAAGCAGTTTCTACCTCACCTTTAAAAAATAAGATGGGAAGATAAAAACATTATCCTACAGCCTTGACGTATCTCATTCTTAAATCAAAGAGGACATTATCAATAAATTTTTCTTCCTCTGAAGTGAGATTTCCTTTAGTCTTCTCTTTAAGCATTCCAATAAGATCGATCGTCTGCTTGGCTAAAGGAAGGTTTTTGGATTGTTTTTGGGTGACGGGGTCTTGAATCTCCCCTAACTGGATGAGGGCCGAGGTGCTCAAAGAGAAAATAAAATTGATGAAAGTAATTTCAGGAAGGGGAGACTCCTCTTCTTTATTCTCCTTTTTTGCCCCTTCTTCTTTCGAAGCCTCTTCCTTTTTTACCTTCTCCTCTTCTTCCTTCCTTGCACTGAACCTCCTATCCCTTACGGTAAAGCCCTTTTCTTCCTCAGCCTTTCTTTGTTCCGCCATCTTGCCCTCCTATAAAAAATTAAACAATTTCAAATATTTATATAATAACTTGACTTTCTTTATGTAACAGATTATATTATTAGCACTCTTTTTTAGAGAGTGCTAAAATCTCCCATTCGAGGTATATATTAATGTCAAATTTACCGGTTGTCAAAAATTCTTTAGAAACCTATCTGGCCCAGATCAATCAATTCCCTCTTTTAACCCCTGAAGAAGAATTTCAATTGGCAGTAAGATATTATAAGTACAAAGATATTACGGCTGCCCACAAATTGATCACCTCGAATCTGAGATTTGTGGTCAAGGTAGCATTGGAATATCGTTCCTATGGGGTCAAACTGGTCGATCTGATTCAAGAAGGGAATATCGGTCTGATGATGGCTGTAAAGAAGTTTAACCCCTATAAAGGATATCGATTCATTTCCTATGCGATCTGGTGGATTCGCGCCTATATTCAAAATTTTATTATTAAGACCTGGAGCCTTGTCAAGATTGGAACGACCCAGGCTCAAAAGAAACTTTTCTATAAGATTGGAAAGATTCGAAAGGCCTTGGAATCCGGAGATGGGGATGAAAAGAAGTACGACGTGTTAGCTAAGGACTTCGATGTCGACAAAGAGGACATTATGGAGATGGAGCAGCGTATGGCATCCAGAGACCTTTCCTTAGATTCCCCTTTCGATGAGGAGGGGGAGTTAACCCATCTGGAACTCCTCCAAGAGGAATCTCCAAATCAAGAGGAGATGCTCGCCAGACAGCAGGAGGAGGAGATCCGGGAGCGGGAAGTCCAAAAGGCCTTGAAACGGCTCAATGAGAAGGAGGCTTATGTCATCAAACATAGGATCATGGCGGATGAGCCTTTAACCCTTCAGGAGATTGGAAATCATCTCAAACTTTCTCGTGAAAGGGTAAGACAAATCGAGAGTGAGGCCCTTAAGAAATTGAGACGGGAAATCAGCTCCAGCCTTGCCATCCAGTCCTGAAAGGAGAGAATGCCTATGCCTATTTACGAGTATCAATGCACCCGGTGCGAAGAGGTCTTTGAGCTCTTCCAGAAAGTCAATGAATCTTCACAGACCTCTTGCCCAAAATGTTCAGGACCTGCTAAAAAACTAATCTCGGCCACCAATTTTGTCCTGAAAGGGCCTGGATTCTACGTGAATGATTATCCTTCGAAGAGTCGAAAGGAAGGAGAAAAGAACGAAAAACAAGAGGCCGAGAAAGGAAAGGCCTCAAAGAGTGAGGATAAAAAGGCGGCTTAATGGGAGGAAGGGGGAGAAGAAGCCCTTTCTCTAAATTTTAATAGACTTACGATTTCGTCGAGAATCCGATCCGCTAACTCCTCTTTGCTCATTAATGGGAGATCTTTGATTTCTCCAGAGGAGAGAAGAATTTTCACCTGATTGGTATCCACTCCAAATCCAGCCCCTGGTTTCGTCACATCATTGACCACAATCATATCCAAATTCTTCTCCATCAACTTTTTTTGGGCATTGGCAAGGAGGTTCTCGGTTTCGGCAGCAAATCCAACGACGATTCGATTTCCTTTCTTTTTCCCTATCTCTTCGAGAATATCCTCTGTTCTCTCTAATTCTAATGAAAGAGAAGAGGCAGTTTTTTTCAACTTCTCCTGACTGACCTTTTTGGGGCGATAGTCGGAGACGGCCGCGGCTTTAATCACAATAGAACAGCTTTCTATGTTTGAAAGAACAGCCCTCCTCATCTCCTCGGCTGTTTTGACCGAGAAGAGTTGGATATCCTCACGAGGAAGGGAGAGGGAGGTGGGACCACTCACCAACAAGACTTCTGCGCCCCTTCGTCGGGCCATTTTGGCCAGGGCATAGCCCATCTTTCCCGATGAACGATTGGTGATTACTCGAACCGGGTCGATCGGTTCTTGAGTGGGTCCAGCAGTGACAAGGATCTTTTCCCCTTTGAGATCTTTCGGGGAGAAGATCTCTTTTATTTTTTCTATGACCTCGTTTAATTCAGCCAGCCTTCCTTTTCCATACCAATGGCAAGCCAGTTCTCCTTCCCCGGGTTCCACGAAGTGGTAACCTCTTTCTTTCAGGGTTTGAATATTCTGTTGGAGGGCTTTATTGTCCCACATGTTGACATTCATGGAGGGGACAAAAAGGACAGGGGCCTTGGAGGCCATGACCATGGTGGAGAGGAAATCATCGGCAATCCCATTGGCAATCTTTCCGATGATATTTGCAGTAGCCGGGAGGATCACAATCAATTCAGCCAGATCCGCCAGGGCCACATGACCAATTTTCATCTCTTCGAGAAGAGTAAAAGGATCGGTGACGACAGGATTTCCAGAAAGGGTTTGAAAGGTGAGAGGAGTAATAAATTGCTGGGCATTTTTAGTCATGACCACATGGACACGGGCTCCTTCTTTTATGAGGAGTCTCACAAACTCAGCAGCCTTATAGGCTGCAATTCCACCTGTGACTCCTAAAACAATCTCTTTTCCATTAAGCATAGATGTCTTATATCATAAAACCCTTCCTTCCTCAATAGAGATTTATTGAAGTAAACTTTTTTTTCGTGATAGGAGTCAAGCAGTGAAGAGCCAAGAACTTTAAAGATTCTACAAGCCCTACCCCCTATCCCTCTAAAGCCTTCTTCAACCTCCTCTCTGAATGCGAAATATCTAAAACCCCTATTTCATGGCTCACCTTTGGTGGTTCATTCCCTTCCAGTAACACAGTTTGAGATGAACCATTCCTATCTTGCATCACGAATTGTCCTTCCATTTCGAGCCACAAACATAATTTGCAAATTATAAACCATCTATGAGCCAGAGAAGAGAGACTATGTGTAAAGCCAGATATGTTTATTGTGAATAATATAGAAATTAAGTGTAACCTGACCGGTGGAAGAACACTGTTAATCAATACCTCTAAGCTTATTTTGATACGTGGTCAAGTATAGGATTATCGGTCCTTTGTCTCGAGAAATTCTTTGACCCTTTCCTTCACAAAGAGTATATCTTTCAACATCAGTCTTTGTGCATCGCCGACCCTATGCTCCATTATGGCATTTGCTATTTCCAGATGGATATCAAATACGCTTTTCTCAAAATTTGGATCTAAAAAATCTTTGGTCACATAAAGCAGGGTTTCTATCAAGGAGTCGACAAGCACTTTCCAAATTGGGTTGCCCGAGAGTTCAGCAATTAAGGAATGAAACTCAACGTTTGTTCTCTTAAGCTTTTCAGTGTCGTTCTTCTCTAAGTGCTCCTGACCAGCGCTCTTCAGATTAAAGATCCTTTGCATCCCGTGAGTTCCCATGTTTTTTATAGCCTGCCTTATTACTTCCGGTTCAATAGTCGTCCGAATATCGAAAATATCTTCAATTTTCACTTTGCCAGACATGGCCATATTTCTTAAGGATTCGAGCAAGGGCTTGTGCACTTTCTTACTTACAAATATTCCCCCTTTCGGACCCTTTTTTATCTTCACGTACCCCATCACATCGAGGATTCTTAAAGCCTCTCTGAACATTGCCCTGCTTACACCCAGTTCGGAAGCGAGTTCCCTCTCTCGAGGTAGCCTAAGACCATCGGGCAGGTTTTCATTTTCTATCTTCTCACGGATCATTTCTGCAACTCGTTCAAAGTCCCTTTTTTTCTCGATGGCTCGAAAGATCCTTTTCCTATTCATATTACAATCATGATACAACGGCAGCATTAAGGCGTCAATATTTCTCATTCCTCCGACTTTAGAAGAGGAAGACACCGACTCCTATTTCATCAGGTCTGGAAGAAAAGTAACAAGACGGGGGAAAAAAGTAAGAATCAGTAGGCAGATCAACATAGATACTATATAGGGGACCGTCTTCTTGAATATCTCGTCCATGGATATGTCTTTGGCCTGACCGGCAACGATATACACAATGAGACCAACCGGCGGGGTAATCGTCCCGATGGACAAAAGGAGCACCATAATTGGTCCGAACCAGATGCCATTAAAATCCAGTGACAAAATGAGCGGATAGACAATCGGAATAGTCAGCACCATTATTGCCAACCCTTCCATGAACGTACCAAGGATGATGTAAAATAGGTAGAGTGCTCCCATTACCAAGTACTTGTTTAGATGGACGCTGTTTACTAATTCTATGACTTCGGCCGGAATCTTGCTCATCGCCATAAAGGCACCGAAAATATTTGCGCCGATTACGATTAAAAATATCATTGCACTTACGCGTATTGAATCCATGAGCGAATCCAAAAAGGCTTTATAAGTGAACTCTTTTCTCGTCATTGAGAAGACAAAGGAACAGAAGGCGCCAAACGCTGCTCCCTCAGTCGGAGAAAAAACCCCAAGGTATATCCCTCCTATAACCATTAGAAATAGGGAAATAACCGGGCTGATCTTTGATGTAGCAAATACCTTACTCCTGAAAGGAACCCTCTCGCTCAGACTTTCTGGAGCCAGGGTTGGATTCACCTTCGTCCAGATCCATGTTGTCGCCATGAGCATCACTGTCAAAACCACACCTGGCATGATCCCTGCGATGAGAAGCTTGCCTATTGGCTCGAGAGTCAGTATTCCATAAAGAATCAACAACGTGCTCGGTGGTATGAGAACTCCGAGTCCTGCAGATGAAGCTATGCATGCAGCGGAAAAATCTCCTTTATATCCATAACGTTTCATCTGGGGCAAAGCAACAGAACAAATTGTGACAGCAGTGCCTATGATGGAACCGCATACCATTCCAAAAATAGCGCTAGCGCCAACAGCACTAAGAGCAAGGCCAGCTCGAATTCTTCCAATCCACATATTAGCCACGGAATAAATGTCCTTTGCTAATCCACTATAAGAGAGGAGTTGGCCCATGAACAGGAATAACGGGATCACGCTCAAGCTATAACTCTTTACACTCGCAAAGGTCTCTATCGCAAGCTTACTTAGGCCTGCTTGGAGGCTGGTTAGGAATACAGTGCCTATAAAACCCGAGATCATCATGGATAAGGCTACAGGCATACCAGTAGCAAGAAAGAAAATTAAGATTCCTATACCTATTACACCAAAAAATTCAGGCGGCATTCGATCCCCCCTTCCGCATTGCCGATAGAAGATCAAACAGGATATCCATTGCGTAAATCCCGCTCCCTACGGTCATTGTCAGGACTATAGGCCAGTGGGGGAGCTCGAGCACTCCGGTTACATTCCCTGCTCTATAGAGTCTCACCGTGTGTAGCCCGAGCTCCCATGTAAGCAGACAGATGAGGAGAAAGCTCACAGAAAGCGTAAGGATTTCTGCGTATCTCCTTTTTGGGGGTGTTAATTTGCGGATAAAGAAATCTATTGTCACATGCCCCTTAAGTACGTGAGTGTAGCCGAGTGCCAAAAAAACCATTATCGCTACGGTAAGTTCTGTTACCTCAAAAACCCCAGCAAGGGGATAGTTAAAGAAATATCGACCCATTATGTCAATGAATGTGATCACGGTTAGGAGAAAGATAAACCCAGAAGCTAATTTTCCGAGTAATACGTTGAGAAAAAAGATTGCCTTATGGGTTTCCAATGGTCCTCCTTACTTGAGATACTGAGCCGAGAGTTTTTGAGCTTCTTCAAGAACCTTTTTTGCAGGAAGATTCTTCTTCTCCATGTCCCTCACCCATTGGGAATAAATGTCTTCCACTGCCTTTTTCCATCTTTCTTGTTCGTCTTTTGTAAGCGCATAAATTATGGCTCCCTTTTTCTTCAACGAATCTATTCCCAACTGCGCTGCACTATCATACACAGTGGCCGCTTTCAACCCCATTTTTTCTCCCATCATCTGATCCAAGATTCTTTGATCCTCTAAAGAAAGCTTTTTGAAAGAGTCGTCTTTCATTACCATGACGAAAGAAGGGACATAGAAATTGGCTACTGTTGCGTGCTTTACAACTTCGTGGAGACCAAAGTCGTAAATTGCGGACCAGGGTGTTATACATCCATCTATAACCCCCTTTTGTAAAGCCTCGTACAGTTCACTTATGGGGAGGGTGACAGGAACAGCGCCAAGCCTTTCTAATGTGTTTTTTAGCACCAGAGAGTGGGTTCTTATTTTCATTCCCTTGAGATCTTCCATGCTTCGCACCATCTTCTTGGTAGTAAAAAGCTGTCCTGTGTCCCCTGTCCATATCCAGCAAACTTTAACATTCGGATGCTCCTTGGCAAGTTCTGGAACATCTTTCCACAATTGGTGAAAGACCTTTGTTCCGTGAACTGCCGATGTGAATAGAAAAGGTAGCTCCATAACCGATGTGAGAGGAAATCTCCCCGGAGTATATCCGTGTACCACATAGGCAAAATCCACGATCCCAGTTGCAGCTGCATCGTAATGATCAGGCGCCTTGGCGAGGACCCCACCCGAATAGACAGTAATCTTGACCCTTCCATTGGTTGCCTTCTCTACCTCTTGAGCAAAAGGAACCATGACTTCAATGTGCTGGACATGCTTGGTCGGCATAAAGTGAGACATTTTTAACTCTAAACCAAAAACAGAAGACACAAACACCATAAAAACCAAGAAAAAACTTTCGACCATTAAGAATGCCTTATCTTTCATAATCGCACCTCCTCTTTTGGTATTTTTATTGGCATTTTTTACGTTCCACCGATCTCTTCCAAATCAAACCACCATTTCTCTGAATGGTTTGGCCTTCCATGCCCTAAAAGGTCATCCCCTAAGATGGCAAATTTTCTCGCTAAGGAGGGTTTTCGCATTGCCTAATCTAATCCCTTTTTATTACCAACCCTAAAAGACATAGATTTCTCTACAACAAATGGCCATCTTTTCTACCCATTATATATTTCCTTCTTCCCATCGCTTATAGCCCCACTCGGACACTCTCTTGCACATTTTTTGCATTTGGAACAGAAGTCTATTCGTCTCTCCAAGGCCCGCCATAAGGAGTATGGGAGGAACCACTACTAAATAGTTTCTTGGGTGGTGCGCTCGTAGGGGATACCCTAATCTTTTGATGTAATCTGGGAGAATCCAAGCTATGAAATCTCCTTCCTTTCCGAGCTCTATTGAACCCGTTCTCCCTTTCATCTACCCCCTTTACTTCATCCTTAACAATCTTAGTTGTAGGCCTATCGACTTTCGTAATTTTCTGCATTAGAAAAATCTCGAGATCCTTTCCATAGACCCGACCATCGATGCTCTTCCTTAACTTCTTTGCGTTTAATTACTCCTCTTCCGGTGAATACTCCACATTTCTGGGTAACTGGAGAATTCCGTCGCCATTCACATCCTCAAGATCAAACCACCATTTTTTTGAATAATCTGGCTTTCCATACCCTAAGAGGTCATCTCCTATGATGGCAAATTTTCTCGCTAAGGAGGATTTCCGCATCATCCAACCCACCGCCTTGTGGAAGAGGGTATAGGGTTTATTCCACGGGCAGACTTTGATACATGTACCGCATCCTGAACCTCTTTGATTTCCTACCCTGAACATGGTACATTTCCGCTTGTCAAATGGCCATTTTTCGTACCCATTATATATTTCCTTCTTCCCATCGCTTATAGCTCCACTCGGGCACTCCCTTGCACATTTTTTGCATTTGGAACAGAAGTCCTGAACTCCGCAATCTATGGGCTTGTCGGGCTTTAACGGCATATCCGTAGTCACCACAGCGGCCTTGAAACGCGGCCCCAAAAATGGATGAATTACACTATCTCCAAGTCGACTCATCTCTCCAAGGCCCGCCATAAGGAGTATGGGAGGGACGACTACGTCGTAGTAGGGGGCGTAATGGGCTTTGGCAGGATATCCCAGTCTCCGAATGTAATCGGCGAGAATAATCGCAATAAAACCAGATGTAGCATACGACATCATGCTCATGGCATTGCTTATCCAGTCGCTTCCTGTAGAAGCATTAGCCGTTTTCCAGTCTTGGTCCACAAGGATGCCTATGGCAAATTTGTGATTCAACTCGATTTGGACAGGGAGTGATTCTGGATCCTTGAAATCGAACTTGTGACTGTAGACGGCGAATCCTGGAAGCTCACATATTCCCACAGCGTCTGCCCTCAAAAAATACGCTACCTCTTTGATATGTTGAGAAAGGACTTCCGGATCGGAAGGAATGGGTGCCTTCTGTGGAGCCTCTATCCCAGAGGCCAACGGCTTCATCGCCCTTCTTATCCAGGAGGTCGCAGCGGATAAAGGATGCTTTTCAACGAACCTTTGCATCTCCCTTTTTATCCTTGATCCATAGTCACCTGCCGCCGCTTTGCAAAATCCAGCCTCTCTTTCGCTCACCCGTTGAACCTTATCAAAATCTATTCTAATTGTTGGTTTGTCGACTCTTTTTATTTTATGAATAGGGAAAGGATCGAGCTCTCTTTTTAAGTAACCTCCCATACCTCCTCCTACATAATATTGTGTTTTTTGAGCCTCTCTCTCAAAAAAGTAAGATCCTCGTTGAACAACTGAAGCGCCCGCTCCATGTCTTTCTCGAAAATGGCCCCAAGAAGTTTCTCGTGAATCTTGATAAGATTTTGCTCGAACTGAAGATCAAGAAAATTGAAGGCAACCTCTGCGAGAATCTCTAATAAAGCCTTTATAAACAACGAAAGTATCGGATTACCGGATAAATCGGCGAGTATTAGATGGAACTCTATGTTTTTGTTCTTCAAGAACACTGGATCGTCCAAGTTATTTTTTGCCTGCTCAAAGAGCTGACGAAGTTTATCAAAAACTTCTTTCTGGGGATTTTGTATGGCTCTCTCTATGGCATAGGGTTCGAGTTTGAATCTTACGTCCCAAATGTCTTCAATCGTTATCCTACCGTTCTCAGCCATATTTTTCAGAAAAATGCTCAGCGGCCTGTGGAAAACATTGATTACGTATGCTCCTCCTGAGCCCCTTCCTCTCTTAATATGACCCAGAGTTTCTAAGAGTTTTAACGCTTCTCTTATTATGAGCTGGCTAACACCAAATTCTTTTGACAGCTCTTGAACAGATGGAAGCCGCGCCCCTATTGTAATTTCTTCCATTATAATTTTCTTTTGAATCTGAGAAGCCACAATTTCAGAAAGACTCAATTTCTTTAGAGGTTTAAACATTTTCTAACCTAACTTTATATAGGTCAGACTTTATTCTAATTTTTATTTCTTGTCAAGTAAAATATTTTTGAATTAGGTAATCCATCACTTAAGGTTTGAAATAAATTTAAGCCTGATAGGAGTATTTCCTAAATCCATAGAACGCGGATGGATCTCCCCCCCTCCAATACCCTTCTTGGGCTTATTCCCCATCTGAGGAAGGGATTACTGAGCTGGAAAGATTGTTGAAGAAGAATATTGAGCAAATCAAAAGAAGACTTTTTCTGAGGTTCGGATTTAGATATTGACAAAAAAAGAATTAAATATCATTCTTTAGTGAAGTTAATAAAAGGAAATCATTCTTTTCTAAAGGAGGTTTGTCTTTTATGATCAGAGCCTTCAATAAACATTACAAAAAAGCGATCGATCTCATTGAAAATGCCTCACCCAGCGAGAAGATAGAGATGGCCGAGAGGATTCTCGAATGGTTCAGAGAGCTTCCGGAAGAATATCTTGTCTCCCTGGCCCTCTTTTTTAACGAAGTCATCGATGACCTTGGAGATGAAAGTTTAGAAAAGATTGACCTCAAGGTAAAAAGGAGGAAGAAGATCGAAGAGGAGGAAGAAGAAGAGGAAGAAGAATACGAGGAATATGAGGAGGAAGAAGAGGATTACTACGACGATGAAGATGAAGAAGATTACTAATCCCTATCTTGCTATTTCGAAGCAGGAATCGCTCGATGATAGGCCCACCGTTCCATCCGCCCTATCTCTTCCTTCATGGTGATCGAAAGAGGGACAATATTTCCAGCCGCAATCACAATATCCTGTTCTGTAAGGGTCCTTCCTTCATGAAAGGCTTCGATCATCGCCCCATTGACCGCCTGCTCAATTTCAGCCCCATTGAATCCCTCAGTGACCTTGGCGAGCATATTTAGGTTTACCTTGGAGGGATCTACTCCATGCTTCTTTAAATGAATCGAAAGAATGGACTTCCTTTCCTGAGGATTGGGGAGGGTGACAAAGAAGATTTGATCAAAACGTCCTTTTCTTAACACTTCAGGAGGAAGAAGTTCGATGACGTTGGCTGTGGCAGCAATGAAGACAAAGGCCTTCTTTTCCTGCATCCAGGTCAGAAACGAGGCAAAGACTCGGGATTGAGTTCCCCCACCTGCC
Organism: uncultured Syntrophaceae bacterium; assembly: GCA_964570075.1. Classification (GTDB taxonomy): domain Bacteria; phylum Desulfobacterota; class BSN033; order BSN033; family UBA1163; genus CALIBK01. The sequence continues at coordinate 19,966 of CAZMWF010000055.1, read as the reverse complement.
TTCTGACTTTGAATGCTGATGCCTGCCTCAATCTCATCGATCCAGAGGACAGAGGGAGCCACAGTCTCTGCCGTTTGAAGGGCTATCTGCAAGGCCTTTTCAGGTTCTCCCACGGTGCCATCATAAAGTCTTGCCATATCGAGATGAAGCAGGGGAATACCCCAGAAGGAGGCGAAGGCCTTTGCACAGAGGCTTTTTCCACATCCTGAAACTCCGGTGATGAGCACCCCTTTAGGAAGGGGAATTCCTTGGAGTTTGCCATTCTGACTCAGAACCCCTGCTCTTTTTCTTAACCAGTCCTTCAGATTTTCGAGTCCACCGATCTCATCGAGGGTAGGTCGATCAGTGATCAACTTCAAAATTCCTGATTTCTTAATGAGTTGTCCTTTTTCTTCAATGATGGCATCCACGATCGAAGAATCGAGACCACTTCTTCTCGTCAACGCACTTCGAAAAGCACGAGCGACTTGATCCAGGGAGAGACCTAAAGCCGCTTTGATCATTCGTTCTTTTAATTCTGGGCTAAGAGATTCGGCCCATTTTAGAGAGGGAGGGGAGCTGCTCAGAACCTGGTTTAAAATCCGTTCTATCTCCGACACGTCAGGCATAGGAAGTTCATAGATCACCATATCCCGGAAAAGTTCTTCGGGGACCACGAGGATTGGGGCGATGATAAAAAGGGTGGTATATCGGTTTCGAAGAGCGCGATGGACATCCTTCATCTTTCTGGCTAAAAGAGGATCGGTTTTCATGAAGGAGTGAATCCCTTCGAAGAGATAGAAAGCCTGATCCGTTCGCCTCATCACCTGATCCAGGGCTTCAAAGGGATCCTTCGAATTCTCGATGGTTTCTTCTTCTGCTCTAAGGCCTTGGAATGGATTCCAGACGAAAAGCTTTGGCCGAGGCTGAAAGGTGGTGGATAATTCTTTGAGAAGGGCTTCTACGCGATCTTCCTCATCCGAGACAATATAAACAATAGAAACCCTTGAGAGGATAAGTTTTCTCAAGTCTTGAAGAATCTGCTGTTTTTTAGACATTTCATTCATTTTCTTGAAATTATATATAAATCGCTTTTCATCGTCAACGAATCATTGTCAATTTAACGTAACTTCCTATGACTGTAATCCTCTCCCCATCCGAGGAGAGGGAAGAGCAATCGAACTTCAGAAATGGGGTACTTAGGCGATCAAATCAGGCCTTGGAATCTCATGTTCACAAGGGACGCCAGTCTGGCAGAGACCACAGGAGGGAGGAGGATCGATTAAGCCATATTCCAGTCGCTTAGCCTTGAGAAGGTCGGAGTGGAGATAATCGTAGCACCTATCTTTATCATGACCTTTCTCTGTGATGGCCCCTGCGGGACAACGCTCGATACACTTTCCACACTTCTCGTTTCTAAATTGGAGACAATGCTCTTTATAATGTCGATATTTTCTTTCGGTGGGTTTTAATTTGAGGGTGGTCACGACGCTTCCGATCCGAACGGCTATTCCTTTTGGAGTGATTAGACCATCACTGAGACTAAACGTTCCAAGGCCACAGACATAGGCCGCATGGCGCTCTGACCACGGGGAGGCCCACCCTACCTTCTCGTGACGAAAAGAGTGATAGGAGGAAAGAAGTAGAGGGGCCACGGCCTCAAAACCTAACTCTTCTAAAAATAGAACAAGGTGTCTCCTCAGGGCATTATTGCATGCCTCCCCATAATCTCTTGTATAGGCCCAGAGTTTGGAGGGAAACTTCTTCTCCATTCGATTACTTTTTCGAGTGTCCTCTGAAGCAGGGAGCACCCATGAGATGACACTCACCTCGCTCATCTCCAAAAAGAGAGAGGCCTTTCCTTTTTCCTTTAGGGAAATTCCTATGAGTTCTCTCGGGGTGAGATGGAATGGGCCGATGATCGTCTTGAATTCATAAAAAAGAGGATCCGTTCCTGAAGCAAACCCAACGAGGGGTTCGTCCCAGTAGTGCCCATGATCAAGCTGGAGTCTCCGATTATATTCACTTTCATTAAGAAAGTTTTTAATGACCTGTTCCAGAACCTGATTAGGATTTTTTAGAAAGACGACCTTCTCTTCTTTTGTCATCGGTAACGTTCTATCCTTTTTCTACTCCCTTAGAATCAAATCCACCTTTTTCCTGGATGCCTGAAACCTTGCATCGATACTCCTCGATCGCCATCTTCAGGGCCTCGGCCGCGATCGTGAAACAGGGGGTTTTCTCTTTTGGAAGTTGAGCGATAATCTCTTTGACCGTCTCTTCAGAGATTTTCAAAGCCTCTTCAATGGTAGTTCCTTTGATCCGCTCCGTCAGGATGGAACTGGTCGCAATGGCTGCGCCACATCCATAGGTCTTGAATTTAGCATCCAGGATCTTATTGTCTTGAAACTTCAGGAACAACTGCATGATATCCCCGCAAGAGGCATTTCCTACGGTTCCCACTCCATCGGCGTCAGGGATCTCGCCTACATTTTTAGGATTCTGAAAATGTTCCATCAGGAATTTAGGATATTTTGCCATCTTCTTTCCTTTCGTTATTGGTCACTTTAATCTGATTTTCTAACCGATTGACCCGCTCCTCGAGCCTCTGATGAAGTTGGAGGAGCATCTTCATGATATCAGAAAGGGGGTCGGGTAGATTTCCATGCTCGAAATCGAGTTCTTCTTTCTCTGGAGTAGGAGTTTCGATGATTCGTCCTGGAACTCCCACCACCGTGGCTCCTGGAGGGACGGATTTTATAACCACCGAGCCAGATCCAACCCTTGCCCCATCACCAATGGTGATAGGTCCAAGGACGGTTGAGTTGGAGCCAATGATCACTCGATTTCCTATGGTTGGATGCCTTTTCTTCTTTTCAAGGGTTGTTCCACCGAGAACGACTCCTTTGTAAATCAAGCAGTCGTCACCGATCTCGGTCGTCTCGCCGATGACCACTCCCATTCCATGATCAATAAAAAGACGTCTCCCAATCTTTGCGCCTGGGTGGATTTCAATTCCCGTAGCCCATCGATTGAAATGGGAGATCAGGCGGGCCGTGGTATACCATCTTCGTTGATAAAGATAATGGGCAACCCGGTGGAGCCAGAGGGCATGGAGACCTGGGTAACACAGGAATATTTCTATCACGTTTTTTGCTGCCGGGTCTCTCTCTTTAATTGTTCGAATATCTTCTTTCAATCGTTCAAACATAGTTTAAGATATAGTTTTTTAATAAGATATTTTCTCCCAAAAAACAACGAATCAGTCGTTTCGGTGAGGGATTTCCAAAGGGTTGTAATCTCTCACTGAAGGGTGGAAATAAATTTAAGCCCGAAAGGAGTATTTCCGAAACCCATAGAACACCCACCCCCTCTCGGGCTTATTCCACACTTCTGAGTGAGGGGTTACAAAGGGTTTAAAATTCCTCTTGAAAACTAAACAAATGTATAGTATATATACGACAAGAGGTTTGGAATCCAGATTTCGAAACAGGCACCCAATCCAAATCATTCCTGCTCCGAAAATCAAAGGGGTGACTTATGGAACTGACGGATCGACAGAGAGAGATTTTTGATTTCATTAAGACTTTTATTAAAGAGAGGGGTTATCCCCCTTCGATCAGGGAGATTGGTGCTCATTTTCATATCTATCCTCGGGCTGTCTTAGACCATCTCAGGGCATTAGAGAAGAAGGGCTATTTGAGACGCCAAGGGACGATGTCAAGGGGACTGGAGATTCTTGTCTTTCGGGAGGGGGGGAGGTACGAAGAAGAAAAATCATTGGTTCGGGAAGTTCCCATTCTGGGAAGAGTGGCTGCAGGGAAGCCTCTCTTAGCGGTTGAGCATCTCGAAGGAAGCCTCCTGCTTCCTGCGGAGTGGATCGAGGGGAAGGAGGTCTTTCTTCTGAAGGTGAAGGGAGATAGCATGGCCCCTTACATTCTTCCAGACGATGTGGTCATTGTGCGGTCTCAATCCACAGCAGACAATGGGGATGTGGTTGTGATTCTGATGGGAGAGGAGGCGACCGTAAAACGGTTTTTCAAAAAGGGGAAGAGGATTGAGTTGAGGCCTGATAACGAGCGATGGGAGACGATTCGGCTGGAGGAGGGAGAGGGAGAAATTCAAATTCTCGGGAAGGTGATCGGGGTATTTCGAAGGTGCTAAAAAGGGAGAAAAGCATAGGGCATAGAGAAGATAATAAGTTTTAGAAAAGAGATGAATCTACCCATAAGGAGTTGGTTTGATAAGGTTATGGTTCAGCTGGATCTGGGGGGTTCCTTCCCAAAGAGGGTTCTCTTCTGGGGAGAAGGGATGGGAGGAATGGCTTCTTATATGGCAGGCTGGATGGCAGGCAACGGGATGGAGGTCATTGTATTGGATGGAGCCAATCGGTTCGATCCTTATATGGTCTCTTCTTTTGCCAAAAAGGCGTTGATCCGTCCAGAAAGGCTCCTTAAGAGGATTCTTATTGCGAGGGCTTTTACTTGCTATCAGATGGCCACCCTGATAGAAAGATTGACTTCCTTCGGGGGAGGAATTCGTGAGACCTCTCTTCGAAAACCCTATGTCCTTCTTCTGGGGCCAATTACTCCCTTTCTGGACGAAGAGGTCTCGGAGAGGGAGATTTGGCCTCTCTTTGAGAGAACTCTGAAAAGAATAGGGGAGATCGGGAGACAAGGGTTTTCCTTTTTTCTCTTTCAGCCCCCTGTCTCCTTTCATTTCTCTTCTCCTAAAGGGAGGGTTGGGAGAGGAGTGGAATCGAGAGAGAGAGCCCTGATGAAGAGACTATTTCGATTTTCTGATCTGATCTGGAAGATCTCTCTCGAAGGGGAGGAACTTCAGATCAAATCCGAAATTTTACCTCCCTTCTTGGCACCATGCTCTTTGTGAGGTTTTCCCTATGGGACGGACTGTTCTTCCTTTCAGCAAAGTTCTCGAGGAGGAGTTTCAGGAGTGGAGGAAGTTTCGAAGAGGTTTGAGAAAAGAGGATCAACTGTTTCTCGATCGCCTCTTCGAAAGGGCGAGGCTTCATGTTCAAGCAGGAGTCTATGCTTCAAGGCCCTGGCCTTTTGAGACCATCCTGATCTCCATTCTTCTGGAACATGAGAAGGCCCTCGTTGAACTGAAGGAAAAGCTCAGGACCCTCGAAAAAGAGTCAGAGTCCAAAGAGAGCAATCTCCGTTCAACTATCCCCGAGCCATAGGCTCCCAGTAAAAATAGACTCCGAGGGTAACCCCTCACTAAAGGGTGGAAATAAATTTAAGCCCGAAAGGAGTATTTCCGGAACCCATAGAACTTAATACCCCTCTCGGACTTATTCCTCCCTTCTGAGTGAGGGATTAACTCAGAGGAATTTAAAAAAGAGTTTTCACTTCGATGGAATTCCGGGGCTGGCTTTTCGACCTCTATCCACTGGACTCGGCAATGATTTTATGGATAAAAGGTGAAGATGGGAGACTTCACCGGCTTGAAGATCCCTTCCAGCCTCGATTCTATGCTGAAGGGAAGAAGGAGACCCTTCTCTCTCTGTTTCGCTTTCTTCAGGAGAAACGATTTGCCTCCGGGTATCAATGGGTCCGAAAGAAGGAGTTCTGGAGTGGAGAAGAGATCGAAGTCATGGAGATCGAGATCATTTCTCCGGAGCGATATACCCAGCTTCCAAGATTGCTTCCTCCATGGGAAGAGAGGCTTCGCTTTTACAATTGTGACCTTCCGGTCACCCAACTCTATCTTTACGAAAAGGGAATCTTTCCCACAGGTCGAAGTTGGGTGGACTCGGAAGGGAGTCGCCTCTTTCAAATTCATCCTGACCCCACCGAATCGGTCTGGGGAGAGGAGGAGGGGCTTCCTGACCTTCGGATCATGGAGCTTCTCATGGTTCGTCAAAAAGGTTCGAATCCCTCGCTCGTTCTCGAATGTGAAGGATATCGAGAAGAGATGGAGGTTCTCGATATGGAAGAGATTGCAAGACACTTCAGACGGTTCGACCCCGATGTCATCCTCACCGACGATGGAGATGCCTCGCTTTTCCCCCTTCTCCTTTCATTGGAGAGGCGATGGAAGAAGTCTATTCCATGGGATCGTGACCCATACCCTTTCAAGAGACAGATTCGTTCCGAAGGGCGTTCCTATTTTTCCTATGGTCGGACTTATTATCAAGCTCCTGCTCATCTTTTATTCGGCAGATGGCATATCGACCGTCGAAACTCCTTCATCTATGGAGAGTCGGGGATGGAGGGGGTGATTGAACTGGCCCGGCTCGCCAAGATTCCAGTTCAGAGGATGGCTCGTACCTCTCCGGGAACAGCCATTACCTCCATGCAACTGGATCGAGCCTTTCAAGAAGGGATTCTTATCCCCTGGAGAAAGGGAGAACCCGAGCGGTTTAAGACCGCATGGGATCTCCTTATCTCCGATAAAGGAGGACTTGTCTTTCAACCTAAACTGGGGATCTTTGAAGAGGTGGCAGAGATCGACTTCGCATCCATGTATCCCACCATCATGGTCCTTCACAATATCTCTCCAGAAACGGTCCTCTGCGGATGCTGCGAAAACCACAAGGTTCCAGAAGTAGGCTATACCCTCTGTGAAAAACGAGAAGGGATCGTTCCCAAAACGCTTCGACCTATCCTTGAAAGAAGAGCAAGGCTGAAGGAGAAGATGAAAAGACTGGAGGAAGGGAAGGAAAAGGTAGAAGCCTGTCGCCGAAAGCAGACAGCCCTGAAGTGGATGCTTGTGACCTGCTTTGGATATTTAGGCTATCGAAATGCGCGGTTTGGAAGGATCGAGGCCCACGAGGCCGTGACAGCCTTTGGCCGAGAGAAACTTCTTCGGGCAAAAGAGATCTGTGAAGAAGAGGGATTTGAACTCCTCCACGCCATCACGGATTCGCTTTGGATCCGGAAGAGAGGGCTGAAAGAGGAGGAGGTTCTTGAGCTCTGCGACAAAATTAGCAAAGCCACAGGAGCCATGATGAGTCTGGAAGGGATTTATCACTGGATCGCTTTTCTTCCTTCCAAAGGGAACAGAGAGAGTCCTGTGGCAAACCGTTATTTTGGTCTCTTCAAAAACGGAAGGCTCAAGGCAAGAGGTTTGGCCTTTCGAAGGTCTGATGTTCCTCCGATGATTCAGGAAGCCCAGATTCAAATGCTGGAGGTCCTCTCCAAGGCAAAGGATGTGGAGGAGTATCGATCGAAGATCCCTGAGATATTGGATCTTTTTCTCGAAATCAAGATGAGGTTAATGAGTGGAAGGGTCGATCAGGAGGATCTTCTCATTTCGAGGAGGATCTCTCAGGAGCCCAGTGCCTATAAGGTAGATAGCCTTACTGCACTGGCTGCCCAACAGTTGGAAGAGGTGGGCATCGTCCTCCATCCCGGCGAGAAGGTCTGTTATCTGATCAAAGATGGACTCTCAGAGGATAAATCCCAGAGGGTGAGGGCTTTTCCACTGGTGAGACCAGAAGACACCTACGATGTGAAGAAATATCTGGAGATGCTCGCCAAGGCCACCGAAGAGCTCCTGATTCACTTTGGCTATCCTGCGAAACAACTTCTTGGGTTAACCCCTCACTGAAGGGTGGAAATCAATTTAAGCCCGACAGGAGTATTTCCGAAACCCATAGAACTTAATACCCCTCTCGGGCTTATTCCCCACCTTCTGAGTGAGGGATTACCTTCTTGGATAGAACTCTCTTGACGGAATCCTTCCTCAAGGTTATGAAATAAAAAATTTTTGGAGGTCTCTTTGGTTTCGGAAATCACCCAGTGGATCATGGAGCTCATGAGGGCCCATGGACAACTCTCTGTGTTCATCGGAGTGATGATTGAACAGATCATTGTCCCTATTCCATCCCCATTAATCATCATGGGGGCTGGCGCCATCCTCATCCCATCAGGACTTTCTATCCCTCAGGCCTTTGTTCAGATTCTCTGGACGATCGTTCTGCCTGGAACGATCGCTTCTACCTTAGGTTCTTATATAGGGTATCTGATCAGTTACTATGGAGGGAAGGCACTGGTCATCCGATTTCAGCGTTTCTTAAGGGTGGACTGGGCAGAGATTGAGGCTTTGGAACGACGTTTCCGCGGGAAAAAAGAGGCCTGGAGCATCTTTTTAGCTCGAGCCATTCCGGTTTTCCCTATCTCTTTAGTCTCCATTTTTGCAGGGCTATTGAGAATTCCACTTCGGCTCTTTACGATTTATACTTTTTGGGGTTCCATCTTTCGATGTTTTTTTCTTGGTTTTTTCGGATGGTGGATGGGAACAACTTATGTAAAGGCTGCGACCCATTTAGATTCCGCAGAGACAATCGTTTCGATGTTAATGCTCATGGGGATGGGTGCGGTCTTCCTCTATCTCTATTATCGATTCAGGTGGGTTTCCACTCGTCCCGTTAGGAAGAAGTAAGAAAGGGGATGAAAAAGGAGAAAATCTTCCAAGCGGAAAGGAGGAGGGATTCATGAGAGTAGATTTAGATGAAGAACTCTGCATTGGATGCGAGGCTTGCGTGGATACCTGTCCAGAAGTATTTGAAATGGAGGATGACAAAGCTCATGTAAAGGTTGAGAGGGTCCCTGAAGAGGCCGTTGAGTCATGTCGAGAAGCAGCCGAAAATTGCCCTGTAGAGGCCATTCAGATCGAGGAATAATTTACGGAAATAATAAAAAAGGGGACCTCTTTTCAGAGGTACCCCCTTTGGTTTTTTAAACATTAGAACTTATTTTAGTCTAAATAATCTTTGATCTCTTTATAACGATTTGGGTCTCTCAATCGCTCGAGGGCCTTTGCCTCTATTTGACGGATTCGCTCTCGGCTCAGACCAAATTGTCTGCCGATCTCTTCAAGGGTGCACTCCCCATCCTCTCCGATTCCAAAACGAAGTCGAAGGATCTTCTCCTCCCTTGGAGAGAGGGTGGAGAGCATTTTGTTGACCTGGTGGATGAGATCCTTTTCAAGCAAAGCGTCGGCAGGAGAGAGACTCTTTTCATCAGGGATGAGATCCTCCAGGGTACTATCCTCGTCTCCAATGGGCATATCTAAAGAAATGGGCTCTTCAATAAGATTCAGAATCTTCTCCACATCATGCTGAGGAATACCGCTATCCTTGGAAAGCTCTTGGGAGGTAGGTTCTCGGCCTTCCCGTTTGACGAGATCCTTAAAGGACTTCATCATCTTTCCTTTGATTTCAAAAAGATAGTTCGGGATTCGGATGGTCCTCGATTTCTCTGCAAAAGCCCTGAGAATCGCTGCTCGAATCCACCAGGAGGCGTAGGTACTAAATTTATATCCCTTGGTGTAATCGAATTTAGCCATGGCCTGCATTAAACCCAGGTTTCCTTCTTGAATCAGGTCTAAGAAGGAGAGCCCTCTATTGGCATATCTTTTGGCAATACTGACAACGAGCCTTAAATTGGCCTGGATCAACTCATTCTTGGCCTGTTGAGTTTCGATGACAGCCTGTTGATATCGATTCAGGATTTGTTTATAGAGTCGAGCCTTTTCTTTCCTTTCTGAGAGAGTGAGTTTGGGCTTTTTCCCCTCCTTTCCCTTAATTTTGCTTCCATTACGAGATTGGGAACTTGCCTTTTTCTTCCCATTTTTAGGAGCCTGGACGGGGAAAAGTTGATTCTTCAGTCTCTGAGCCTTTATTTCAAGACTCTTAATCTCTTTCTCCCCTTCCTTAATCCTTTTGGCGAGTTCAACCTCTTGCTCAGGGGTAAGAAGAGAAATCTTTTCGAGCCCTTTCAGATATTCTAAGGTAATATCGTTGGTAAAGAAGGACTCTTCGTCCAGACCTTGGTCCGCATGAAACTCCTCCTTCTCCTCAATCTCCACCTTCTCTTCAGGAATATGATATTCAAGATCCTCTAACGCCTCATCCAATTCTTTAGGGTTATAAAGAATTGGATCCAACGAAGAAAAAGACGACTCCGTTTCTTCCAAGAAAGAAGGAGAAGAATCAAGGATGAGTTCTTCTCTTTTCTTTCCGTTCGCTTTTCCCTGCCTCACTTCAATAATCTCCTTTCTTTTTAGAACAAAAAACCCCTTCCATTTATTTTAATTTCTTGGAAAGGGGGAATAGCCAAACAAAGTATTTAAGAAGACTTTTAAATCACTTCTACCTTTCTCAAAGAATCTAATAATAGTATATTCAACCTATTTCTATTTGTCAAGAATTATTTTTTATTAAAATTTATTAATAATATCAATAAATTACATTTTTTTTATTCAAATAACCTAAATTCAGATAGGAATTTGGGAAACATTTATAATTTAATTTGTGAATAAATGCACATTTTTGAAATCCTTCAAAAGGAGACCTTTAATAAGAGATTGGATGATTTAAGAGATTGAGCCAATTTCTAAATTCATCTCGGGGTTGATTTAACTATTCATTTCTTTTATAAGAAAGAATATATTTAATCAAAACGGATAAAAAATGGGCTATGTTGATCTCCATATTCATACCACCGCTTCAGATGGTGTAATGAGTCCGTCAGAAGTGGTTAGGTATGCGAAGTCAAAAGGGCTTCAAGCCATTGCCATCACAGATCATGATACGATTGATGGAGTTTCAGAGGGATTGGAGGAAGGGAAAAAGATTGGTCTCGAGGTGATCCCTGCGATTGAGATAAGTGTGCAATATGATCACGGCTCTATGCATCTTTTGGGTTATTTTATCGATATTCATCACCCTCTTTTGAATGAAAAACTAAGAGAGTTACAGAAAGCGAGGGCAGAGCGGAACCCAAGGATGATAGAGAGATTGAATCAATTAGGAATTCCAATTACTTATGAAGAGGTTCTTAAGGCTTCAGGTGGTGGACAGGTAGGAAGACCGCATTTCGCCCAGGTTCTGGTTGAGAAACGGTATGTGAGTAGTTTTCAAGAAGCCTTTGAACGCTATTTAAAGAAGGGGGCTCCTGCCTACGTGGATAAATTTAGGTTTACCCCACAAGAAGCAATCAAGTTTATTACGGAAGCAGATGGAGTAGCTGTCCTTGGCCATCCAAATACCTTGGGTCTCAACGGCCCGATCGAATTGGAACAGCTCATTATGAATCTGATTCGAGAGGGATTGAAAGGAATTGAAGTTTATTATCCTGAGCATTCTCCCTCAGAAACGGTTCAGTATAAATCTATGGCAGAAAGGTATGGTCTGGTCATCACAGGTGGGACGGATTATCATGGAATAGAGAAGAACGGGGTGGATATTGGGATTGGGAGAGGGGATATGAGACTCTCCTATTCAATGGTAGAGGCCCTGAGGAAGGCCCGAGATTCTTCTGAACGGTCGGGAGGTAGAAGTGGTTGAGTTCCTATTGATCGCGACGGCCCTTTTATGGGGGGCAACTCCGATTATCGAAAAGATAGGATTGGCTCGGGTCGATCCTTTGGTCGGGGTCACGATAAGAAGTTTCATTGTCACAATCGGTCTCTTCCTCTTAACCTTCTTGTTAGGAAAGGGGAAGGAATTGGGTTCCCTTGATGGAAAGAGTATTCTCCTTTTCGGGCTAAGTGGTGTGATGGCAGGTCTTCTTGGAATGTGGACCTATTATTCTGCCCTGAAAGTAGGAGCGACCTCTAAGATTGTTCCAATTGCAGCAAGTTATCCTTTAGTGACCACCCTTTTAAGTGTATTGATTTTAAAAGAAGGTGTCACATTCCCACGGGTGATCGGAACAGCCCTCATCGTCATAGGGATTTGGCTGGTGAAATAATTTTCCTTATAAAGATTAAAAAGGAGAGCTTTCGATGAAGAGACGAAATAAGACCAATCGATTAAAGGCCGCTCTTAAACATAAAAATATAAGGAGATCGTTGAGGAAGTCTAAAGGGGAAAGGAAGTATCCCTCCTAACCCCTTTTTATTCATCCACCATTATGCCCAATGGGAAGACCCCCTATCTTGTCTTTTCTGATTCATCAGGCCGTATCTTTAATCATCCCTCATTGAAACTTGCTGTAAAATCGGGAGACCGGATTTTTACTCCAGATCCCTCCGAAATTCTTCCTCTCCCCAAAGGGAGTCAATTATTTACCCTTCCTGGAAGGATTCCTGTAGGATGGAATGAAGACCAAGAGGGTTTTACCTTATTGGAAAGGGTAAAATTAGGGAGGAAGGAGATTAAACCCATAGCGGTAGGGGCTTTCCTTCCCCCTGGCTATGTTCGAACCCATCTCCCGGCTACGCGAATGGAGACGAAGGCCCCGACGCTTCCCCTCTGGGCTTATTCTGCGGTGGGGTGGAGGGATGGAAAGTTTTGGGTCCCCGCCCTTCTCCTTGATCCAAATCCCCATTGGAATCCAAGATATTTTAAAAACGATTCGCTTTTACGGAGACACGTAGCTTCTTTTTTAAGACGGAATCCCACCAATCGATTATTGAAGCATCTATCAAGATGCGCCTTAGAATATCACTGCTTTGCAGCAAAAAACCTCTTCTTCAGGAGGTGGGAGTCTCCCCTTCCTACCTCTCCCAGTTGCAACGCCAGTTGCCTTGGCTGTATTTCCCTTCAGCCCTCTGAGTGCTGCCCGGCCTCCATGGAGAGGATCACCTTTGTCCCCACGGTAAATGAAATTTTGGAGGTGGCTCTACCCCATTTAGAAAAAGCAGAGGATGCGATTGTCAGTTTTGGTCAGGGGTGTGAGGGCGAACCTTTACTTCAATCTTCGCTTCTTGAACAGTCGATCCGTGAACTTCGAAAGAAGACCGATCGAGGAACCATTCACCTCAATACTAACGGAAGTTTTCCAGATCGGGTTCGAAAACTTTGCGAGGCCGGACTCGATAGTATCCGGGTTACCCTTAATAGTCCTACCCCAAAATATTACTCTCTCTATCATCAACCCCAAGGATATCCATTCAGAAAAGTCATGGACTCTCTCCTGGTCGCCAAGGAAAAGGGAATTTATACCTCGATCAATCTTCTTGTCTTTCCAGGGGTGAGTGATCGAGAAGGAGAGATTGAAAGATTGATCAGGTTGATCAAAAAAACGGAGATCGATCTCATTCAGATGAGGAATCTCAATATTGACCCCGATCTCTATCTTAAAGCCATGGGTGGAGGGGAAGGGATAGGAATAAGAAGGATGATCGAGATGTTAAAGAAAGAGTTTCCTCGTCTCCAGTTGGGTTACTTTAATCGACCCAAAGAGAGCTTTTTAAAAAATCAGGGCTAACTCGCTGGGAGTGAAGATGGAGGAGCATCAAATAAAGAAGGGAACGATCGATGCCCTTCCCATTGTCCTGGGATACCTTCCGGTAGGGGTGGCTTTTGGTCTCCTGGCTCGGCAAGCAGGACTTACCTCTGCGGAGATAGGGCTCATGAGCCTCTTGGTTTATGCTGGGGCAAGTCAATTCATCGCGGTGGAGATGATATTAAAGGGAATGGTTGGACTTCCCATTCTCATTACGACATTTCTCATCAACCTCCGGCACCTCCTCATGAGCTCTACCCTTTCCCTCTACTTTCAAAGAAATCGGCCATTCATCCTTGCTCTTCTTTCCGCACAACTGACCGACGAATCTTTCGCCATGGCCATGTCCAATCCTTCTAAGATTGAAAATCAACCCCAATATCTTTTGGGACTCCAGAGCACCTCCCATCTTGCCTGGATTACCGGTTCAGTCCTTGGAGCTTTTTTCGGAGGATGGATTCATCCCCAATCTTATGGGATCCCGTTTGCCCTACCGGCCCTTTTCATCTGCCTTCTCCTCCTTCAGCTTCGTCATCTTCTCCATTTTTATCTCATGGGGATTGCTGGAACCCTTTCCATTCTTTTTAAATCGTTTCTGCCCGGGAATTGGTATATTATTCTCACGGCCCTCATCACCTCAGGATTAGGAATTGCCCTGGAGAGGAGGGTCTTTCCTTTGAAGGGACTTCCAAAAGGAGGGACGGGTAAAGAGTGAGGCTCAATTTCTTCTTCCTCATCCTTGGAATGGGAATCGTCACCTTCCTGCCTCGATTTTTCCCTATGGTTTTTTTGAGCCGATGGGCACTTCCAGAAAAGATTAAGAGGGGGTTAGACTATTTCCCCATCTCGATTCTAAGTTCTATCGTCTTTCCTCTTTTTTTCTTTAATGGGGAAGGGAGAATGGAGGTCCAACCCCACCTCCTTCTTTCTTCAATCCCGGTCTTCTTGTTTGCTTGGAAGGTAAAAAGTCTCTGGGGATCGGTCCTTCTTGGAATGGCGATCTACTGGGGATTGGGATGGATATTCTAAAATGGGTATCTCCCAATCTTAATCACATGCTCTGCAATCTGTCGTCGGAGCGAGACGGTATTGACCGGATTGAATCGGGTGAGTTTCTTCAAGGCAGAAAGCTGGGTTCTGAGGATATCTCCTTCCGCGATGGCTGAGAAGATTTGCTTGGCAAGGCTCTCGATCCGATCAAAGGCATCGTTTACATAGACCTTAACCATGGCCTTCTGAATTTCGGCCCTTTCATCTGAGAAATGCTCCATGGTTTTCATCGCTCTAAGAAGGGCACTCTCCATGGCAAAGATCTCAATGACCATATCACTGAGCCATCCCAAGATCTCCTGCTCCTCGGCCAGCCTCATCATATATTTCTGGACCGCTGCCCCGGCGACCAGAAGGGTGATCTTCTTGGCCATCTCCACCATCTCCTTCTGAAGGGTGAGACGTTCATCGTCCGAATCTATTTTGGGTCGAAGGGAAAGAAGGTCATTCGCCACACGCTGGGCTTCAGAAAGGAGGGGGAGACGATTCTTCATGGCTCGTTTGGTCAACATGTCCATAATCAGAAGACGATTGATTTCGTTTGTCCCTTCCCAGATCCGATTGATCCGAGAATCCCTGTAGCCTCGCTCGATGGGATAGTCATGGATGTATCCATATCCTCCATGAATCTGAAGGGCTTCATCTACAACATAGTCTAACATTTCGGAGGAATAGACCTTGTTAATGGAGTCCTCAATGGCGTATTCCTCTATCCCTTTGGCCATCTGCATTCCAACATCCTCTGCATGGGGATCGATTCGTTTTAGGATCTGATCGATCATCCCTGCTGTCCGATAGACCATGCTTTCGGTTGTAAAGATTCGAATCGCCATCTCGGCAATCTTATGCTTGATCAGACCAAATTCAGCAATAGGTTTCCCGAATTGAACCCTCTGCTTGGCATGGGTGACGGCGTCCTGAAGGGCACTCTTCGAAGAACCCACACATCCTCCTCCCAATTTGAAGCGTCCGATATTGAGGGTGTTGAAGGCCACGATGTGCCCCTTTCCCACCTCTCCCAGGACATTTTCTACAGGGACCTTGGCATCGGTGAAGATGACACTGCGGGTCGAAGAGCCCTTCATTCCCATCTTATTTTCTTCCTCATCCAGGGAGACTCCCTCGAAGGTCCTTTCCACAATAAATGAAGTAAATTTATCTCCATCCACCTTCGCATAAGTGACAAAGAGGTCAGCAAAACCTGCATTGGAGATGAATTGCTTCTGACCGTTGAGAAGATAATACTTTCCATCGGGACTTAGGGTGGCTATGGTCTTAGCGTTTAGGGCATCGGAGCCTGCTTCTGGTTCGGTGAGGGCATAGGCCGTGATCATCTCTCCGGTGGCAATCTTCGGGAGGTAGCGTTTTTTCTGATCCTTATTCCCAAAGAAGATGATCGGAAGGGAACCGATACCCGTATGGACCGCATAGGCCACCATAAAGGATCCCCCTCCCTGAGAGAGCTTTTCCATCAATAGAAGAACGCTCACCTTGTCTAATCCCTGCCCCCCATATTCCTCCTCGATGTCCCCTGAAAGAAATCCCAATTCTCCTGCCTTTTTGACCAGACTTGGAAGAAGCCCTTCTTTCTGGGCTTCAATCTCCTCCATCACCGGCTGCACTTCTCCGATGACAAACTCGGTCGCGGCTTGGGCAATCAATCTCTGTTCTTCGTTGAACTCTTCTGGAGTAAAGATTTTGTCCGGGGAAATGGACTCGATGAGAAATGCTCCGCCCTTTATGAATTCTTCCATCGTTCTCTCCTCTCTCAAGTAAAGTTTATGTTGCGTCCAAGTTTTCGAATACGGCTGCGGCCCCCATTCCTCCACCAATGCACATACTCACCAGACCGTAGCGAACTCCTCTCCGTTTCATTTCATAGAGAAGAGTGGTGGTCAATTTAGCCCCGGTACATCCTAAGGGATGGCCAAGGGCGATCGCTCCTCCATTGACGTTGAGGATTTCAAGATTTAATCCCAACTCACGGATGACGTAGAGGGCTTGAGAGGCAAAGGCTTCGTTCAATTCAATGAGTCCAATCTCGTTGAGGGTGAGCCCTGCCTTCTTTAAAACTTTCGGAATGGCATAGGCAGGACCCACTCCCATTATTTCTGGAGGGACTCCTGCGACCGCAAAAGCCCGAAAGACCGCCAAAGGCTTTACGTTTAATGCCTCTGCCTTCTCCCTGGACATTAAAACCAGAGCCGCGGCTCCATCACTGGTTTGAGAGGAATTGCCTGCGGTTACCGTTCCTTTTGCTTTAAAGACAGGCTTGAGGGCAGCCATGGCCTCCAGGGAAGTGTCGAAGCGAACCCCTTCATCGGTATCAAAGGAAACCTCTCTGACGATGACCTTTCCATCTTCTCTGGTCTCTTTAATCTTAGCAGGAATAGGAATGATCTCCTCCTTGAATTTACCCTCACGGATGGCACGGGCTGCCTTCTGATGACTGAGGAGGGCAAAACGATCCTGATCCTCTCTCGAGATTCCAAACCTCTCAGCTACATTTTCAGCAGTAAGTCCCATAGAGATATAGACCTGAGGATAATGTTCCACAAGATAAGGATTGGGAGAAGGAGTAAGACCCATAATAGGAACTTGACTCATAAATTCGACTCCTCCTGCGACCATCACCTCTGTGGCTCCCAACATAATTTCATAAGCGGCTGTAGCAATTGCCTGAAGCCCCGAGGAGCAAAAACGATTCACCGTTTGACCTGGAACCGTATAGGGAAAACCGGCTCTTAAGGTAATGACTCGAGCGAGATTGAGGCCCTGATCCGATTCTGGAAAGGCACACCCAATGACTACATCGTCCACTTCTTCCATTTTAAGACCAGGGACTCGACGAACCGCTTCTTTAATAACGATTGCCCCTATCTCGTCCGGTCGAGTATCCTTGAGGATTCCCCTTGGGGCTTTTCCTACAGCCGTTCTCACGGCAGACACGACGACTGCTTCTCTCATCGTAGAGCCCTCCATTTTTAAGACTCCTTGTATTTGAGATGATGATCTCCCCTCCTTCCCCATGGAGGGAATCAGAATTTGTTGAACCCATCAATTCCGAAGGGGTTTCCCCTTCTTCAGCATGTATTCGATCCTTTCCTGGGTCTTGGGTTCCCCACAGAGACTGAGAAAAGCCTCTCTCTCTAAATCCAGAAGGTACTGTTCGGTCACTTCGGTCCCATCAGGAAGATTTCCTCCGGTCATGATGTGGGCGATCTTCTTTGCGATATGTTGATCATAGTCACTGATATAACCCCCTTCCTTCATGTAGAAGAGTCCCATCTGAAGAAGGGCATATCCTCTCTCCCCCATGACTTTAACCCTTTTCGGTCGAGGTGGGCGATAGCCCTCTTGAACCATGTTCAGAACGGTCTGCTTTGCATCATGGAGAAGGTAATCCCGATTGATCGTAATCTGATCCGTCATTCTCATATATCCTAACTGTTGAGCCTCTTTGGCACTCGTCGAGACCTTTCCCATGGCCACCGTTTCAAAGGCCCTCCGGACAAAAGGGAGAAGGTCTGCTTCCACCCCTGGAGGAATGGCTTCGATGGAGCGAAGGAGCATTTCCTTTGTCCCACCTCCAGCCGGGACCAAACCCACGCCGACCTCCACCAAACCCATATAAGTTTCTGCGGAAGCCCTCATCTTTGAGGCGGCAAGGCAGATTTCACAACCCCCCGCCAAAGTAAGCCCAAAAGGAGCCGCAACGACAGGTTTTTCAAAATATTTGATGGCCATGAGGGTATCCTGAAAGGCTTTCACTGAGGCCTCGAGTTCGTCCCAGTTTTCATCCTGGATCTCAAAGAGGATGAGCATCAGGTTGGCTCCAGCGGAGAAGTTTTCGGCCTGGTTTCCAATGACTAAACCATCAAATTTTTCTTCCACCACTTTCAGAGCCTCTCTCATCATCTGGATCGTGTCAGCTCCAATCGTGTTCATCTTGGAATGGAATTCAAGGCAGGCGACTCCGTCACCGATATCAATCAAACTGGCCCCAGGATTTGAGAGGACCGTCTTCTTTCGTTCCTTTAAACTGCGTAAGATGAGGAATTGAGGCTTTTCCTCAATCTGCTGATATTGACTCCTACGAAAATCGAAGTAGAAGCGCTCACCCTCTTTCTTTTCATAAAAAGAGGGATATCCTTTTCGAAGAAGGGTTTCCACTAAGGGAGGGATCCTTTCTCCCTCTTTTTCCATCCTCCTGACAGAGGCCTCCACCCCGATCGCATCCCATTGTTCAAAGGGGCCCAGTTCCCAATTATATCCCCACCTCATGGCCCGATCCACATTGACAATGTCCTCTGAGATTTCGGGGATCTTTTCCGCAGAGTAAAGCAAGATCTTTTTAAGGACCTTCCATGCAAACTGACCTGCCCGATCAGGGCTTGTGATGAGGGTTTTGATCCGCTGTCCTACCTCTTCTATATTTTTCCCCATCTCGATCGAAGGAAAAGTCACTTTTATCTGGGGGCGATAGTCGATTTTCTCATAATCGAGGACCCATATTTCTTCCTCTCCTCCCCTTTTTATCTTCTTGTAGAAGCCCTGTTTCGTCTTATCCCCTAACCATTGATTCTTGATCATCTGCTGGATAAAAGGTGTGGTTACAAAGTATTCCCTTTCACCTTCTGGAAGGGACTCGTAGAGATTTTTTGAGACCATAGCGACAACATCCAGGCCCACCAGATCAGCCAGCCTGAAGGTGGCCTGCTTGGGTCTTCCCATGGCAGGTCCGGTGATCTGATCCACCTCTTCAATCTTATATCCCTCTTCCATCATGGTGCGGATCGTAATCGCACTGGCAAAGGCTCCAATCCGATTGGCAATAAAGTTAGGGGTATCTTTAGCAAAGACCACTCCCTTTCCGAGCACCCTCTCTCCCACCTGAGCGATCCTCTCCAGGATCTCCTTTTTGGTGGAAGGGGAAGGGATGATTTCCAAGAGTTTCATATATCGGGGAGGATTGAAGAAGTGGGTTCCCAGGAATCTCTCTTTAAAGTCTTCCGGAAAACCATCGACCATCTTTTTAATGGAGATCCCAGACGTATTGGAACTCATTATCGTCCCTTCTTTTATAAAGGGAAGTAACTTTTTTAAGAGACTTCTTTTCGCTTCGAGGTCTTCAATGATCGCTTCGATCACCCAGTCCACCTGTGAGACCCAGCGGAGGTGGTCTTCAAAGTTTCCTATGGTAATCAGCTCAGCATCCTCTTTCAGATAGAAGGAAGCAGGCCTTGAGTCTTGAACTCTTTTTTTCCCTGAAAGGGAGAATCGATTTCTTACCTCCGGACTCTCCAAGGTCAGCCCTTTCTTTTTTTCCTCCTCGGTCAGTTGAAGGGGAACCATGTCAAGAAGAAAGGTCGGAATTCCTACATTTGCCAGATGGGCCGCAATGGCACTTCCCATCACCCCTGCTCCTAATACGGCGGCTTTCCGAATCCTCAGATCCATCGCTTTTCTCCTTTTTCAAATTTTTTACTGAATCAACCGATTCCCTTTTTTGACCAGAGGGTAGAGGAAATTTCAACACTTTCTGATCAGATTCTGTTTTCTATCATTTTTAAAAATAATTTTCAACTATTTAGTAGTAATGCCTCACTGAAGCGGGGAAATCATTTTAAGCCCGACAGGAGTATTTCCGAAACCCATAGAACGCGGATGGATTGAATATAAATGAATCCTACGAATCGATCTATCGTTGAAATGGGTTTCTGATTAAAACCAAC
>CAZMWF010000054.1:0-1588 GCA_964570075.1 uncultured Syntrophaceae bacterium | reverse complement strand
GTTGGTTTTAATCAGAAACCCATTTCAACGATAGATCGATTCGTAGGATTCATTTATATTCAATCCATCCGCGTTCTATGGGTTTCGGAAATACTCCTGTCGGGCTTAAAATGATTTCCCCGCTTCAGTGAGGCATTACTTTTAAATTTACTTTTTCCTTTATTTATGCTAACTTATATTCCATGAAAATTTCTACCACAACGAAACTGGCCATCCTCTTTTTAGCCCTTGCCTGTTTTATGGGAGTGACGACCACTCTTATCGTGAATTCATTAATCACAAATCAGATCATTTCAGAGGCTCAGGAGAGGGTAAAAGAGGATCTTAATACAGCAAGATATGTGTACCAGACTAAGCTCAAAGAGATCGATTGGACGATCTACTGGACTTCTCAGAGACATATTTTGAAAAGAGGACTAAAGGAGAGGAAATTTGACATCATTCGAGACGAACTTTCCAAATTGATGAAAGAAAGGAAGCTGGACTTTCTCACCTTGGTCGATCAGAAGGGAGTGGCCCTTTTTAGGGCTCATCATCCGAGAACCCTTGGAGACAGCCTCTTGACAGATCCTTTCGTTCAGGAGGCCCTTAAAAAGAAGTCCCTTTCAGGAACTCAGGTCCTTTCAGGGGATGAATTATCCCGAGAGGGGGAAGGATTAGCTAAAAAAGCAGCCATCCCTTCGATTCTTCCATCAAGAGAGGCAAGGAAAGAACCATTGGAAGAGACTTCGGGAATGGTTTTAAAATCCGCCCACCCGATTGTTGACTTCAACGGAGAGGTGATGGGGGCCATTACAGGAGGGATTCTTCTTAATCGAAATTATGAGATTGTGGATGAGATTAAGAATATCGTTTTCCGAGATGCGAAGTATAAGGGGAGGGAGATTGGAACGGCAACCCTCTTCCTGGGTGACTTGAGAATCTCTACCAATGTGATGGATAAAGAGGGTCATCGAGCCATTGGAACTCGAGCGATGAAAGAGGTCCAGGAACAGGTTCTTGGCAGGGGAATTCCCTGGATTCAGAGGGCTTTCGTGGTGGATAATTGGTATATTACTGCTTATGAACCGATTTATGATATTCAAGGAAAGATTGTAGGGATGCTCTATGTGGGAATGATGGAGGCTAAATACGCCACGCTGAAAGAGCGTCTGATTCTTCTATTTTTCTTTTTTTCCATGTCAACGATGGTCGTGGCCCTCGCCCTCTCTTTTTTCTTATCCTGGAAAATGTTGAGAAAATCTTCGTAAGATCACTCTTCCTCTTCGGAACCCCTTTCCTCTTTTCTCTTTTTTATTCCTCTCACCACTCCTGAAATGAGAAGCCACAGCACAATGATGGCGATGCCAATGACCAGGAAGTTTGGGGCCCCGATCTTTTTCAGAAATTCAGAGAAGGACTCAATCGTATCCATCATCCATTCAAATTTCGGTCAAGGGTTCGATACTGAATGGCTTCGGAGAGGTGGGAGGGTTGGATATTGATCTGTCCTTCAAGATCCGCGATGGTTCGGGCGACCTTCAGAATTCGCGTATAGGCCCGGGCACTTAATCCAAAACGGTCAATGGCCATCTCCAATAACTTCTGA
>CAZMWF010000053.1:0-22569 GCA_964570075.1 uncultured Syntrophaceae bacterium | reverse complement strand
GATTTTAACTTTTTCCAGAGGGTGGTTCGACTGATTCCCAGAGACTTAGCCAGATCGGTTTTTTTTAGATGAGAGGATTCGATGATCTTCTTTATCCACTCCTTCTCTAATTCCTTAAGCTTCAGGGAGAGGACCTCCTGTTGCGGTTCCTTCTCTTTTTTAGGTTCCGATCGTTTCAGTTCTTCACGAATCCAATCGGGAAGATCGTCGAAGTCTTTAGTAAAATGGTCTGTAAGATGAGCGAGTCTTTCTACTAAATTTTTCAATTCCCTAACATTTCCAGGCCAGGAGTGTTCGCAAAGAAGGGTTTCGATCTCTTTATTGAAGAAAACCCTCTTTGGACATTTTGGGTTGATCTTCAAAATAAAATTCTTAAACAGGATAAAGGGGTCTCTCCCTCGTTCTCGTAAAGCAGGCAAGTTTAAATAGAGGACATTTAAACGATAAAATAGGTCTCCTCGAAATCGTTTCTCCTCGACTTCCTTTGAAAGGTCCTTATTGGTGGTGGCAATAATTCGAACCTCCACAGGGATTACCCGGTCGTCTCCAATGGGCTGAACCTCTTTCTCTTCAATGACCCTCAGGAGACGACTTTGAAGATTAAGGGGTAATTCACTAATTTCATCGAGAAGGAGGGTGCCTCCATGGGCCAATTCGAAAAGTCCCTTTTTTCCATCCTTCCTTGCGCCCGTAAAGGCTCCCGGGGCATAACCAAAAAGTTCGCTCTCGAGAAGAGGTTCGGGAAGGGTGGCGCAGTTGATTGCGACAAAAGGCCTTTCCAAGCCAAATCGTTCATGATGGATTCCCTGGGCAAACATTTCTTTGCCCGTCCCAGTTTCCCCCTGAATCAGAACAGTGGATGAGGATTGAGAAAAACTCTTTGCCCTCTGGATCACCTTCTGAAAATTTTCGTCTCCTGTAAGAATATCGGAGAAGGTATAACGGGCTACATGCCCTTTTAAATAGAGCTCATTTCTTACCTTTCTTTCTGCCTGTTGAAGTTTTGAAATACTTCTCCCAATAATGAGGGCTCCTATCCTCTCCTCCGAGGTTCCTACCGGGAGATAATCGAGGAGTAAATGTTTTCCCTGAATCAAGGCAAGATGATTTCGTTGGGGAGCCCACTCCTTTTTCATTTCCTTGAGTGGCTCAATAGGATAGAGCATGAGGGATTTCCCTTTTACCTGGTTCTCTTTCATTTTGAGGAAATTTAGGGCGGCCGGATTGCATGATTGAATTCGATCTTCTCTGTCAAGAAGAACAATCTGATCATCCACAGAATCCAGAACGGCTTTTAATTGATTGAGTGTATTTAAATATTGCTGACTTTTTTCTGATTCGGAGCGAACGACCTCTAAGATCCGATAGGCTTCATGGAAGGATTGTAAAATGGCTTCCTTTCCCGATTCGATCAAGATGGAAGGGTATCCCATTTTTTTGGCTTGAGACACAACAATTTTATCGCCAATGATGATCTCCACTTTTTCCTTGCGGGCTTCTTCTATTTTTTGTGGAACTTCTTGTTCATTTTGAACAGGGAAGACTCTCAAATCGAGATTGAGAAGATCGGCCAGTTGATCTGAACCCAATACCACATTTCCAAAACCGATGATTCCTATTTTTTGACTTTTGTTTGAAACCTTTTTAAGAGCCCGAAGGATATCAAAAGCAGAAACCTGGATTTCTACGACCGGGATCATCAATTCCTGTTTAAGAAGTCGGGCCGTCCCTCCTCGGCTGATGATGATCTCCACTCCCTTCTCCAAAAGAAGAAACGCTTTTTTAAGCCCTTCCTGCAGATCCCCCACTTCAATTCCAACAGGTTTCTCAAAATCTTTACAGATCTCCATCGCAAGCTCTGCCATTTCAGGATAAGGGGCAATGAGGACAATAGGGGTGAGGGTGCTTTGAACCTTTTTCATCCTAATTCTATTATATCTTCCTTCATTTAGGAGTCAATATGGTCCTCCGAAGTTGGCTCCTATAGCTTTCAACGCCCCCCTTTCGACTTTCAATGAAGAAATACAAGGGATTTGTAATGCCTCACTGAAGCGGGGAAATCATTTAAGCCCGACAGGAGTATTTCCGAAACCCATAGAACGCGGATAGATTGAATATAAATAGATTCTACGAATCGATCCATCGTTGAAATGGGCTTCTGATTAAAACCAACCAAAGTAAGGAGTTCTATGGACCATTTAAGGTAGCCGCACTTTGGGTTTCTCCAATACCCCTCTCGGGCTTATTCCCCATCTGAGTGAGGGATTACAGGGATTTTAATTTATCTCTTGTAATCTTTGAGGAATTTTGTTAAATTCACCAAAAATTTGAAGATACGGGGATGAATGAAACTCACCAGGGAAGAGTTTGAGAGGATCGTTATTTCAGCCCTGAAAGGGCTTCCCAAAAAGATTCGAATTCGGATGGAAAACGTGGCTGTGGTAATTGAGGATCGAGCCGAGCCGACCCTCCTTCACGAATTAGGCCTTCGTTCTTCAAATGAATTACTCGGTCTTTATCAGGGGATTCCCCTCGATCGAAGAGGATTCTTTTATGGAAATGTCCTTCCCGATAAGATCACCCTCTTTCAACATCCTATCGAATCCTGCTGCGCTACCCGTGAAGAGATAGAAGAAAGGATTCGAGAAGTGGTCCTCCACGAAGTAGGGCATTATTTTGGATTGGATGAGGAGAAATTAAGAGAATTAGGAAACGGATAGCGATATGTCATTTCTCAAATTTTTAGGGACAGCAGGGGCAAGATTTGTGGTCATGAAGCAGCTTCGGGCTTCGGGTGGAACTTGGCTGAATGTTGGAAATACCCATCTTTATATCGATCCAGGACCAGGAGCTCTGGTCCGTTGTCTCAGTAGTAAACCCAGATTAGAACCCTCCTCTTTGGATGGAATTCTTCTCACCCATAAACATCTGGATCATTCCGGAGATATCAATGTCATGATCGAAGCGATGACAGAAGGGGGATTTAAGAAGCGGGGGGTTCTTTTTGCTCCAAGGGATGCTCTCGAAGAGGATCCGGTCGTTCTGAAATATTTAAGAGGATATGTAGAGAGGATTGAAATTTTAAAAGAAGATTCGGAGTATCGTGTCGGAGAGATTCTTTTCAAAACGACGGTTCGTCATCGCCATCCCGTAGAGACCTATGGATTTAATTTCAAACTTTCCCCTCACTCTCTCTCATGGATCACGGATACTCGGTTCTTCCCGGAGATCCTGAAGCTCTATAAAGGGGAGATCCTTATCATTCATGTGGTTCGGTTAAAGCCCGTAGGAGAAGAACCTATTGACCATCTTTCAATCGAAGATGTCAAGACGATCCTCCATAAGATAAGACCGAAATTGACCGTGCTTACCCATTTTGGAATGACCCTCATTCGGGCAAAACCATGGGAAGTAGCGGCCCAATTAGAAAAAGAGTTCGGAACGAGAGTCATTGCTGCCAGTGATGGTTTAAAAATAGAGTTAGAGGAGGTTTAGTCATGGACAAATGGAGTGCGGGAGATTTACATCCGACCCCTCGAATTCTGATGGGGCCTGGACCCAGTAATGTTCATTATCGAGTGTATCAGGCAATGATGACTCCTGTCATTGGCTATCTGGACCCTCAACTTCTCTCCTGTATGGATGAAATCAGTGAGATGCTCAGGGCGGTCTTTCAAACGAAAAACTCCTTAACCCTTGCCATTTCTGCTACAGGGAGCTCCGGGATGGAAGCCTCCTTTGTCAATTTTGTCGAGCCTGGAGATACGGTGGTCATCGGGGTCAATGGTTTTTTTGCAGCAAGAATGGTGGAGGTGGCCTCACGCTGTGGGGCAAAGGTGATTCAGATTGAACAAGAGTGGGGGAAACCCGTTGAACCTGAGAGGGTGATCCGAACCTTAAAGGAGAACCCCCAGACAAAGATCTGCGGTCTGGTTCATGGAGAGACCTCCACAGGCGTGATGCAGCCTCTCGAAGAAATAGGCTCTTATTGTAAAAAGAAAAATACTCTCCTGGTCGTCGATGCTGTAACGACCCTGGGTGGAGCTCCAGTGAAAGTGGATGAATGGGGAATTGATGTCTGCTATAGTAGTTCACAAAAATGTCTGAGCGTTCCTCCAGGGCTTTCCCCTCTTACAGTAAGCTCGAAGGCCATGGACATTCTTCGTTCCAGAAAGACAAAGGTCCAAAGTTTTTACCTTGATCTTTTGCTCCTTGAAAAATACTGGGGAGAGGAGAGGGTGTATCATCATACAGCCCCTGCCTCCATGTTCTATGCCCTTCGCGAAGGGTTGAAGATGGTGATGGAAGAGGGATTGGAAGAACGATTTAAACGTCACCAGACCCTGGGAGATCATTTAAAGATGGAATTGGAGAATATTGGTTTTAAACTCTTTGCCCAGGAAGGATTTCGTTTGCCGATGCTCACCTCTGTGATCCTCCCCGATGGCGTCGAGGATGCCAAGATCCGAAAAAGACTCTTGGAAGAATATCAGATCGAAGTCGGTGGGGGGTTAGGTCCCTTAAAAGGAAGGATCTGGAGAATCGGTCTCATGGGAGAGACCTGTAAGATGCAGAATATCGCTTGCCTGATTGGTGCTCTAAAGGAGATTCTTTTGAGATAGGGGATCTCTAAGCCGCTTCTTTTCCGAAGGAGGCTTTTTCTCGATAGAGTTTCCCAATAAATTCGGTAATATTATAGATTTCGATTTTCTGTTTTTGCCGTCTGGCATTTCTGAAATTATGGAGACAGGAAGGACATTCGGTCAGTAAGATTTCAGCCCCCGTCTCTTCGATGATTTGAGACAAACGGTTCCTCGCAATCCTTACCGATTCCTTAGGAAAAGATCCTCGGAAACCCCCTCCAGCCCCGCAGCACATCGCATTCTCTCTCGTCCTTAAGGGTTCTACAAAATTGGGAGCGATCTTTCGGATGATTTCACGGGGTTCCTCATAGATTCCTGCATGGCGACCAAGATCGCAAGGGTCATGATAGGTCACTCGCTTTTGTGTCTGGACCTCAAAATGAAAATCCTTAAGAAACTGGGTGATGTGGCTGAGTTTTACTCCAAGGTTCTGGTAAGCAGGATGATCTTTAAAGACCCGATAGCAGTAAGGACAGGTGGTGATGAGGTTCTTTGCCCCTGTCTTTTTTATCTCCCTGATGTTTTGTTTGGCTAAATCTTCAATGATCTTGTATCCCACATCCTCAAGGACTCCACTGCAGCATACTTCATCAATGAGGGTATAATCCACTTTGAGGATATCAAGGAGTTGTAGGGTTTCTTTTACACTTTCTTCTTCCCGATAGGTTCCTACACAACCTAAAAACAAGACGATCGGTGCATTGCCTTTCTTATGTCCCCAATCCACCCTCTTTTCCTCTCCATAGATATTTCCATATTTCGCCATCGTCTCTGCCATAGCCTTAAAGAGATTATCCATACCCAGTTGAACGAACTCTTTACGAGCATGTTTGACCATTTCCTGAGGATCCACCCCTGAGGGACAGTTTACCGTACAGTTCATACAGGTGGTGCAACGAAGAAAGGCTTGAGCCACCGCTTCGGTGACGGAAAGTTTTCCTTCCATAAGCTCCTTCAAAAGAATCATCTTTCCCCGGGCGTTGGTAACGGGTCGTTTCGTGAGATCAAAGATCGGACAGACGGCACGGCAGAATCCACACCGCGAACACTGAGCGATCGCCTTTCGCCTCTTCTCATCGAATTGAATGTTGTTGGCCATGGAGTCTCCTATGGGATTAAAGATTCGAGAATTCCAGAGGTCGAGGGTTCACCTATTTTTAGTCCAGGGCTCGTTTGCCTGGATTCATAATGTTATTGGGGTCCAGGGTCTTCTTGATCTTTTTCATCAAGGCCATCTCCACAGGGTCGTGTTCAAGGGTCATATAATTTGCCTTGGAGAGTCCAATCCCATGCTCCCCTGAAAGGGTTCCATTTAAGGAGATGGCCAGATGGAAGATCTCCGCCTCGGCCTTTTCCATTCGTTCCACCTGCTGGGGGTCATATTCATCATAAAGGATTTGGGGATGAAGATTTCCATCTCCTGCGTGGCCAAAAGTGGCAATGACGATGTCATATTTTTTTGAGATTCCCTGAATCCCTATCAGCAATTCAGGGATTCTCGAGATGGGAACCGTCACATCATCGAGAACAAAGCTGTTACTCACCCGGGCCAATGTAGCATAGGCAGACTTTCGCGCTTTCCAGAGGTTGATTCGGTCTTTTTCATCTTTGGCTGTTTTCATTTCAATAGGATGGTTCTTTTTAAAAATATCTAAAATCACCTCCATCTGAGCTTCTACCTCTTCCCACGTATAGCCGTCTGTCTCTGTGAGAATCATGGCCTCGGCATCCGGAAGAGAGATATCTGTATTTTCTTTAATCGATCGAAGAGTGACCTGATCCATAATTTCCATGACACTGGGGAGAATGCCACTGGTCATGGTTTGGAAGATGGCATTGCCTGCCTCTTCTAATCTGGAAAAGGTTGCTACTGCCGTCATCGCATGGCGGGGAAGGGGGTTGATCTTTAACGTGGCTTCAGTGACCACACCCAGGGTTCCCTCCGACCCGATAAAGAGTCTTGAAAGGTCGTAACCTGAAACACTTTTCATCGTATAGGAACCGGTATGCATCACTTCACCCGTAGGAAGGACGACCTGAAGTCCCAACACATAATCACGAGTAGTTCCATATTTGGCCCCTTTAATTCCTCCTGCATTCGTTGCCACGTTTCCTCCAATCGTTGCCACTGAACTGCTTGCAGGATCAGGGGGAAAGACAAACCCGAATTTTGCCAATTCCCGATTGAGGGTGTCACAAACCACCCCTGCCTGAACACGGGCATACCGATTCTCAATACTGATCTCGATAATTTTATTCATTTTTGAGAGATCGATGATGATTCCACCCTGGATGGGAACGACCCCTCCACTCAGACTCGTTCCAGCCCCTCTGGGAATGACAGGGATTTTTATCTCGTTGGCCAGTTGAACAATTTTAGCTACCTGTTCAACGGACTCCGGCCAGGTAGCCCCCTCCGGTCGATGAACATTCATGGAGGCGTCATAACTATAGGGGATTAATTCTTCTAATTGGTCGGTAAAGTTTTCGGTCCCTACAATCTCAATCAGTCTCTGCTTTGGAATCATTGGGCGATCCTCGTTTTTTAATTTTTATTATTAGTGATAGAGGCCTTTACTTCTGACTCCACGTAATTAAGGTGTTCCAGCGTTTTTTCTCTTGCCTTCTCGGGGGAGTGATTTTTAATCGCATTGAAGATCCGATCGTGTTGATCGATGAGTTTCCTTACTTTGTTTCGATCTCTAAACACTTTTGCAACCGATTCCCTGAGAAGATCGTGGATGGAAAACATGATGTGAGCCTGAATTGGATTGTGAGTGGATTGAGCGATGCCGAGATGAAAATCAGCATCTTCCTTTTCCCAGGGTTTCCCTTCTTGAAAGGCTTTCTTCATCCGTTGAAGGATCTTCTCGAGTTGGTGGATATCCTCTTCTGTTGCCTTCTGAGCCGCATGAAAGGCCGCCCAGGTTTCTATGGCCTTTCTCACTTCGATGAGATCGAAGATCTTCTGGGCATCCGCTTTGAGCATGAGGGAGATTGGTTCCTGAATACTTCCCGAGGCCACCGATTTGACAAACGTTCTTTTCCCCTTGATTTCAAGAAAACCCATCGTTATTAGCGAATTTAAGGCCTCACGGAGAGAAGGACGGCTTACTCCTAATTCCTTCACGAGTTCTCGCTCGGGGGGAAGTCGATCCCCAGGTTTCAGAATCCCCTGGGCAATCAGACTCTTGATCTGACTGATGATTTCATCCGAGATTTTTGTATGTTTGATGGGTTTGAACATAGCCTTAAAATTGGAAAAGTGGTCTTACTTTCTTTAAATAATAATTTTTTATAAAAGTCAAGTGAAAAATTTAATTTTTGGTCATGCCTCACTGAAGGGTGGGATATATATGGGTGCGAGTGAGTGAGGGATTGCAATTATTGTAACCCCTCAGAGAAGGGTGGAAATAAATTTAAGCCTGACAGGAGTATTTCCGATTAAAACAGGCCAAAATAACGATTTCTATGGGCCCCTTTTATCCCTCAAAGCCTTGGATTTAAATGGAGATGGTAGAGGCCATTTAAACTTGGGAAAGTGGTCTTACCATTTTACAAATTAAAAATTTTATTGACAATCCCTATCCCATTTGTTATAAAACGGCCAGGTTTTAGAAAAAGATTTTTTGGAGGTGGATATGGCTCGTCTATATGAATACCAGGGAAAACAAATCTTAAAGACGGCAAAGGTAGCAGTCCCTCAAGGGGAGATTGCTTCAACTCCAGAGGAGGCTAAAAAGATTGCCGAAAAGATTGGGAAGCCCGTTGCCATCAAATCCCAAATCTGGGCAGGAGGCCGAGGGAAGGCCGGAGGGATCAAATTTGCAAACACCCCTCAGGAGGCTGAAAAAGGTGCAGGAGAACTTTTAGGATCAATGATTAAGAACCTGAAAGTTGAAAAAGTTTTGGTGGAGGAGAAGCTCGATATCGAGAAGGAATTCTATGTGGGAGTCATTATCGATGCCTCTCGGGAGGTTCGGGCACCGGTGGTCATGTTTAGCACAGAAGGGGGAGTCGATATCGAGTCCGTCCCTTCCGATAAGATCGCTCAAATGATGGTCGATGTCCTTCGAGGCTTCCGATATTATGATGCCCTCAATCTGGCTGTTCGACTCCGGGTTCCCAATCAGATTCTTCAGCCCATTGCCCAGGCGATTATGGGACTCTATCAGACCTTTAAAAATTATAATTGTCGAACCGCCGAGATCAATCCCCTGATCTTGACCAAAGATGGAAAGATCGTTGCAGGAGATTGTCGAATGGCCATCGATGACTCCTCTGTCTTTCGTCATCCTGAATTAGGAATCGAAGTGGCTCGAGAATCTCCCACTCCTCCCACGGAACTTGACCGGATTGCATGGAAGATTGAGGAGAGCGATTTGAGAGGAACCTGTTATATTGCTCAGATGGCTCCTGATCGGAAAGGCCTGGGTTATGTGGGCTACCATGGAATCGGGGGTGGAGGAGCCATCCTTGGAGTGGATGCTCTCAATCGGCAGGGGCTGAAGATCGCCAATTATGCGGATACCAGTGGAAACCCAACTGCCGCAAAGGTGTATCGAGCTGCAAAGGTTATCCTTTCGCAGCCTGATATTGAGGGCTATATGTTGGGAGGATTCATCGTAGCCAATCAGGAACAATGGCATCATGCCCATGGAGTGGTGAAAGCCTTAAGGGAAGAGATTCCGAAACGTCCAGGTTTTCCCTGTGTCATTCTTCTCTGTGGAAATAAAGAGAAGGAATCCATGGAGATCCTGAAAGAAGGGACGAAAGATCTTCCTGGTCGATTTGAATTCTATGGGAGTGATAAGGTCTATGAAACAGACTTTCTGGCGAAGAGGATGAAAGCGCTGATTTTAGAATATCGAAAAGAGAGGGGCATAAAGGAGGAATAGGCCATGATCGAATTCAAAGAGAGAACGATTAGGATTATGATCGATGAGAGTAAATGTGAAGGATGTCAGACCCATGCCTGTGCAGCGGGTTGTAAACTCTATGATCGTGGGATTCTTATTATTAAGGATGGAAAGCCAGCATTAGGAGGCGATGCGGCCTATGCCGAAAGGGTAGGGACGGAATGTCTGGCCTGTGAATATGAGTGCTGGTTTAGAGGGAATAAGGCCATTACCATAGAGGCCCCTATCCCTGGATTAGAAGAATATAGAAGAAAGTACGGGGTTAACTGAACTTGAAAGAAGAGTTTAAATAACAGGAGGATTGGAAAATGGCTATTCTGATTGAAAAGAATACAACCGTGCTGGTTCAAGGGATCACAGGAAGGGAAGGTTCTGCAAGGGCTGCTTTTATGAAAGGGTATGGGACCAAAGTCGTGGCCGGGGTGACGCCCGGAAGAGGAGGAGAAGAGGTTTCCGGGATCCCTGTTTACAATACCGTTGAGGAGGCAATCAGGGCTCAAGGCCCGATCGATGCGAGTGTGACCTTTGTTCCAGGACCGGCCCTGAAAGAGGCAGTCTATGAGGCGCTTGATGGAGGAATTAAGTTCATTGTCATGCCTGTAGAACGGGTGCCTTTGTACGATATTCTTGAGATGTTGGCATATGGAAAACAGAAAGGAGCCAAACTCCTTGGGCCCGGATCGATCGGAATTATCAGTCCTGGAGTAGCCGCCGCTGGCTGGCTTGGAGGGACTCCCGAGTTTGCGAAAAGGGTCTTTGTCCCTGGTCCAGTAGGGGTCATTTCAAGAAGCGGAGGCCAGTCTGGAACTGTTCCATGGGCTATTAAAGAGGCAGGCCTTGGCGTATCGACGGTTCTTCATATAGGTACAGAACCTGTATTAGGAATGTCCTTTGCGGATATTTTACCCCTTTTTGAGAAAGACCCGGATACTAAAGCCGTAGCCATTTTCGGAGAGATTGGCGGTCCCTATGAAGAAGAAGCAGCTGAATGTGTTCGCAAGGGGGAATTCACCAAACCTTTGGTGGTTTATGTGGCCGGGGCCTGGGCACCAGAGGGAATGAGATTCTCCCACGCCAGTAGCATCATTGAACGAGGGAAGGGGTCGGCAAAAGATAAGATTAAATCCTTGAAGGAAGCAGGAGTTCATGTCGTCGATCGACCCGATGAGATCGCCCCAACACTCAAAAAATTGTTAAGTTAACATTGGGATTTTAGGTTTGAGGCCGATTCTTTAACCTAAAGCCTCTCACCTCTCCCTTAATCCATTATATGGAGGTGTCACTATGACAGTCATGCGATCGGTTTTTTACATTCCAGGCAACAATGAGAAGATGATTTCCAAAGCCCCTGAAATTCCTGCAGACATCATCACGTTAGATCTGGAGGATTCGGTTCCTCCTGCCGAGAAACCCAGGGCTCGGGAGATGGTCCGGGAGAATTTAAAGTATGCGGGTTCAGGAGGCTCTATCGTCTATGTCCGGATAAACAATTGGGAGACGTTGATGACCAATGACGACCTCGAAGCGATTGTCCACGAAGGCCTTTCCGGCGTTTGCCTGGCAAAATGTGGAGGTCCAGATCATGTCCAGCGACTCG
The DNA here is from genome assembly GCA_964570075.1 of uncultured Syntrophaceae bacterium. Lineage (GTDB taxonomy): Bacteria > Desulfobacterota > BSN033 > BSN033 > UBA1163 > CALIBK01. The sequence goes on along the minus strand of CAZMWF010000053.1, from coordinate 11,410 downwards.
ACTGGAAACTCGAAGAATTGGAGCGAAGAAGGGGGCTACCGGTTGGAAGCATTGCCATTCAGCTTCTGATTGAGACCGCAAAAGGGGTCATTAATGCCTATCCTTCTGCCATTGCCAGCAAAAGGGTAAATTCTCTTATCTTCGGGGCAGTGGATTATACGAAAGATATGAGGGTCAAATTAACGATCGAAGGTGAAGAGCAGTTTTATGCCAGAGCCCATACCGCAGTGGCAGCAAGGGCCGCAGGCTGTATTGCCATCGACTGCCCGTTTGTGGCCTACAAGGATACAGAGGCTTTTGAAAAGAGCACACGATTTGGCCGTCAACTCGGTTATGAAGGAAGAATGCTCATCCATCCAAGCCAGATCGAACCTGCTCACAGAATCTATACTCCTGCCCCGGAAGATGTGGAATGGGCCAGAGGAGTGGTGAAGGTGTTTGAAGAGGAAGGGATTGCAAAGGGGGCAGCGGCAGTGTCTTATCAAGGAAAGATGGTGGATACACCAGTCTACGAGAATGCAAAGACTATCCTCGCTATCATGGATGAAATTGCTGCCTTCGATGCAAAAAGAAAGAAGAAAGAATAGCCAAAGGAAGAGGGATGAGAATCGTGATAGTGGGTCAGGGCCCTTTCGCAGAAAAGGTTCTCGAAGCCCTGACCCAAAAAGGGGAGGAGATTGTCGGGGTCTTTACCCTGCCTGATAAAAGAGGAGATCCTGTAGCCGCCCTTGGACAAAAATTAGGGATCCCCGTTTTTAGGCCAAAGAGTATGAAAGACCCCGAAGTCTATGACCTCTATAAAAAGTTAAACCCAGATCTTGTCATCTTAGCTTTTGTCACGGATATCATTCCTGAAAAGTTATTAACCATTCCTACCTTTGGAACGATCTGCTATCATCCATCCTTGCTGCCCAGACACCGAGGGGCAAGTGGTATTCATTGGGCTATCATTCAAGGGGATCAACGCACGGGGTTAACCATTTTTTGGGCAGATCGAGGAATTGATACAGGACCGATCTTGCTTCAAAAAGAGGTTGAGATCAAACCGGAGGACACCACGGGTTCCCTCTATTTTAATACCCTATTTCCAATGGGTGTGGAAGCCATCGTTGAAGCGGTGGATTTAATTAAAGAAGGAAAAGCCCAGCGAATTCCCCAGGATGAATCGAAGGCTACCTATGAACCTCCCTGTGATGATCGAGTGGCTCAAATCGATTTTACCCAACCCTTACTGGAAATTTACAATTTAATAAGGGGATGCGATCCACAACCCGGAGCTTTTGCATTCTTTAAAGGAATGAAGGTCAGATTCTATGAGGCGAGGATGATTCCTCAACATACAGAAATTCCTCCCGGGGAGGTCGTCTCCATTGGAGAAGAAGGCCTTATGATTTCAGCCCATGGAGGTTTGATTCAGGTGAGGAAGATGAGAGCAGAGAAAGGGGAAAAAATGGAGGCCATAGAGTTTGCTAAACACGTTGGCCTAAAGGTCGGAGATCGAATCGATAAGGAATAAAAAAAAGGAGATGCCATGAACCGTGAACGGTTGGTTGAGGAACTATCCAAGATAGTAGGGAAAGAGAACGTGCTTTATTCAGAAACAGATTTACTGCTTTATGGTTACGATGCCTCCCTCTTTAAGGCAAAACCAGACTGTATTGTCCTTCCAGGTTCAACGGAAGAAGTCTCTCAGATCGTAAAGTTTGCCCGGCGAGAGTCAGTCCCTGTGGTGGCCAGAGGCTCGGGAACAAATCTGAGCGGAGGGACCATTCCTGCGAAAGGTGGAATCGTTCTCCACTTTTCAAGAATGAACCGAATTCTCGAAATCGATATTAAAAACCAGAGGGCCGTCGTAGAACCTGGGCTTTTTACCCTAACCCTGAAAAACCAGTTGGCCCGTTATGGTTATGTCTACCAACCCGATCCTGCAAGCGAGAGAGTGTCCACTTTTGGAGGAAATTTTGGAGAAAATTCAGGAGGCCCTCACTGCCTCAAATATGGAGTAACGACGAATCATATCCTGGGCGCAGAAGTCGTCCTTCCAGATGGAGAGGTCATCTGGGTAGGAGGAAAGGCTCTTGACCATCCAGGATATGATCTTACGGGGCTTCTTGTGGGATCAGAAGGGACTTTAGGGATTGCCACCAAGTTGGTTCTACGGATTGTCCCAAAACCAGAGGCGGTAAAGACAATGCTCGCTATCTACAATTCATTGGAGGATGCCGGAAGGACCGTTTCAGCCATTATCGGAGAAGGGATCGTTCCAGCCACCCTTGAAATGTTAGATAAATTGACGATCAAAGCCGTGGAGGAGTCCATTCACGCTGGGTTCCCATTGGATGCAGAGGCCGTTCTGTTGATCGAGATTGACGGACTCAAGGATGGGATGGAGAGGTTGGCAGAGCGGATCGTCGAGATCTGTAAGGAGAATCACGCTCGAGAGGTGAAGGCAGCAAGAACAGAAGAAGAGCGAGCCCAGCTCTGGGCAGGACGAAAGGGAGCCTTTGGTGCGGTAGCAAGGCTGAGACCGAATTATCTGGTCTGTGACGGGACGGTTCCAAGAACAAAACTTCCTGAAGTCCTTACTCGGGTGATGGAGGTTGGAAAGAAATACAATCTTCCCATTGCCAATGTGTTTCATGCCGGAGATGGAAATCTCCATCCTCTCATCCTCTTTGATGAACGAAACGAAGAGGAGTTAAGGAAAGTCCATCTGGCCGGTTCTGAAATTTTAAAGATATGTGCAGAAGCCGGAGGAACGATCAGTGGAGAACATGGAATCGGGACAGAGAAAAAGAAAGAGATGTTTTTTGTCTTCACTCCCAAGGATATTTCAGCGATGAGGAAGGTGAAGAAGGCCTTCGATCCAGAGGATATTTTTAATCCTGGGAAAGTTCTACCAGAAATTTAAATGTAATCCTCTCCCTCGCCTATCCCTGATCCCATAAAGAGAGATGGAACCAGGTTTTTCCGTAAGAAGGGAAGCCCGGGGGTGAAGCAGGAAGGAGTTTTTAAATGACACGAACTGAAAAATTGATTTCAAAAATGAAAGAGATGGTTGGAGAAGCCCATCTCCTAAAAGATTCGGATCAGCTTCAATCTTTCAGGATTGATGGAAGGCGTCCAAAAGTGGTCGTCTATCCGGCAACCCCGGAAGAGGTTTCAAAAATTGTGGCCTATGCTTTTGATCAAACTTTGACGATTATTCCGATGGGAAATGGGACCAAAATTGAGATAGGGAATATTCCCAAAAAGGTGGATATCCTTCTCTCTACCCTGCGGCTGAATCGAATCACGGATTGTGACTGTGATAATTTAACCCTGACTGCCGAGAGCGGAATTACCCTGAGAGAGGTCCAGAAGAGATTGGCAAAAGAGGGAAGGGGGTATTTCATTCCTATGGATCCTCCTTTTACAGAGAAGGCTACGTTAGGTGGGATTGTGGCGACTAATTCAAGCGGTCCCAGGAGATATATGTACGGCACAGCAAGAGATCTGGTGATCGGAACCAAAGCCGTTTTCCCCAATGGGGATATTGTGGTTTCTGGAGGAAAAACAGTCAAAAATGTTTCTGGCTACGATATGAGTAAACTCCTGATCGGTTCTTATGGAACCTTAGGAATCCTCTGTGAGATGACCTTTAAACTTCTTCCCATTCCTGAAAAAGAGGCTACCCTCCTAATTCCTTTCGTTCGATGGGAAGATGGGGATGCCTTTGTTCAAGAGGTTATCGGTTCTCAACTCCTTCCCTCCTCGATCGAGACCCTTAATCGATCTGCAGTGAAAAGATTGAACTATCCTGTCTCGTTACCACGAGAGGCGAACTATTTGATTGCGATTGGTTTGGATGGAGTGGAAGAGAGTATCGAAAGGGAGATTTCTGAATTGACGGAGAGAGGGAAGAAATATCAATCCCTTGATCCATGGGCCCTTCACTCGGAGGAACATCAATCCTTCTGGTCTGCTTTAAGGGATTTTGCCGGCTCGTTAAAGGAGGGGAGGACATCGTTCTTGTCTTTTAAATCCAATGTTCTGATCTCCAAAGGTGGGGAGGTCATGAAAAGTTATGAAGAGATGATAAATCAGAGAGGGATGGAAGGGGCCTTTATTTCCCACTCCGGCAATGGAATTCTTTACTCCTATCTTTTCCCGGGAAGAAACCTAAGATCCAAAATGGAGTCCCTCATCGAATTGATTCAGAAATTGACTTCCGAAGCAGTCAAAAACGAGGGGAATATGATCGTGGAGAGCGCCCCTTCTATTCTAAAAAAGAGGATTTCTGTCTGGGGAGAAACGAGACCCGAGTATCAAGTCATGCGTCGGCTGAAGGAGCAGATTGATCCTAAGGGAATCTTGAGCCCGGGCAGGTTTTTAGGTGGAATCTAAGAGAAGGAGTTTCCCATGAAGGAAGAGGAGCTTAAAGCTCAATTATACGATGAGATTGCAAAATGTAATCGATGTGGTTTCTGTCTGGCTGTATGCCCCATCTATAGTGCGGTGGGAAAGGAATGGGCCACCCCTCGGGGGAAAAATGCTCTTATCCGGGCCATCATTGAGGGAAAAATTGACTGGACACCTGAAATTGAAGAAAGCCTTTATCGGTGCACTGGTTGTAGACTCTGTACCCAGACCTGTTTCCCTGCCGTAGAAACCAATCAGGGCGTTCTAGCCGGAAGGGAATGCTTGGTTGAAAAGGGGCTCTATCCTCAAGTCGTGGATCGTGTCGTTGAAGCCATTGAACATCACTTCAATATTTCAAACGAACCCAATGCCCATCGAACCATGTGGATGGAATCCATGGAAGGGGTTCCGGAGAATCGATTCCAGAAGGAGAAGGCCGAGGTGATTTATTTTACAGGATGCGTGGCTTCCTTTTATCCCATGGCTCATAAAATTCCTCAGAATCTGGTTCAAATTTTTCATCGAGCCCAGGTGGATTTTACCCTTCTTGGAGGAGAGGAATGGTGTTGCGGATTTCCTTTGATTCAGGCAGGGATGAAAGAGAAAATGAAGAGGCTCAAAGACCACAATGAAGAGATGGTTCAGAGGATAGGGGCTAAAACGATCGTCTTTGCCTGTCCCTCCTGCTATCATACCTGGAAGGAGAGGTATCATACCGATGCAGAACCTCTCCATTCCACTCAATTCCTTGAACGACTGATTGGAGAAGGGAAGATCGTTTTCCATAATGGACGGGAAAGGGTGGTAACCTATCACGATCCTTGTGATTTAGGAAGGAATAGTAAGGTTTTCGATCCTCCAAGAAATATTTTAAAGAAGATTCCAGGTATTAAACTGGTTGAGCTTGAGAATAACCGCCAGTTGAGTATGTGCTGCGGAGGAGGAGGAGACCTCGAGATGATTGACCCAGAGCTTTCTGCCGCCATTGCGAAAAGAAAGATTGAGGAGATTCAGAGAACAGGAGCGGAGGAGGTGGTGACGGCCTGCCAGCAGTGTATCAGAACGATATCGGGCTATGCCAGGAAGAATAAAATCAAACTGAAGGTGAGAGACATTACGGAAGTCGTTTTAGAGGCCATGGGCTCATAACTTAGATTCACCCTTGTGAATAAATGGATTGACAAAAAAAGATATTTATATTAAAAAAACCGTCAATTTAAAAGTCCAGAAAAAAGGTAAGACCATTTTTATAAACACTTTTGCCGGGGAAGGAGGTGAGGATAGAAAGGGAAGGCGGCAAGGGTTTTGGTTTTTAACCATTCTTTAATAAAAGGAGGGTCCTATGGATAAGAAAATGAGACAAAAAAAGACAAAAGAGGAGAACGTATCACGCCGTAGGTTTTTAAAGACGGCCGGTGCAGTGGCTGGTGCAACGGCTGCCACCGTAGGAGTTCCAGCATTTCTTAAATATGCCTCCGCTGCTCCGATCAAATGGAAGGTTCAAACTGCATGGAATGCAGGAGATGCGGCTTATGTCTGTTTCCAGAATCTTTGCAAATTGGTTGGAGAACTCTCAGAAGGGAAATTAATCTTTGAAGGATTTCCTGCGGGGGCAATCGTCGGTACCTTCGAAATGTTTGATGCTGTAAAAGCCGGTGTCTTTGATGCGATGCATTGTTTCACTCTCTATTGGGTTGGAAAACTTCCTGTCACAGGATTCCTCTCTTCTTATCCTTTTGGAATGGATCGACCGGACCAATGGGAAACCTGGTTCGAAGAATTGGGAGGGAAAAAGATTGCTCGTGAGGCCTATGCACAACACAACCTTTATTATGTCGGTCCCATTCAGCACGATGATAATCTCATTCATTCCAAAGTTCCCATCCGTTCCTTTGAAGAGTTTAAGGGTAAGAAGATTCGTTACCCGGGAGGAATGATTGCCGAGATTTATCGAGCAGCAGGTGTTTCAACCATTCTTCTCCCAAGTGCAGAAATTTATCCGGCATTGGAGAAAGGAGTGATTGACGCTTCTGACTTTGTAGGTGCGGCCGTAAATTATAGTCTGGGGTTTGCCGAAATTACCAAATATATCATTATGGGACCTCCTTCGACTCCTTGTTTACACCAACCCGTTGACTTAATGAGTTTAGATATCAATCTGAAAAAATGGCAGGCTTTGCCAAAACATCTCCAACAGATCGTTGAAGCAGCCGTTCATCAACATTCCTGGGAGCAGTATGCCTTTGTGCAGAAGGCAGATATCGAAGCCTTCGAGAAATTCAAACAGAAAGGGGTCGAAATCATTCGTCTGAAGGAGTCTGATATTGAAAAGTTTAAAAAGTTTGCACCTGAGATTTGGGTCAAATGGGCAAAGAAAGACCCGTTTGCCTTAAGGGCCTTTAAATCTCAGTGGGAATTTATGAAGAGCGTCAAGATGGGCTACTATAGCGAATCTGATCTGGTCGATTCCCATGGTAAAAAATTAACTTTATAGAAGACCTTAAGGGGAGGGGAAACCCCCTCCTCTTTTCTTTCCACGATTTAACGAGATTATTCCTAAGAGGATAAGATGGGGAGATTTATGAAGGGTTTAAGGACATTCATGATGGCTGTAAATAAAACAAATATTTTTGTGGGTAAGATGATGGTTTATGTGACCCTGATGGCTGTGGGGATTATTACGTTTGAGGTGGTCATGCGATATTTATTCAATATGCCCACCAACTGGGGTCACGAAAGTATGACCTTGCTGTTTGCCATCTACTACTGCGTGGCAGCAGGCTATGCCCACTACTATCGTGCCCATGTAAGAGTGGATGTGTTCTATTCAACCCGATCACCTCGGGCAAGAGCCTATCTGGATATCATCAGTTCCTTTTTCTTTTTTCTATTTAACATTCTTTTTCTCTATACTTGCTGGAATTTCTACTGGGCTTCACAAACTTATAATGCAGGTGCAACCCTATTTGGGATTGAAATCTTAGGGGAATTATCGTTTACAGACTGGCAACCCCCATATTATCCTGTCAAATTTATGATGGTGCTTGGAGGGTTATTGTTGCTTCTACAGGGGGTTGTCTGGTTAATTCGGGATATTCATTTTGTGGTAACAGGGAGGGAGTTTGAATGAGTATTGAACTGAGTATCGAACTGATTACCATCCTGATGTTTGGATCTTTATTTATCCTTTTAGGATTGGGACTCCCAGTGGCCTTTTCTTGTGGAACGGTGGGGGTCATCTTTACGGCTCTCCTTCAGGGCCCTTCTGCCATTAACATCATTCCTACCCGAGTATTCGGGTTGATGGTCAATTATCTTCTGGCCGCCATCCCTTTGTTTATTTTTATGGCCAATATTCTCGAACGGAGTGGGCTGATTGCCGATATCTATGAAATGGTCTATCAATGGGTGGGTCATCTTAAGGGAGGAGTAGCTACAGCGACGGTAGGAGCTTGCACGATGATGGCGGCCATGGTTGGAGTCATCGGAGCAAGCGAGGTCACTATGGGTTTGATCGCCCTCCCTGAGATGCTTAAAAGGAAATATGATAAGTATTTGGCCTGCGGCTCCATTCTCGCAGGTGGAACTCTCGGTATCCTCATCCCTCCGAGTGTGATGTTGATTGTCTATGGGATGGTGGATAATAGTTCTATTGGTCAACTCTATGGAGGAGCTTTCTTGCCAGGTTTTCTTCTTGCCAGTCTTTATGCCATCTATATTACGATTCGATGCTATATCAATCCCCAGATGGGTCCTCCAATCCCAAAAGAAGAAAGGCTTCCCCTTTCCAGAAGAATTAGACTTCTTTTTCCTCTCCTTCCAGCTGGAATTCTCATTTTCCTCGTCCTTGGGACTATTTTTATTGGTATCGCAGCACCCACGGAGGCTGCAGGGGTAGGGGCTGCCGGAGCCATTATCATTGCTATTCTTCAAGGAAGATTGAAGTGGAAAGGTATTGTAGAGGCTGCAGAGAATACGTTGAAATCGTCTGCTATGGTTCTCTGGACCATGTTTGGAGCCAATATTTTTGTCGCTCTCTATGTCATGGTGGGAGGGGGACAGTTCGTTACAAATTTGCTTGTGGGATCAGGGCTGAGCCGGTGGGTGATTCTTTGGATTATGCAATTGATTCTTATCTTTTTGGGTTGTTTCATTGATTGGGTTGGAATTATTATGCTCACCATTCCCATTTTTGGTCCCATTATTCGTCAACTTGGATTCGATCCAATTTGGTTTGGAGTACTCTTTGCAGTGAATTTACAAATGTCATTCCTTACTCCTCCCTTCGGGTATGCCCTTTTCTATCTTAAAGGAGTGGCTCCCCCAGAAGTCACCACCACGGATATCTGGCGATCAGCCGCTCCATTTCTTGGGCTTCAATTTATTGGGTTGGTTCTTTGTATGATCTTTCCAGAAATCATTCTTATTGTTCCAAAGTTATTTTATAGGGGATAAGGATTACCAATGGCTCACCCTCTTCGAGAGCAGGCGGCCTTTTAGAGGAGGGTTGCCTTCAGTCGTTTTATTATGAAAACTCTCTCTGTTTCATTGAAGGAGTGGAAGGGATACAAAGCCCCACTTCTCTACCTATTAACTTTTTATACCCTTCTCACTGCCTGGACAATTATTTCTGTTTATCTTTTTGGAATAAAAGGATGGAAGAGTTGGTTTCAATTATTTATGATTGCATTCATTTTTATTTTTACCTGGTATTTTTCTCTTGGAATCTTTTATAAGATGAGGATGGACAATAATGGAACGCTGGAGTTAACCAGTTTCAGAAGGACGATGAAAATCTCTCCTCGAGAAATTGGGTTTATTGAAGGTCCTCATTTCCCGATCGGTTTTATTCGATTCCATTTAGAGAAAGAGAAGATCTTTTTATTCTGTGTGATGAGAAATAAGGAGCTCCAAAAGATTCTTATCTATCTTCGGGGTTTAAATCCAGATATCCAATTAAAAAATCTTTAATTCAAAAAGAAAGATGGATTGACAAAAAGAGAGTTTTTAATTAATTAAATGATTAAGCCATCCATAAAAGGGGGATTTCATATGACAACAGGAACGACTGGCAATATGCCTTTTATTCTCCCTCCCAATTTCATTTTGTTCGTTTGTGCGGGGATCGTCATAGGGATCATTGGGTTTGTCATTTATGGATTTATTAAAGGGTTTGAAAACGTCTTCCCTAATGAATAATCTGGATTTTCATCTTTTTAAACTATTCTTTAACCTCTTTTGTTGTTCTTCTCTCCAAGCCTGAAATTTCCTCTTTTGTCTATCGGTGAAAGCGGCAGCCAGAAGGGCCAGGCCCAACAGAATCATGAACCCAGCCCGATGAGTGTAGCCTTTCATGAAGATGTGACGGAGGGCAACCAATAAAAACCCAACCCCACACCAGAAAAAAATAGTAAACTTACTAAAATAGTTTTTTATCATCTGAGCCTTTTCCCCAGCACTCCTAATGGGAAAAAGAGTGCTGGGGTGTTTTTTACTCCTGATAGCCTTCTTCTTTTCTCTTTGCCAGATCAACGATCCCAAATGCAAGAACGATGAGGTAGACAATTAACAGGATCACCCATCCCGTAGTTTTGAAGGCCTTATTGACAGCAAAGAGACTAAAGATTCCATAAAAAATGATCATACAGATGACCATGAGGTCTTCAAACCAGTTAGGTCTGATCGCTTTGGGCAGAAATTTGTGATTGACCACCAGGGTTTGAATTCCACCATAGACGAAGACAAACCCCGCAATGTTGGCCTGGATCAAAATGTAGGTTAACGGTAGTTTTACTACCGATACCATCAGAATCACCCAGAGGACCACTAAGGCAAACACGATATAATAGATCCACCGAATATCTCCCTTGATCCACTCTCTTAAACCCGGCCATAAATTATAGAGCAAATCAGCCATCTGACGGGTAGCAGAGTCCGTGACCCCCAGTTGGGTGCCAAAAAGAACCCAGAAACCGATGAGCTGAACCCAGACCCATCCAGGGGTTCCTAAGAACTTACGAATAGCATCTCCCTGATAGGCAGCCACAGCCCAGCCTCCCAGTTTGGTTCCCTGAGGAATCAATCCCACAGCGAAATTGACCGTAAGCCACATTCCGATCCAGCAACCCAAACCAAAGAGAATCCACTGGTCGATCCGAGCAAAATGGAGCCAGTCTCTCCATTTCCTCATGTTTTCTTCAGTGGGCTTGAAGACAATGCCAGTCGGAGAGACTTCCACTTTCTCACCCCCGATCGCCCCCGAGATATAGCCAACCTCTTTCCCCATTCCATAGCCTTTATCTCTAAACCAGTTTGAGGCAGAGATATTGAAAATCCCTCCAGCAGCAGAGTAGGCTGCAAAACCTCCAAGAAGCACAGGGTCTGCTCCCTCAGGAATCATTCCAAAAGAGAAGAATCCCTTGGTCACCCTCCAAATGGATTCAGCGGGAACCCAACCAATAATCAGGATGACCAGAGAACCTACAATTGCAGCGACAAATGACCAGGAGAGTTTCTCTAAAGTACTTTCTACTTTTCTTCCCCAAAGGAGCATGAAGAGCACCAGGGCCGTCCAGATAAGCCCCCAAACCATGACCGTAACCTTTTGCTCTGGCCCAGGCATCTTATTGATAAGAATCGCCGTCCAAGCTGTAGCGGAAGTGATGGCCCATCCAGGTCCGATACACACGACGCAAGTAATGATCCAGAAAGGGCCCCAGAGCCAGCGGCCTGGTTTTAAACGATTATAGCCAATCATCATGGGTTCCCCAGAAAATATCACGTAGCGAATACATTCGAGGTTAAAAAAGGTTTGAACAATACAGGCAATGGTGGTAATCCACATCAGCATCGGTCCATACTGAACCGCGGCTGCAGGTCCCATCAGCCACTCCCCACTACCGATGGATAGGGAGAGGAGAATGGCACCCGGGCCAAGCATTTTCAAAGCATTCTTAACCCCTCTCTTTGGAGCCTCGGGTAAATCTCCTACTTTCCAATCTTGGAGACA
>CAZMWF010000052.1:0-7112 GCA_964570075.1 uncultured Syntrophaceae bacterium | reverse complement strand
CGGCTACCTTAAATGGTCCATAGAAATCTTAACTTTCGTTTGTTTTAATCAGAAACCTATCTCTACGATGGATCGATTCGTATTAGTTAAATATATAAATTGATCCGCATTCTATGGGTTTCGGAAATACTCCTGTCGGGCTTAAATTTATTTCCACCCTTCAGTGAGGGATTACGAAAAGGATAAAATGGGGGTGGAAAATGAAGGGAAGCAGAGGGTGTTCCTCTGCTTCACCTTATTGAAATAATTAACTTTTTCTTGAGGTTTTGGTTAAGAAGGTGGAGATGAGTTGTTCCAATCTTTTACTGCCACAATGAGGGCATTTTGCTTTTTTTGCATCGTGGTCTTTAATGCTGAGGATAAGAGAAAACTCCTTATTACACTTGGAACATCGATACTCATAGGTCGGCATCCATCCTCCCTCCTTTCTCTCCTATTTTCCACCTTACCCCATACCTCATAAACCAACTATAATATAAAAATCTAACCGTTCTCTGTCAATAGATGGGAATAAAAGTGATAGACGGTCAGGAAATGGTTTGACCTATCTAAAGAATTCGACTCATTTCTTTAATTTCCAAACCGAAAGGATACCTAACCCACCTCCAATTCCTAATAGGAGGAAGGCCCATCCCCAATGAGGAAGATATCCATAGGTGATCAAAGCATCAGAGGGATTGGTCAGATCGAGAATGAATCCGAAGAGAATAGGAGAGACAGAGGCAGAAGTCCATCCTAAGAAGGACTGAAGGGCCATCGTCTTCCCCAACCCTCCGGGATGAGCCAACTCCGTCACTCCCGTAGAGAGGGAGGAAGAGTCAGCCACCACCAATAACCCATAGAGAATGGAAAGGGTAAGGATAAGCCCTATGGGAAAATGGATTGTCCAACCAATAAGACAAGAAATGAAGCTACTGCTCATCATCACCCAAATAATCGTCTTCGCCCTTCCATATCGGTCAGAAAGAAAACCACCCAGCGTATTTGAGAATGCCCCTCCGAGGGTTATTGCTCCGGTCATCATCGCCCCAAGGCTTACCGCCTTCTCCAAATGATAATTGGCTTTAAGAAAACAGGCGGTAAGGAAGGCAACCATCCAACCCCTCATCCCAAACATCTCCCACATATGAGCAGCATATCCTAAGATCATTCGAAGGGCAGGTCGATTTTTCAATACTTCTTTGAATGAGATGGGAGACACTCTCTCTTTTTGAGGTTGGGTGGCTTTCCCCAATTTAAAAAAGGCGAGGCACCCTCCCCCGATGGGACCTAAAGAAGTTAGGAAGAAGGCCCATTTCCAACCCAAGATTGAATGAAGGAGTCCAGTCATAAAGAGAGAGAGCGCCACGCCAAGAGTAAAAGCCCCTACATAGACTCCCACTGCCAGTCCTCGTTCTTGAGAAGGAAATCTTTCGGAGACCATCCTAAGACCAGGCATATAGGTTCCTGCAAATCCGATCCCCATGAGGGTTCGTAGAATTAAAGCAGAATAGAAACCTTCGGCAAAAAGGGAGAAGGAAATCCCAGCGATCCCTGACCAGAAGGCACTGAGGAGGTAGATGGATTTTGATGGAAGGTAATCGGTCAGAGAGGTTAAAATGACTACTGCAGAGATATAACCCATCTGGTAGGAGGAGTAAATCCACCCCGCCTGACTGTTGGTCAGGGTCCACTCCTTCTGAAAGATGGGAAGGAGAGCAGAGTAATTAGAAAAGAGGAGCATCGTTCCGACTTCGGTCAGGCTTAACCAGAGAAGCCAACGAAATCGCTCATCAAAAGGCATCTTTCCCCTTCTTTTGACTCAATCTCTCCCTCCTCCGAAGGAGAAGCTCTATCTCCCTGGGACGACCCTCCAAGGGTAATCTTAGGGCTTGATCCACATATTGAAGAGCCTTCTCGATATCCTTACATCGATGTTCATAGTATTTGGCTAATTCTATATATGGGAGGAAATCCTTTGGATAGGGCCAACTCAGCATCTCTTCCCATAGGGCTCGGGCCTTCTCAATGTGACCTGTTTTTTTAAGGGCCATAGAAAGCCATCTCATCGCTTCCCAGGCGAGTTCGTCTTCACATCGCCTGAGAGCCATTTCGAAACAGGGAATCGATTTCTCCCGCTCCCCATGATCCCAGAAGAGTCTTCCCAAAGAGAGGTGTTCTATTCCCTTTCTCGGCTGAGCGGCATAAGGATTATGGTAGATCAGATGGATCCTTCCTGCCAGGGCAACCATCGTCAGAATATCCATCTGATTATGGTAGAAGACCCGGTAAATCTTTCGGGCATCTCCGCTCTTGAGATATTCAAAATAAAGGGAGGGAATCCACTCTGAAGGAATATCATCCTCTCTTTCGATACCCAAGAGTCTGGACTCAAGGGTAATGAGGCGGCAATTCTCGTAGGCCCCCTTCCAGATTCTCCTCGCTGGGTAGAGTAGGTCCAAGTTGGGAATCTCCCGAATTCTTGAAACGATCCGAGAAAGAATAAATCTGGTCTCTAAGAGAGGCACATCATAAAGCCTCCCATTGAAGGTGACCAGGAATGGGAAGGAGTCCAGGATTCCTCTGAGAAAGGAAAGGGAGGCTCGTTCCTCAGAATAGTCTCTCATAAAGAGTTGTTGGATCACAAATCCATCCTCCTCGAAATAACCCAACCCTACCATAAAGGCAAAGGTTCCTGTCCCTCCGCACAGGCCGGTCGTTTCTGTATCGAGGAAGAGGGCCTTTCTAAAATCGAGTTCCTTGAGACGTTCATCCCTCAGGAGGAGATGGGCAGGATAGGTTGGAATCGAAAGGATTTCGGAGAGGCTCATCTCTCCGTATCGATAATCTAAAGGAAAATATTCCCTGGCCCGAAAGGTCTCTCCCCATGGAGTGGAGAGGACCTCTCCCTTCACCAGGTTCTCGATCGGGACAATCTCCTTTTGATGAGAAGCCTGGGTTGGCCGAAGGAGTCTCTCTAATCGCTCGCGAAGAGGTTTCTCCTCCTGGTGATCAAGATCCCACGGGCACTTCGTGATGGAAGAAAGCTGGCGGAGACGTTCCTTAAGATCCATCCTATTCCATTCAAAAATTCGAATGTCGAGATTCGAAGTAAATTTGAATCTCCAGATGGTTTAACACGATTTCAAAATCTCATTGAACAGGGAAATAGCGACCTCTTTCGACCTCTCTCCCACCTCTTTCACAGGCCCGACACACGAAGGACACCCACTCTGACATTTACATTTGGAGATCAACCTTGAGGTCTTCTCCAAAAGCTCGAAGGTGTCGTCAAAGAGTTGCTGACTGAATCCCATTCCTCCAGGGTAATTATCGTAAATAAAGAGAGTGGGTTCAAAGAGTCCGAGGGTCTTCTCCGAAATCTTTTCGGTGGAATGGAGAGAGGAATAGATTCCTTTCGAATCCCTCGAAAGGCGGATGAACCATTTTGCTCCACGATCCCCAACACAACGATGAATGTCGTGGGGATCGCACATCAGATGAAGCGCGGCCATGGTATGAAAGGCATAACCCAATCCTAAAATGCCATCGATGAGATCGAGGCGAGAGAAAGGCAGTTTCTCCAAGAGACTCCATTTAAATGTGAGCCAATAGGAGGTCGTGTGAAATTCAAGGTCTGGAAGCTCGATCTTTCCATACCCTAAATTTTCGAGAGTGTAGAATTTGATCTTTTTGTAACCCACTATTCGGGTGGCCACTCGAACCTCTCCATGCTCGTATTGGATCCCTCTGCCTTCTCTCCGTTCAAATCCTTCTAAGATCGAGACATCGGTATAATCGATGGCATCCGTATAATAATCCCCTTCCGTTTTTTTGACGTAGGCCCTTCGGTTTTTATAATCTAACCTCTCCACAGTATAGAGTTCGGATTCGCAAAGATAGACGGCACCCTCATAGAGAGTCGTATGGGCACTGGTGAAGTCCACCTCGGCAATGACCTCCTCCTTCTTTTTGGTCGTATCGATCACCACAAAATTCTCCTCCGAGACGGATCGGAGACTCACCCTTTCTGCTGGATAGGCCTCCTGAGTAAAGTACCAGTGCTCGTCGACATGATGAAGGGCCCCTTTTTCTTCCAGATATCTCAGGAGTTCCTCGAGATTCTCTTTTCCAAACCGTTCTCCCTCCCGAAAAGGAAGTTCAAAAGCGGCACACTGAATGTGGCTGAGGAGGATAAGGAGGTTGTCCGGGTTGATGAGTCCGTGCTCGGGTGAACTTCCGAAAAAATAATCCGGATTCTCCACAATAAATTGGTCTAAAGGCTGGCTACGGGCAACCAGAATGGCAAGGGATTTCTCGGACCGCCTTCCCACTCTTCCAGCCTGCTGGTAAGTACTGGCAATGCTGCCCGGGTAACCTGCAATGATACAGACATCGAGGTCTCCAATGTCAATTCCGAGTTCCAGGGCATTGGTGGAGATCACGGTCTTGACCCTCTTCTCTCTCAACCCCTGTTCAATCTCTCTCCGCACCTCTGGAAGATAGCCCCCTCGATACCCCCTTATCTTTCCCTTATCCTCCAATCTTTTCTCAAACCGATCCTTCAAATATTTCGTGAGAATTTCTACATTGAGACGGCTGGTTGCAAAAAGGATACACTGGATTCCCCGTTCAATAAAAGGAGCGATCAGTTTCCTGGCGGCATGGAGATGGTTTCCCCGAATTCCCAACTCCTTATTCACTACAGGGGGATTATAGAAGATAAAAATTTTCTCTGAAGAAGGCGCGCCATTTCGATCGACGAGATGGACCTCTCTTTCCAGAAGCCTTTCAGCCAGCTCTTTAGGATTCGCAATGGTGGCAGAACAACAAATAAATTGAGGACTGGATCCATAGAACTGACAGATTCTCCGGAGTCTTCTCAGAACGTTTGTCATATGAGAGCCGAACACTCCCCGATAGGTATGAATCTCATCGATGACCACAAACTTAAGATTTTGAAAGAAGTTTAACCATTTGGTATGGTGGGGGAGGATTCCCGTATGAAGCATATCTGGATTGGTGATCACGATATCCCCTTGGGTCCGAATAGCCTGACGAGCTTCTTGGGGAGTATCCCCATCATAGGTAAATGTCCGAATAGGTTTCTGGATCCTTTCGATCAGGCTCTGGAGTTCCACCCTCTGATCCTGAGAAAGGGCCTTGGTCGGGAAAAGATAAAAGGCCTTTGAATCAGGATCTCTGAGCTTTTGGTTGAGAACAGGGAGGTTATAGCAGAGGGTTTTCCCCGAGGCAGTGGGGGTGACAATGACCACATCCTTTCCTCTCTCCACCCATTCGAGGGCCTCGACCTGATGAGAATAGAGACGTTCAATCCCTTGCCCTTTTAAGGCTCCGATCAGAAGGGGGTGAAGAAAATTCGGGAAGGATCCATACTGACCCTCCCTTCTTTGAAACACTCGGATCTCTGTGATGCAGGGAGAGATATTCTTTGAATGCTTCCACGATTCGATGATCTCTTCGATGGGCATACTCGATTACGTTCTATATCTCCCCGGAGTGGAAGGCTTGAAGAAAGGCTTCAACGACCTTTTGGTCAAATTGAGTTCCCGAGCCCTTCTTCAATTCGGAAATCGCTGTTTCTTTGCTTAAGGCTTTCCGATAGGGTCGATCCGTGGTGATGGCATCATAGGTATCCGCGACTGCTACGATTCGGGCAATCATCGGAATCCCTTCTCCCATCAGACCCTCCGGATATCCCTTTCCATTCATGTGCTCATGATGATATTTGACTCCCGGAATAATCTCCTTCAACTGTTTAATGTGCCCGATGATCTCTGCCCCCATCTTGGGATGCCTCCGAATGAGGTCAACCTCTCTTGTGTCTAATTGGGTGGGTTTCCTCAGGATTTGATCATCGATTCCAATCTTTCCAATATCATGAAGGACCGAGGCAATTCTTAGTCGTCTTAATTCCTCGGGCTCCAAGGAAAGGTATTTTGCTACAGCCAAACTATATCGAGTGACCCTCTGGGTATGTCCCCCCGTATAAGGGTCCCGTTTTTCAATGACCTCAGCTAAGGAGGCTGCCGTTTGAAAAAACATCTCCTCCAGTTCTTGATAGAGTCGTGCATTATCCAGGGCAATGGCGACTTGATTGGCCAGAGAAACAAAGAGGGAAAGATCCTCTTCGTTAAAATCTTCCCCTCCTTTTTTATTGATCGCTTCTAATACTCCAAGAATTCTATCTTTTACCCGAACAGGAACACAGAGGATATTCCTTGTTTTAAATCCTATTCGCTCATCCATCTCTTTATAAAAACGGGGATCCCTCTCGGGATGATTCACCCTCAACGGTTCACCCTTTTTGGCCACCCAACCCGCTATCCCTTTGTCAACATCGAGGATCACCTTTTTGACGCTCTCCCCTTTATCTCCCAGAGCGACCTCAAAAAAGAGATGCTTTCCTTCCTCATCAAGGAGGAGGAGAGAGCCAGCCTCTGCCCTCATCAATTGAGTGGCTGCTTCAATGGCCCTCTTTCGAACTTCTTGATGATCCAGCGTCGAATTAAGAATCTGCCCTAAATGGGAAAGTAAGGAAAGTCTTTCAATCCTTTCCTCGGCTTCCTTTAGCCGTTCCAATAAGCGGTTCATCTCTGTCTCGCTTTGAAACATATCCCTTCTCATTCTTTTCTTAATAAATGGTGGGTTAACTAATTTTAGAAGGTTTGTCAATAAAAATTTACCTGAAATTGTAATCCCTCACTCAGATGGGGAATAAGGCCGAGAGGGGTATTGGAGAAACCCAAAGTGCGGCTACCTTAAATGGTCCATAGAAATCTTAACTTTGGTCTGTATTAATTAGAAACCCATTTCTACGATTGATCGATTCGTATGATCTATTCATATTAAACTCATCCGCGTTCTATGGGTTTCGGAAATACTCCTCTCGGGCTTAAAATGATTTCCCCTTTTCAGTGATGGATTACAGAAGTAATCCCTCACTCAGATGGGGGATGAGCCCGAGAGGGGTATTGGAGAAACCCAAAGTGCGGCTACCTTAAATGGGCCATAGAAATTCTTACTTAGGTTGGTTTTAATCAAAAACCCATTTCAACGATGGATCGATTCGGAGGATCTATTTATATTCAATCCATCCGCATTCTATGGGT
>CAZMWF010000051.1:0-9097 GCA_964570075.1 uncultured Syntrophaceae bacterium | reverse complement strand
ACGCGGATGGATTGAATATAAATGAATCCTACGAATCGATCTATCGTTGAAATGGGTTTCTGATTAAAACCAACCAAAGTAAGGATTTCTATGGACCATTTAAGGTAGCCGCACTTCCGACCGAGTCGGATCCGCCTCTGGCGGAATGGGTTTCTCCAATACCCCTCTCGGGCTTATCCTCCACCTCTGAGTGAGGGATTACTTTCTTCTGATTATTTTTATTGACAGACCGAGTGAATTTTAACTATAGATATAGTATAAAAAACTTATGGGACTTTGGAAAAGAAAAGGGAAATTAGAGGAAAAAGGGATACCGATAGAGGCTTCCGCCCAGAAGGAAGCGTTTATCGACCTTTTGATCCACGACCTTTCGGGCCCCCTTTCTATCGTCGCTACCAGTGTTACCTCCCTTCTTCAGAAATCAGAAAGATACGGACCTCTGACAGAGGCTCAAAGAAGGGTTCTTGAACGAATTGCAAGAAATACTTTAAAGGCTCAAATTCTTGTTCAGGAGATCATCGAGATTACCCGTTCTAAGGAGGGTCTGTTTGAGAAAGAACATTTCCCAATAGAAAGGGTGGTTCGTGAATCCATTTTAGAAGTTCTCGAAGGCGCTGGGGTCGAAGGAATCGAGAAGCTTTATGAAATGGAGGATGGAGAGAAGTTTAAACAATCCCTAACCTCCTATGGAATCTATGTGGAAGTGAGTGGGAAATGGTGCCACACCCCTTTTTGTCATGACCCCAAAAAGATCCGACAAATTCTTAGAAACCTGATCAGTAACGCCATGAAATACCGGAGGACGAGAGTCGATCTTTCAGTGAAGGGAGAAAAGGACCTTCTCATTTCAGTAAGAGATGATGGCCTTGGGATTTCTCCAGAAGATCAAACCATGCTTTTTCAACGGTTCCGGCGATTGGGTGATAAAAGAGAGGGAGCGGTTCCGGGTTTGGGTTTAGGACTGGCAGGGGTAAAAGCCCTGGTGGATGCTATGGAAGGAGAAATTGAATTAGAAAGCAAAGAGGGGATAGGAACTTGTTTTATGGTCCGGCTCCCTCCCTTTAATCTTTAATCCTTCGATGGGGAACAGGAGGTGGAGGAATGGAATCGATTCTCAATGGTAAAAAGATTTTGGCTGTAGATGACGAACCCGATGTCCTGAAAATCTTGGAAGAAGAGATTTTAGAGGCCTGTCCAAATTGCCAATTCGACACGGCAAAGACATACGAAGAGGCCTGTGAAAAGTTAAACGCTCAATCCTACGATATCGTCATCCTTGATATTATGGGAGTGAGAGGGTTTGACCTGTTGGAATTGGCAGTAAAGAAGAATTTGAAAGTGGTCATGCTTACAGCCCATGCCCTTAACCCCGAAGCTTTGAAACGTTCTTTCGAGATGAAGGCGAGAGCCTACCTCCCCAAGGAGAAATTGGGTGAGATCGTCCCCTTCTTGGAGGACGTTTTGAAATACGATTATTTACCCGGATGGAGGAGGCTCTTCGAGAAATTGAAGGGGTTTTTTGATAGCAAATTCGAATCCGATTGGGAGAAAAAGACAGGGATGCACTGGCAAGAGTGGGGAAAACTTTAAACATGGGAAGAAAGGAGGAGAGGTGATGACCGAATCGATATTAGATGGGAAAAGAATATTGGCTGTCGATGACGAGGCTGATGTATTAGCCGTCCTGGAAGAGGAGATCAAAGGGGCCTGTAAGGACTGTGTTTTTGATAAGGCAATGACTTATGAGGAGGCTGTGGAGAAGATGGTCTCATGGACCTATGACCTGGTCATCCTTGATATCATGGGAATAAGGGGTTTCGATCTCTTAACCCTTGCAGTAAGTCGAAACTTCCCGGTGGTCATGCTGACCGCTCATGCCCTGACTCCGGAGGCATTGAAGCGCTCCATTGAGCTTAAGGCCAGAGCCTATCTTCCAAAGGAGAAATTAGGCGAAGTCGTTCCCTTTCTCGAGGATGTCCTCAAGCATGAGTATTTACCGGGATGGAGGCTTCTCTTTGAAAAGTTGAAGGGATTCTTTGCTGGTCGCTGGGGAGAGGACTGGCAAAAACCGGATGAAAAATTCTGGAAAGAATTCGAAGAGAAGACTTCTTCAAGCTCATCCAAAGGCACTTAAAGAAGCTTTAAAACACTTTATCTTTTTTCCGTTGCGTTAAGCCTCTTTTTCCTTAACATCCGCGTGGTGTTTGATCACCAGGGCATCTACCATAAAAATGACGTCCTCAGCGATGTTGGTGGCATGATCGGCGATTCGTTCCAGACACCGAGCGACAATCATGAGATGGACAGCCCGGGGGATTGTTTTGGGATCGGCCATCATGTAGGTCAGAAGTTCTCGAACCACCTGATCATTTAGCCCGTCCACCAAATCGTCTCTTTCACAAACCGAACGGGCGAGTTTGGAATCTCGGGTTACAAAGGCATCCAATACATCCTTCACCATGGATTGGGTAATCTCGGCCATTCGTGGGATATCGATATAAGGTTTAAGTTGAGGCTCCTGGTTTAAGGAGATGGCCCTTTCCGCAATATTGACCGCCTGATCTCCCATCCTCTCCAGATCAGTGACGATCTTCATGGCAGAGGTGATAAATCGGAGATCCACGGCCATCGGTTGCCTCAAGGCAAGAAGTTTAAGGCACATCTCATCGATCTTAATCTCCATCTGATTAATTTGATCCTCTTTCTGAAGCACCTTTTGCGCAAGGTCCGAATCCCTTTTGACCAATGATTGAACCGAATCACGGATCACCTCCTCGACCAGAGCCGCCATCTTTAGGAGATTTTCTTTTAGGGTTTCCAACTCTTTTTGGAATTGGGTTTCAGTGATCATGGATAGACTCCTTTCTTCTGCTTCGTCATTCCTTTAGCCAAAGCGTCCCGTGATGTAGTCTTCAGTTAACTTCTTGGACGGGCGGGTAAAGATCTTTTCTGTTTTATCGAATTCAATAATTTCTCCAAGGTACATAAAGGCCGTATAATCTGAAACCCTTGCAGCTTGTTGCATATTGTGAGTCACGATGATGATGGTCACGTCTTTTTTGAGTTGCATAATCAGTTCCTCGATCTTCGAGGTGGCGGTGGGATCCAGGGCAGAAGTGGGTTCATCAAAGAGAAGAATTTCAGGGTCTGTCGCCAAGGCTCGTGCAATACATAACCTCTGTTGCTGTCCTCCTGAGAGATTGAAGGCATGATCAAAGAGTCTATCCTTTACCTCGTCCCAAAGGGCAGCCTGTCTTAAGGCTATCTCCACCTTTTGATTAAGAAAACTTCTGCGATTCTCTCCTCTCACCCGAAGCCCATAGGCCACATTCTCATAGATCGTTTTTGGAAAGGGATTGGGTTTTTGGAAAACCATGCTGATCCGCATTCGGACCTCAATGGGATCTACTTTTGGGCTGATAATATTTAAACGGTCAGGATAAAGAATGATCTCCCCTTCGTAGCGATTATTTGGATAAAGATCATGCATCCGATTAAAACATCGGAGATAGGTCGTTTTCCCACATCCAGAAGGACCAATCAAAGCCGTAATACGATTTTCAGCGATCGAGAGATTGATATTCTTTATAGCCTGGATTTGATTGTAATAGAAGTTAAGATTCTTGACCTCCGCTTTTAACCTCTCTGAAACGATCATCTCTCTTTCCCTCTTTCTGTCACCATTTAATTCTTTTTCTGAATCGGTATCGTAAATAGATGGCCAACCCGTTCATCACCAAAGTCATCACAAGAAGAATAATCCCAGCCGAAGCCGCATTCAAATGAAACTCTTTTTGAGGCCGGGAGACCCAGTTGAACATTTGAATGGGCATTACCGTGAAGGGATCAAAAAGCCATTTAAAAGAGATAAATGGAAAAGTAGGGCTCAGGGGAGGAGACGGTAAAAATGCAATGAAGGTTAAAGCTCCCACAGTAATGATGGGTGCCGTTTCTCCTATGGCTCTGGAAAGACCAATAATCACGCCGGTCAAGATTCCCCCCATTGAATAGGGGAGGATATGATCCTTAATCGTTTGCCATTTGGTTGCACCTAAAGCATAGGAGGCTTCACGAATCGAGTTAGGGATCGATTTGATGGATTCCCGAGTGGAAGTGACCACCATAGGGAGGATCAAGAGACCCAATGTTAACCCTCCAGTTAAGATGCTCTCTCCAAATTTAAAAAAATAGACAAATAGCCCGAGTGCCAGAAGTCCATAAATAATAGAAGGAACTCCTGCAAGGTTGTTCATATTAATTTCGATCAGATGGGTCAACCAATTCTTTTTCCCGTATTCCTCAAGATAAATTCCTGCAGCGATTCCAAGAGGAATGGCCGTTAGGGCTGTGACTACCATCACCAGAGTAGTCCCAACCCAAGCAGAGAGGATTCCTGCCTTTTCGGGGAATCGAGAAGGATAAGAGACAAAGAAGGACCAGCTTAATCGTGGAAACCCATCGATAAAAAGGTCGATGATGAGAGTGAAGAGGACGACAAAGCCAATAAGGGTGGAGAAGAATCCCAGGAGCCAGAAGAGGTAATCGTGTAATTTATTCTGGACGATTCTTTTTCTGATTTCCTCAAATGGGTTTCTCTGGGGTCCCACTCTCAATAGACCTCTCGAATCTTTCGTTTAAACCAAAAGCCAATAATATTTAGAAAAAGGGTCATCAAAAAAAGAGTAATGCCAGCCGCAAAAATGGTTTTATACTCAAGCGTGCCGTGAGGGAGGTCTCCAAGACTCACTCCCACGATATAAGCGGTCAAGGTCTGAACGGGTTTAAGGGGATTGAGGGTAAGATTAGGCATCATTCCAGCGGCAATGGCCACGACCATAGTCTCTCCAATAGCCCTGGAGATACCAATAATAAAGGAGGCAGCGATCCCTGAGAAAGCGGCGGGAATGATGACCTTAAAGGCTGTCTGAAATTTTGTCGCTCCCATGGCATAAGACCCCTCACGGATATGCATTGGAACGGCCCTCATGGAATCTTCACTCGCCGAACTCACGTAAGGGATGATCATAATGCCAATGATAATCCCCGGACTCAAGGCATTAAAGCCTGAAAGATCGGGAATAAATTTTTGAAGGATAGGGGTCAGAAAGAGAAGGGCAAAGTATCCATAAACCACCGTGGGGATAGCCGCCAGCAACTCAAGGATAGGTTTGGCCATTTCCCGGATTTTGTGAGGAGCATATTCACTGAGATATACCGCTACAATGAGACCGATAGGTAAGGCGACGAGAACAGCAATCCCAGTGACTAAAAGAGTACCGCAGATGAGGGGCAAAATTCCAAATTTAGGCTGGGCAAAGAGGGGAGTCCATTGGGTTCCGGTCAAGAACTCCCATAGGGGAATATCTTTAAAAAACCCAAAAGATTCGTAAAAGAGGATAAATACGATGCTTAGAGTTATAAAAATTGAAGAGAGGGCACTCAGGAGAAGGACTCCTTCAATCGCCCTCTCTTTAAAGATGGTCAATAGGGGTCGTTTCAACGGATTCTATTTTTTCTCCTCTAATTTGAGGAGCTCCTCGATTTTGATTCCGATCTTTGCCTCTCCCCCAAATACGGTTCCAGCGATTCGTTTAACAAATCTCTCTTCGGCAAGTTGATAGGCCCGCTCAGGGAGAGGGACGTATTTCACTTGCTTAACTAACTTAAATGCCTGTTTCAAATAGAACTCTACAAACTCTTTCACCTCAGGCCTCTCCGCAGCCTTTTTATTCACATAGATAAAGATCGGTCTGGAGAGGGGCTGGTAAGTTCCATCCATAATAGTTTTCTCAGATGGGGTAACGGGACCTTTGCCTGCATCAACGGGGACGATCTTCAGTTTATCCATATTCTCCGCGTAATAGGCATATCCAAAAAATCCTAAAGCGCCTCGATCGGTGGCAATCCCCTGAACCAGAACGTTGTCGTCTTCACTTGCTGTAAAATCCCCACGACTCGCCCTCGATTTTCCTACGATTGCTTCGGTGAAATAGTCGAAAGTTCCCGAGTCCACACCAGGGCCATAGAGATTGATTGGGACTTCTGGCCATGTGGAGCGGACATGGCTCCATTTCGTGATCTTCTTTTCGGCTGCAGGTTCCCATATCTTTTTAAGATCCTCTGGAGTCATCGAGGTGACCCAGTTATTTTTTGGATTAACCATGACGGCAATCCCATCATAAGCGATTGGAAGTTCGATATACTCGATTCCAGCTTCTTTACATGCCTCTATCTCTTTTTTGACAATCGGTCTGGAGGCATCGGAAATATCCGTTTCGCCTCTACAAAACTTCTTGAAGCCTCCTCCAGTCCCAGAAATCCCAACAGTCACTTTGATAGCCCCTCGTTTGGCCTTCTGGAATTCTTCCGCTACCGCCTCTGTAATCGGATAAACCGTACTCGATCCATCAATCTTAATGATTTTCTCTACGGCCAGACCAGGAGTAGCGTGAGGCCCGAAAACAGTGAGTCCCCATACCGCTAATGCTAACATTATAAATTTTTTACATAATTGAAACTTCCTCATTTGGTTTACCTCCTTTTTATTTTAGATTTGTTACAATTCTGTTACAATTTTTTAACATTTTTGTTAATTTCATCTATCACCTCCTTTCTTCTTTATCTGGGGTCTTCTGAAAGGGTTGGCCCTCAGTTGATCCAATCATAATAGGCCTGTTTTACAACGGGATGACAGGATTGTTAAATTTAGATTAAGATTTAAATGGTCTAAAAAGGAGGGTTTTGGAAGAATTGAGGGAGAGTGACGTAAAATGTAGAGCCTTCGCCTAAGGTGCTTTCAACCCAGACCTTTCCTCCATGAGCTTGGATAATATGTTTGACGATGGAAAGTCCCAGCCCTGTTCCTCCTAATTCGCGACTCCTTCCTTTGTCGACTCGATAAAACCTTTCAAAGATTCTTCCCAAATCCTCTTTCGGGATTCCAATCCCATCGTCTTTGATGGAAATCTCGATTTCCTGCTGAAGGTCTTTTCCTTTAACCGAGATTTCAATCCTTCCTCCTTCTCGCCCGTATTTAACCGCATTATCCAAAAGGTTTAATAACACCTGCTCCAGATATTGTCGATCTCCATTAACTTGAAGGATAGGGGAGGTTTCATTCACCCAAACCGTCATTTTCTTTTTTTCGTAAGATTCTTTTAGTACCCCTAAGGCCTCCCTAATAAGTTCAGAGAGATAAAGAGGTTCCTTATTTAATCGAAATTCATGGGATTCGATCTTTGAAAGCATCAAAAGGTCTTCAATAATCCTCTCCAACCGATCCGAATGTTTTTTAATAATTTGGAGGAATGGGTAAGCCACCTCTTCCTTCAATGCCCCTTCCAGAAGGGTTTCTACATAGCCTTTGATACTTGTCAGAGGAGTCCTGAGTTCATGGGAGACATTGGCAACAAAATCTTGACGAATCTTTTCCAGTTCCTTCAGTCGTGTGATATCGTGGAAGACCGCGATGACACTTCCATAACCCGAATTCTCCATGACCATTCTATCAGAAGGGGAGGAAACCCGAGCGATATTGACTTCAAAGATTCTTTTTTGAGGTTCAGGGAGCCTTAACTCTAAGGTTTCGCTTTGGCCATCATGAAGAACCTTTTGAATGGCCTCTTCTAACTCTACATTCCGGAGCATTTCAAGAACGGTCCGTTTTTCAATTTCAGGGGGGAGGGAGAGAAGTTGACGGAGGGCCGAATTGGCAATCAAAATCTTTCCCTTTTCGTCTACCACTAAAACACCCTCTACCATCCCTCCCAATAGCGTTCGAAGATAATCCTTTTCTCTCGATATGTCCTCAATTTTTTCCATTAGTTGACGCCTCATTTCCTCAATCGCCACAGAAAGTCTTCCTAATTCATCGTTGGACTCCACCAAGAGTCCTCTGTCTAAACTACCCGAGGCAATGCGATTTGCTGATTCCGTAAGGGTTTCAATGGGTTTAATGATACGCCTTAGAATTAGGTAGGTTAGAGGAGAAACAATAGAAAAAGCAAGCATTGAGGAGAACAGAAAGGAGCAATGGAGCAGAAAGATGAGGCTAAATTGAATGAGGATAAAAAAAATGAA
This sequence comes from uncultured Syntrophaceae bacterium, assembly GCA_964570075.1. GTDB lineage: Bacteria > Desulfobacterota > BSN033 > BSN033 > UBA1163 > CALIBK01. Next base: position 1,018 of record CAZMWF010000051.1, on the reverse strand, counting down.
AAGGAAGAAAAAAAGGAGTGTTAATTTTAAACGAAATCGAGCCTCCATTTCATCACTCTCGAAACCGATATCCCACTCCCCGAAGGGTCTCAATCCAATCCCCTTTTTCACCCAGTTTTTCTCTCAATCTTCGGATATGGGTATCTACGGTTCTGGCATAACCTTCGTAAGTGTATCCCCAAATCTTATCGAGAAGCCTCTGGCGGGTTTGGACCCTGCCTCTGTTGGAAACCAGTTCCACCAGAAGTTTAAACTCTGTAGAGGTCAAATAGAGAGGCCTATTTTTAAGGAGGACTTGATGACGATCCATATCGATTAAGAGATCCTCAATTTGGATCACCTTTTCTTCCGATGAAGGTCTCTCTCTACGCCTTAAAATAGCCTTCACCCTTAGAACAAGTTCTCTGGGACTAAAGGGTTTGGTGACATAATCCTCTGCCCCCAGTTCAAACCCGACGACCCGGTCCATCTCTTCTGATTTAGCGGTAAGCATGAGTATGGGGATAGAGCGGGTCAAAGGATCTGACTTTAATGCCCTACACACATCTTTTCCATCCATTCCTGGAAGCATGAGATCGAGGACGACCAGGTCTGGACGTTCTTTTTTCGCTTTTTCCAAACCTATGGGTCCATCCAGAGCTGTACTCACAGAGAACCCGGCTTGTTCAAAATGGTAAAGGAGAAGATCGACAATATCTTTTTCGTCTTCAATGATGAGAATTCGGTTTGGGATATTCATCCCTCCTTTCTTTTTGGGAGTTTTTATAGGCTATTTTTTTTCTATTCCAGAAGCTTGGAGGGCCATCCATCTCCTTTTCATTTATCACACTTCAATTTTAATTTTTCAATGACCCCATTCGCGACTCCTCACTCATTCCGTAATGCCTCACTGAAGCGGGGAAATCATTTAAGCCCGACAGGAGTATTTCCGAAACCCATAGAACGCGGATGGATTGAATATAAATAGATCCTACGAATCGATCTATCGTTGAAATGGGCTTCTGATTAAAACCAACCA
>CAZMWF010000050.1:0-22676 GCA_964570075.1 uncultured Syntrophaceae bacterium | reverse complement strand
TAGAAGCCGTTCTCATCTATCTTCTTCCCCCTTCCTTCCAATGCCTTCAGGAACGATTGATCCGTAGGGGGTTAGATTCCGATGAGCAAATCCAATATCGTCTGGCCCACGCCCGAAAAGATATGGAGGAAGCCTTCGGATTTCATTATGTCGTTCTGAATGATCAGATGGAGGAGGCCTTAGAGACCCTGAAGGCCATTGTGCTGGCAGAACGATGTCGTCGGGAGAAAGAAGGAATGCTTCATCAAATTTTAGATCAATGGGAGGTCGGTTATGGCAAGAATCACCGTTGAAGATTGCTTAAGGAAGGTCGAGAGTCGATTTGAACTGGTCATCTTGGCGGCGCGGAGAGCCAAGATGTTGATGAAAGGGGCAAAACCCCTTGTAGAGACAGATAATCGACCCATTGTCAATGCCCTCCGGGAAATTGCAGCAGGGAAGGTAAAGTTTATTAATCCTAAAGAAAAAGAGACGTTGACCCGTCCCTCTCAAGAACAAGAACCGTAAGGGTATCTTAAGAAAAAAACTTAATCTATTCTTCTGAAGGGGAGTGGAGAGCCTTTTCGCTTTCTTGTCTTAAGGGGGTGAGCGTGTTATTATATTTAAAGAATTAGGAAAAGAAAGGGTAAAAAAAGATGAAAGACAACGGCTATCAAACTCAGGTCATGGAAATTTATCAATTTATCAATGCTCGTCTCTATTTCAATCGACCTGATCTTGAGATTAAAGGAGAGAATTTTAATTCGACCATCCTCTTTGGTCTCTTGACGGGATTAGTCAAAGGGAAAGAATTGATCATTGGAGAACCTGGACTGGGAAAAACGACCTCTGCTGAATTTGTCGGGTCCCTTCTCTATCAGTATCCCCTGGGAATGATCTGGGGGAGTGAGGTTTCAGGCCATCCCGAACAGACAGAAGAGAAGATCATCGGCCGGCCTGACCTGGGAAAACTCAATCAGGGACAGGAAGATGTGGTCTGGAGCTACTTTTCTCAGATCCCGATCAAGATCGTGGATGAGATTAATCGCCTTCCTGAGACGAAGCAGAGCATGATCCTGGATGGCGTGGATCGAGGCAACTGGGAATATCTCAACGAAATGATCATCAATGAGGAGTACTGTCTGTTCGCTACGGCCAATTATCAGGATGGGGGGACGAATACATTAATTGCGCCCTTGGTGGACCGATTTGATGTCATGGTCGAATCGAGATATCCAGGGCCCAACCTCTCCTTTCTCATCGGGAAGAGCAAGGGAAAGGATCAGATTTTAAGGCATCCTAAATTTGAGAAGGAGCTCTATCGAGTTCTTACCTCGAAGATGGCTTATGAGAAGAAGATGGCCCAGGCAGAGGAAATCTGCGATGCCTTTGGGGAGTATCTCGCCAAGACCATAGGGGTAAGACCTCTTCGAAGGGAAGACCGTGAGAGGATTCGATCTGAAATCGAGGCGATGGAATTTGATCTGGATGCCAGTGCCTTCACCCGAATGCTTCTGGCCGAGCTCTCCTTCTGTGATCGCTATGGACAGAAGAGGATTGTCGAGAGTTGTGAGGAAGGATGCCATTATACAGGATATCTTTGCCACCAGATCAAAAACTGTGCCTCCAACCGACTCCCCATTTCCATTAAACTCTATGCCCAGGGATTGGCGTGGCTATTAGGGGATTCGGAGATTGACATCGAGCATGTCAAGGCGGTCATGCCCTATACCCTCTCCCATCGAATTCAATGGAAGGATCAGGTCCTTTCCCAGAAGGAGAAAGCGAAAAGGGACGATCCTTTCCAGATCTATCTGGCCAAGGAAGCCGTTAAAATTGTGGCTCAGAGATACCGGGAACAGGGAGATCATCTAAAAGATGCCTTAGCGATTGGATCGAAGATCTTTCAGGGAGAATCCCTTGAGCCTCTGGAAGGGGATCACCCCCTTTATGTCGAGATTCGAAAAGATGCCCTTGGACGACGAAATTAGAGAAGGCCCTTCGGAGGAGATGAAAACGAATTCCTCACAGAAGAAAGCGGCTCTCCAAACCCTCCTCAAAGAGAGTCTCAAACCTCAAAACCCTTTTGAGGAATTTCAGTCCTTCATCTTTAAGAAAAGGGAGATCCCTTTGGATCAGATTGTTCAATCCAGTGAATTGGTGATGGACAAGATCCGGCTGGGGTATGAAAAACTCCTTGAAGAGGAAGCCAAAGAACTCGTGTGGATGGTTCAATATAATACGATTATCAAGGCCTACGAGGTGGCGGAACGTTACATCAAAGAGATTGACTATACGGCCGAGGACATCGAGGACTTCTGCTTTGCCCTGGAGAACACCCATAAGATTCCTTATCTCATTCCAGGGCCTGCAGGGATCTATATTTCGGCCCTCTGTAACTATGCCAAAGAGGATGAGATTGTGTTGAAACTCTCGGAACTGAAGACGGAGATCAATCTGATCGGGTTTCGCCTTCCAAAGGACAAACGAATGATTATAGAAGGAGATACCGGAGATTTTACGGGAATTAGCCTCGAGGGAGGAGAGTTGGTGATCGAGGGAAGTGCGAAGAACTGGACTGGAGCGGGGATGAGGTCAGGGAAGATCCTGGTGAAAAAGAATGTCGGCCTTCATACCGGGGAATGGATGATGGGTGGAGAGATTTACGTGGGGGGAAGGGTCAGAGGATTGGGCAATGTGGTCGAGGGAAAGATCTTCGAAAGGGATAAACTGATCTATCCAGGGAAGAGCCGATACCCCAATCACTATTATTGAAAGATGATGTTTCAAATGGAAGAGAAGAAACTTCAGGAGATCCTTGAAGAGATTTGGCCTCGCCTGAGGAAGAAACATCTCTACCCTGAGATTCCAATGCCTCAGATTAAACCGATCCAGGAGTCCGTTGAAGAAGGAGAGGAGAACAGTGAGGGGGTAGGGTTGGAGATGAAGGACAAAGTGATGACCCTCAATCCCCTCTTCATTTCCTCATTGGAAGGGAAGATGTCCAAAGAGAAGGTGATGGAGGCCCTCCTCGATCACGGAATTACCCATTATACTTTTTGCCCATGGGATTTTCAGACCCATCTGATGATTTATGCCGAGGCCAAGAAAGTGATGGGGGATAAGGAGGCGGCCAAAAAAGTGGCAAACTATTTTATCGATGTAGTGGCCGATACCCATTGTGTAAAGAATCGCTCTACCGAGATCCCCGAACTCCATCGACATCTCAAAAAGGGACCGATTCAAGAGGTCCTCCAATCCCTCTATGAGAAGATTTGGGGGGTGGATCTTGGAGTTTCCCTTTCCAAGAAAGAAAGTCGGACTCAGGCGGAGATCGTGCGGAGATTGATGAGAATTCCTTATCTCGATCGTTCTCGATGGCCGGAGAGTATCCGAAAATTTGCTCGATCTCTGAAACCCCTTATCGTCACCGAACAAAAGGAACAGCGAGGAAAAGGAGGGAGAGGGGAATCCAATCCGCAGGGGGACCATGATTTAGATCACTATTCCTTTGAGGAGATTGATAGTGGGCTTCGAGAATATGCCCGAAAAACCATGGATCTGGCCCAATTTCGAGAGGTGGTTGAAGATTTTTCAGAAGAATTAAAGGAGGTAGGCTACGGGGTAGAGGGAGGGATGGGAAGGGGTCGAAGCGCCCCGATTGATGCGGATATCCTTTTCTACATGAAATTGGCCGAAAATTATTCTATCCCATTGAGAAAGCTCCCCTTAGAAAAAGGAGGAAATCTCCATCCCCATTCCCACTACCCTTGGGAAGTGGGATCCCCTTATCAAGATGTGGATATTTGGACCAGTTTCGGTAAGATCATGCCTGGAATCACCCAGGTTTGGAAGAAGAAAGAAGGCAAGGGGAGGTTGAAGATTGAAGGGGCTCCGGATTGTCTCATTATCATAGATTCCTCTGGAAGCATGATCAATCCTCGAAAGAATCTTTCCTACGCCGTGTTAGGGGCTGCCTGTGCGACGAATGCCTATTTGAGGAATGAGTCCAAGGTGGCCGTCTACAACTTCAGTGATGCTCCGATGGGAGGCCGGGATATCTTGGATTTTACGGATGACCGAGAAGCGATCTATCGAAGTCTGTGTAAATACTTTGGTGGGGGGACCGCCTTGGATTTAGATGATATTTTACCCTTGATCAAAAAGAAGAATCCCCTCGATCTTTTTATCATCACGGATATGAAGATTACCAATCTGGAGACATTGATCGGATTTTTTGGACAGATCCAGAATCGGGTCACCGCTGTCCATATTGGTGAGAATCCCTATGCCTCTCGTTTTGAGAGGGCCTTCGAGAAGAGAAAGAATATTAGTATCTTTAAAGTGAAAAGGAAGGAAGATATCCCTCATATTGTCCTCGGAAGTATTCAGGAGTATTTTAACCCAACCTCTTCCTCTCTCCGACGTTGATTTAAAGAAAACAAGAAATTGAATTTTCTCCCCAGAGAAGATAGAATAATTGATCAGAAAGGGTCTTTTAATATGATTCCTAATAGAGAGGAATGTTTAAAGTTGATTCGGGACAGTGGAATGCTCGAGCATATTATTGACCACAGTTTGAAAGTCGCGGAGGTGGCTCTTTTTATCTCAAAAGAATTGAATCTTCGAGGCCACTCGATAGACCTTGCTCTGGTAGAAGCCGCCGCGCTCCTTCACGATTTGACCAAGACCGAGTGTTTGAGGACGAAGGAAGATCATGCCCTTACCGGATCAAAGACTTTAATCGAAATGGGATTTGAGAAGGTCGGGGCTGTAGTTCGAGAACATATCCATCTTTCTAAAAAAACGAATCCCTTTTATGTGTCCGAGGAGGAGATTGTCAACTACGCGGACAAGAGGGTGAAACATAATCAGGTGGTCACCCTGGAGGAGAGGTTTGAAGACCTCAGGCAAAGATATGGAAAGAATCCCAGGGCCATTGAACTCCTTGAAGATCTCAAAAAATCGACCTTAGAAATTGAAAAGAAGATATTTTCTATCTTAAAAATCGATCCCAATGACCTCCTCCATCGACTTTCTTCTACCCATGAGTCAATATAGATTTGAACAAGGTCCGATTCGACCTCCAAGTGAAGCTTCAAGCCTCCTTCTGAGGATAACCCGAAACTGTCCTTGGAATCGATGTGAATTCTGTCATACCTATAAAGGTCAGAAGTTTGAACGGAGGACAGTAAGCGAGGTAAAGGAAGACATCGATAGGATGAAGGAGGCAGCCTTAGAAGTGAAGGCCCTCTCATGGCAATTGGGGTTGGGTGGGGAGGTCAATCCGATCTTATTGCATTATCTCTTTCAACCCTCCTCTTCGCAGGATGATGCCCTTCAATCCATAGGGTGGTGGCTCTATCATGGAGGAAAGAGTGTTTTCCTTCAAGATGCAGATAGTTTGATTATTCCCACGAAAGAGATAGTAGAGATTTTAAGATATCTAAAGGAAACCTTTCCAACCATCGAAAGAATAACGACCTATGCTCGAGGAAAGACGATTTCCAAAAAGAGTGTGGAAGAGCTAAAAGCCCTTCGAGAGGCTGGACTTTCAAGAATCCATATTGGGCTGGAAACCGGATACGACTTTCTCCTTCAATATGTCAAGAAAGGGGTAACTGTGAGGGAACATATTGAGGCGGGAAAGAGGGTCAGGGAGGCCGGACTCTCCCTTTCGGAATATGTGATTCTGGGATTGGGTGGAAAAAAGATGTGGAGGGAGCATGCCATTGAAACAGCAAAAGCCCTCAATCAAATCAACCCCGATTTTATTCGGGTGAGAACTTTAAAGGTTCTGAAAAGTATGCCCCTTTATCAGAAAATAGAAAACGGGGATTTTATTCTCTTGAACGAAGATGAGATCATAGAGGAGGAGAGGCTTTTGATTGAAAATCTCGATGGCATCACGAGCCACTTTGTGAGCGACCATATTTTAAATCTCCTCGAGGAAATAGAGGGAAAACTTCCCGAGGATAAGGGAAAGATGCTTGCCGTCATTGATCGTTATGTCAGCCTTCCAGAAGAAGAGAGAAAACTTTATCGGTTGGGGAGGAGGTTGGGAGTCTTTCGTTCCTTAAACGACCTCTTAAATATGGAGTTGAGGGAGGAGGTCGAGAGGGTTTTTAAAGAAATTCATTCTCATCCATCCAGAGATTTTGACCAATTTGTCTCCTCCCTGATGGAATCCTTCCTGTAATCCATTACCCTCTCAGACTTATTTTACCACTCCGATCGATGGATTTCATATTTTTAAATAAAAGACTTGACAATTGAAATTTCATTAGTTTATGATGGGCGTCGTTTTGATATATTAAAGACAACTTAATGCTATTAAAGGGAAGGAGGTGATTTAAATGACAAAGGCTGAATTGGTGGGTATCATGAAGAAGGAGGCAAATATTTCAAAGGCTGCTGCTGAAAAAGCGCTCCAATCCTTTTTAAATGCCGTGACCAAGGCATTAAAGAGGGGAGACAAATTGACTCTACCAGGATTTGGAACCTTTTCAGTAGCTAAAAGAAAGGCAAGAGTGGGAAGGAATCCTCAGACCGGAAAAGAGATTAAGATCCCGGCAAAGAAAGTCCCTCGATTTAAACCGGGTACTCTACTGAAAAATTCAATTAAATAATTTTATAAAAAAACTAATCCTTGTCCTTATCCAAGAAGGGGAGTTAAAACTCCCCTTCTTTTTTTCAATGAAGCACAAAAATGGTTCCGGTAGGAGTGTTTGGAAATATTCATTCCGGGATATGAAATTTACACAGGTTATGAACAATTATGTGGAGATGGGGGATTTAAGGGTACAATATATTATGTTTTTATGGGAATAGGGCACAATTTCTAACTTATTAAAATTATTAAATAATTTTACGTATTTTAAAAAATTTATTTATTTTTAAGAAATTAGATGATTTTGGATTCGGCATTTCTCTTTTTTCAACAAGATTTCAACAAAGAGAACGGAAGTCTTCTAACAGTTGATTTTCCTGCGTTTAGAGGGTGGATCATTCTCTTTCCCTTGATTTTCATAAAAGTGTAGGATCCTGCGTGTAAAAGATAATATAAAATCGGGTCAAGAAAAGATATATCGCATCTTGACCAAAGAAATTCTAATTTCAAAATAGGGGATTCCTTACGATCCATCAAGATAGCAGGATTTTTAACTCTTTAATGTAATCCATCACTAAGAAATGAAGAATAAGCCCAAAAGGGGGCGTTCTATGAGTTTTGGAAATACTGGTTCCGGGCTTAAATTTGTTCCCACATTTCAGGGATACATTGACTCTCTTATAAAGACTTCCTATTGAAACTCCGAATGGTTTTTGTTATCGTTTCGAAAAAACTTTTTTGGTTAGGGTATGAAATACGTTATTTTGGGAACAGCAGGCCATATTGACCATGGAAAGACTGCCCTGGTTAAGGCCCTCACAGGTGTAGACACAGATCGATTGAAAGAAGAGAAGGAGAGGGGAATCACCATTGAATTGGGATTTACTTTTTTAAATCTCCCCAGTGGGATAAAACTGGGGATCATCGATGTGCCAGGACACGAGAAATTTGTAAAGCATATGGTTGCAGGAGTTTGGGGGATAGATCTGGTTGCCCTTATCATTGCCGCCGATGAGGGAATTATGCCCCAAACAAGGGAACATTTGGAAATCTGTGAACTTCTTAAAGTGAAAAAAGGGTTGGTCGTTCTCACCAAAATCGATTTAGTGGATCAGGAACTCATTGAACTGCTCAAGGAAGAGGTCTCCGAGCTAATTGAAAATACGTTTTTAAAAAAGGCACCCATCCTTACCGTGTCTTCAGTAACAGGTCAAGGGATTTCGGAGTTGATATCGATTCTCGATCGACTTTCCCAAGAGGTGGTAGAACGACCCACGGAGGGGCTATTCCGTTTGCCCATCGATCGAGTTTTTGTGATGAAAGGATTTGGAACTGTGATTACTGGAACGGTAGTCTCCGGGAATCTTTCCTTGGGGGAGTCGGTCGAGATCCTTCCATCAGGTTTGAAAGCCAAGGTGAGGAGCTTGCAGGTCTATAATCAACCCGTTGAAAGAATAGTGGCCGGTCAACGAGCAGCCATCAATCTTCAGGGAGTAGAAGCTTCTCAGATCGAAAGGGGGGAGGTGATCGTTCGTCCAAACACCCTCATTCCAACCATTCTTCTGGATGTCTACCTTGAACATCTCAATACCGCTGAAAGACCATTAAAGAATAGGACCGTTCAGCGTTTTCATATTGGAACCTTACTGGCTAATGCGACGATTCAACTCCTTGACAAAGAAGAACTGGTCCCTGGAGAAGGAGGGTTTGCCCAGTTAAGACTGGATCGACCTGTCGTGGCGATGCAGCAGGATCGTTTCGTGATCAGAGGATCCTCCCATATTCAGACCATCGGTGGAGGAGTCGTGTTAGACCCCCATCCAGAAAAGCATAAACGATTCTCAGAAACCGTTATTAATGATTTAACCCTTTTGAGAGATGGGAATAAAGATGAGATTCTTCGCCATTATCTCTTAAAGGCGGGAAGGGGAGGAATAACCCAGGAGGATTTATTAAGAAGGACAGCCCTCCTCCCCAGGGAATTGCAATTCCTTCTTAAGACAATGGATGAAAAAGGGGAGATTCTCTATATCGATCCAGAGAGGTCTAAGGTGGTCCATCTTTCTCATTATCACCAATTGAAAGGAATGGTTCTCCAACAATTAAAAGAATTTCATCAGCGTTTCCCTCTCAAATCTGGATTAGCGCGGGAAGAACTGAGAACGAAGCTTCCTCTGGAGATGGATACAAGGTTGTATCAAATGCTTCTCAACGACCTTCTCCAGTCCGGGGAGGTCATTCTCGAAAAAGATCTCTTGAGACTTTCAACACACAGTGTTTCCTCCAGGGATGAAAAGGGTTTGGTCAAGAGAGTGGAAGAGGCAATCTTGAAGGGAGGTCTCCAACCCCCTTCTCCCAAAGAATTAGCCGAGGAATGGTCTGAAGAGGAGGACCATCTTCAGACCATCTTCGATCACTTGGTTCATCAAGGAACATTTATAAAAATAAAGGAGGGAATCTATCTCCATCATCATCCTTTTCATCAGCTAAAGGAAGAATTAACCCACTATCTCCAGGAGCATAAAGAAATTACGACTGCTCAATTTAAAGAGATGACCAAGGTCTCAAGAAAATATATGATTCCAATCCTCGAATATTTTGATCAAATCAAGTTGACCCTAAGGTTGGGAGATAAAAGAATATTAAGGACTGGGCGAACGAGTTAATAGATGGAGATGGAGCAGGAGGAGAGAAGATGAAGGTAAAAAAGAAGATTATCAAAAAGAAGTTAAAGAAACCGGATGAATTGATTAGTCTTACCGAGAAGTCTCTCACCTTTATTCTTCGTCATAAGAAAAAAATTCTCTTGCTGGGGATTCTGGTGGTTCTCCTGATTGGGACCTTTTATCTATTTCAGAGTTGGGAAAGAAAAAAAGAGGAGGAGGCCGCTGAGAAATTCCATCAGGCCGTAGAAAAGTATCAGAGGCTCACCTCCCCTTTTAAAGAAGAGAACGTGGAGGAACTGAAAGGGCTTCTAAAAGAATTCGATGAAATTCGGTCCTCTTTTCCCAGAACTTCTCCAGGAAGATTCTCCCTTCTCTACAAAGGAGACCTTCATCTCAAATTAAATGAGTTTGATGAAGCTCTGAAGGCTTATCGAGCTTTCTTAGATAAAGCCAAAAAAGAGAAACTCTATCGATTCTTTGCCCTCGAAGGATTGGGGTATGCCTATGAAGGGAAAAAGGAGTTCGAGAAAGCCCTCGAGGCTTATCAAGAGATCCTTAAATTAGAGGAGATTCCTCAGTGGACGAATCTCTATCTCCATATGGCCCGATGTTATGAAAAGATGGGGAAGACCAAAGAGGCCTTAGAAAATTATCAGACCTTTTTGAGGCTATTTCCAAAATCATCCATGGCCAATTCTATCCTCCGGAAGATATCCAAACTTGAAGAGGACTCTTTTAAGGGGAGATAATATTGAGGATCCCAAAACCCTACTCTCTTTTTAGCCCTGGTAAGGCTTTACTTGACATTTTATTAAAATTGGTTAAATTGTGAGAAAAAGAACAAGGTCTTTGATAGACATTTATTTAGAAATTTTTATAAGTTGAAAAAAGATTTAATTTTTCAGGAGGACTTATGGAGAAAATATTGCAAGGAAATTATGCGATTGCAAGGGGGGCCTGGGAAGCAGGGGTAAAAGTGGCCTGCGCCTATCCAGGAACACCTAGTAGTGAAATTCTTACGGCCCTTTCACAGGAGTATAAAGAGGATGTACTGACGGAATGGTCTCCCAATGAGAAGGTAGCACTGGAAGTGGCTATAGGGGCCTCCTTTGCAGGAGCAAGGGCTATGGCTTCTATGAAACACGTGGGCCTGAATGTAGCTTCTGATCCATTCATGACCGTTTCTTATACAGGAGTCAAAGGAGGACTGGTGATCATCGTTGCGGATGATCCATCCTCCCATAGCTCCCAGAATGAACAGGATAGTCGTCACTGGGCAAGATTTGGAAAGGTACCCATGCTCGAGCCCTGCGATTCCCAGGAATGTAAGGAGTTCACCAAAATGGCCTTTGAACTCAGCGAACGGTTCGATACCCCGGTGTTGGTGAGGACAGAAACCCGGGTCGCCCATTCCTTCTCTCCTGTCAAACTTGAAGAACGAAAAGAATCTGCTATCCCCTTGGGTTTAGATAAAAAGGATGCACCAAAGTATACCATGGTTCCCATCTACGTGAGGATCAGACGAAAATTTGTGGAAGAGAGGATGAGGAAACTCGAAGAGTTTGCAAACGAATTCAAATATAATACGATCGAAATGAATGATCCAAAGATTGGAGTGATTACGAGCGGCGTCTGCTATAATTATACCAAAGAAGTCTTTCCCGAATACTCCTATTTGAAGCTCGGGATGGTCTGGCCCCTGCCCCAAAAGATCATCTCTGAATTTTCTCGTAAAGTAAAAAGGATCATCATCGTGGAGGAGCTCGATCCTTTCCTCGAAACCGAGATCCGGGCGATGGGGATAAAGATTTTTCATGGAAAGGATGTCATTCCTAACTATTATGAACTTTCTCCCGAAATTATCGAAAGGGCATTAAAAGGGAAAAAATATAGACCCCCTAAAGTGAGAGTCCCTACAGAAGAGCTTCCACAGAGACCTCCTAACCTCTGCTCGGGCTGTTCCCATCGTGCCTTGTTCTATGCCATCAAAAAATTGGGGCTTTTTACCTTTGGTGATATTGGTTGTTATACATTGGCTACAGCCCCTCCCCTCAATGCCATCCATTCCACGATCTGTATGGGAGCTGGAGTAGGAGGAGCCTTCGGGGCGATGAAAGCCTTAGGAAAAGAGGGACTCGGAAAATGTTGCGCAGTCATTGGAGATTCGACCTTCCTCCATGCCGGAATCACACCTTTGATGGACGTGGTCTATAATAAAGGGAATTCTACAACCATCATTCTCGATAACCGCACGACCGGGATGACTGGACTTCAGGAACATCCAGGCACAGGATATACCGTTACTGGAGAACCGACCCATCGGATCGATTTTGAAGAATTGGCCAGGGCCTTAGGGGTAAAGCACATTCGAAAAGTAGATCCTTACAATCTTAAAGAGACAATGGAGATTATCAAAGAGGAAGTCGAACGAGACGAGCCCTCTGTGATTATCACGGTCAATTCGCCCTGCATGCTCCATCGAAGGGAAAAGAGGAAGTTTGAGCATCCTTTTTACAGGGTGTTAATGGAAAAATGTAGGGGATGCGGGCTCTGCCTTGAGGCAGGGTGTCCAGCCATCAGTTGGAGAGCGGTCTCCGAAGAGGAGGCTCTGACGCAGGACGGTCATAAACGAAAAGGTGTGGTTCAAATCAATCGATTACAGTGCCCGGGATGTGGTCTTTGCAGTCAGATCTGTAAGTTTGAGGCCATCGTTCCTGGAACGGCCTAAGGAGGTTGAGAGATGGAAGAACGGGTTACAAATGTCCTGCTTTCAGGAGTAGGGGGACAGGGGACAATCCTGGCAAGCGATATTCTTTGTACCGTATTTCATGAGATGGGATATGATGTGAAAAAAAGTGAGGTTCATGGGATGGCCCAACGAGGCGGAGATGTGACCACCCATTTCCGGTTCGGAAAGAAGGTCTACTCCCCTCTCATCAAATATGGAGAGGTGGATTATTTGGTCTCCATGGAGCTTCTCGAGGGATTAAGGTATATCAACTGGTTAAAGAAAGAAGGAAAGGTCCTTCTGAACCTTCAGGAGATTTTCCCACCAGCAGTCAACCTTGGAAAGATGAAGTATCCGGAGGATATTGTTGGACAGTTCAAAAAATTTTTTAATGGCCGGGTATATACCGTGCGGGGTCTAGATCTGGCCATGGAATGCGGAGACGCCCGAGCCGCCAATATCGTGATCCTTGGAGCCTTCTCCAACTTCTTTGACTTCTCCGAAGAGGTATGGGAGCGAAATCTCCTGAGCCATCTTCCCCCCAAAATCCATGAACTCAATCTAAAGGCCTTTAGAGTTGGCAGAAGGGCATTGAGTTAGGATATTTTAAATAGAACTCGGATGGGTTTCTCCACTTCCCCTATCGGGCTTATCCCCCACTTCTGAGAGAGATTATTCGCTTTTGGTTTTTGGAGTCGATCTTTTATAATTTTTTGAAAAGGGAAGATGGATTCAAAGATAGGAAAACACCAATGAAACGCTATCGTCCTCTCTTTGTTTTCTTTTTATTTTTCATCCTTCTATGGAAGATCGAATGGTCCTTTTCTGAAGAAAGGATTCATCGATTCTCTCTGGAAAATGGAATGCGGGTGGTTCTCCAGGAGAATCGGAACACCCCTGTCGTCTCCCTCCAGATTTGGGTGAATGTAGGGAGTGCAGATGAGAGGGATGAAGAGGCAGGGATGTGTCACTTCATTGAACATATGATTTTTAAGGGCACCGAGAAACGAAAGGTCCGTGAGATGGCAAGGGAGATTGAATCCCTGGGAGGCTATATCAATGCCTACACCTCCTATGATCAGACCGTATTCTATATCACCATTTCGAGTCGTTATGCTGGAGTCGCCCTCGATATTCTGAGCGATGCGATCCAGAACTCCACGTTCGATCCCGAAGAACTCGAGAGAGAGAGGGAGGTCATTTTGGAAGAGATCCGAATGGGAGAGGACGATCCGGACCGAAGACTATTCAAACAAACGATGGGGGTTCTTTTTAAAAAGCATCCCTACCGAAGACCCATCATTGGATATGAAAAGACGGTTCGTTCGATTACCCGTCAACAGATGATCTCTTTCTTTAAACGGTGGTACGTTCCGAATCGAATCATTCTGGTAGGGGTTGGAAATTTTGATCTTCAAGAAATGGAGCAAAAGATCAGGGACTCTTTTCGCGAATTTAAACCCCGCCGTGAAGAGGTTCCTCCAAGAGAAAATGAACCCGCATTGAATGAGGTAAGAACCCATCTCTCTTACGGGAACTTTAAAGAAGCCTATCTTCAGATCGTCTTTTCAGGAACTCATCTTCTTCACGAAGACACACCCGCTTTGGACGCCCTTTCCCATCTCCTGGGAAGAGGGGAGGCCTCCCATCTGGTTCAGAAGATTAAACTGGAAAAAGGGCTGGTCAATTCGATTTCTGCCTCCTCTTATACCCCAAAAGACCCGGGAGGATTCTTTATTGAGGCGACCCTCGAGGCGGAGAAGATAGAAGAAGCCGTGGAGGCTATTCTTGCGGAGATCAATCGTTTGGCCCGCGAAGGGTTTTCCTCAGAAGAGCTCCATCGAGTGAAGGTGAATGTGGAGAGTGAACTCATCTATGATCGTCAAACGGTTCAGGGGCAGGCGAGAAAGATTGGTTTTTACGAAATGATGGCCGGGGGTCTCGAATTTGAGAAGGACTATCTCCGAAGGATGGGTCTTCTTGAGAGCGAGGATTTAAGAAGGGTGATTCGGAAATATCTCCATCCCTCCCGAATGGTGATCAGCCTCCTCATTCCTCAAGAAAAAGAGGCCCAGACCAGAAATCTTCGTCTTAAAGAGGTGGCTGAGAGAAAGGCATCCGAGATCATCGAGAAGAAAGAGAAAGAGGCCTCCAAAGTTCATCGAATCGTCCTGGACAATGGAATTCGCCTCCTGGTGAAGGAGAATCACCATCTTCCCATCGTCTCCATTCAAGCCTCTTTTCTGGGAGGAGTTCGATTCGAGAACGAAGAACTTAGCGGAATTAACCGATTGATGGCCATGATGATGACCAAAGGGACCTCCCGGCAGAGCGCTCTGGAGATTGCAAAAAAGGTGGAGAGAATGGCAGGGAGTCTGAGTGGATTCTCTGGCTATAATAGTTTTGGACTGACCTTCACCTTTCTCAGTCACCATTTCGAAGAGGGCTTCTCCCTATTTTCAGAAATCCTGAAAGACCCTTCTTTTGATCCGGAGGAATTGGAGAAAAGGAGACGCCTTCTCCTCGCTTCTCTCCGGCAGCAGGAGGATGACCTCAGCCGGCTTGCCTTTAAACTCTTCAGAACTATTCTTTATGAAAAGCATCCTTATCGAATGGATCCTATGGGGACGGAAGCCTCCATAAAAAAAATCACCCAGAAAGATTTAAAGGAATATTATCGGAGGATCGTTGTCCCGGAAAATATGGTATTAACCTTCGTGGGGGATGTCCATCTTAATCAGGTTCTCTCTTATGTCAAAAAAGAGTTTGGTGGACTTCCCAAAATAGGGTTCACTCCTCCTGAGATTCCCAGGGATCCCCCTCTCAAGGAGATCAAAAGAAAGGAGCTCTTTAAAAAGAAAGAACAGGCTCATTTCGTCTTGGGATTTTTCGGACCGAGTTTCAAAGAGAAGGATCGGTACGCCCTGGAGATTCTCGATGCTGCCCTTTCGGGACAGGGAGGAAGACTCTTCTACGAACTAAGGGATAAGGAGAGTTTGGCCTATGCCTTAGGTTTCACAGCCAATCCCAATCTGGATCCTGGGTATATTGCAGTCTATATGGGAACCCATCCTGAAAAACTCTCCCGGGCCATTGAGGGGGTTTTAAGGGAACTGAGGAAAGTGACAGAGGAGGGGTTGACTGAGGAGGAGGTTGAAAGGGCAAAAAGGTATCTCATTGGAAATTTTGAGATTGGGCTGCAAACCAATGGATCTCAGGCAAACATGATCTCTCTGGACGAGCTTTATGGAATCGGGTTCAACCATTACGAACTCTATGCCCAAGAGATCCAAAAGGTAAAAAGAGAAGAAGTGAACCGGGTAGCCAGAGAATACCTCCGTTTGGATGCCTATGCCCTTGCCATCATTCGTCCTCCGGATGAAAAGGGTCCATGAGCGGATCGTTGAGGATCGACTCCTTCTCCCTTCGAGACACCCTGGAGTCGGGTCAATTCTTCAGGTTCACCAAAAACGAAGAGACCTATCTGATTCAATCCCACGGTCGCCTCTTTTCTCTTTACCAAAGAGGAGATCTCTTGTTTTACGAAGGTATTGACAAGAGGTTTCTCATCCGTTTTTTTAGATTGGAAGACGATTTTTCTCGCATCCTCTTAGAAATTGATCGGGATCCTGTAATCCATCAAGCCATTCAAACGTATTACGGGATGAGATTGATCCGGCAGGATCCCTGGGAATGTTTGCTATCTTTTCTCTGTTCGCCTGCAAAGACGATCCCTCAGATTAGACTCATCATTGAATCACTCTGCCAGACCACAGGAGTGAAGGTTTGCTGGAAGTTTCATATTGGATACGGATTTCCAAAACCCTCCTCGATCCGAAATCCTCTCGAACTCGAATCCATTCGGGCAGGTTTTAGAACCAAGGCCCTCTTTCTTGCACATCAGAAATTCAATCGCCAGAAGCTACGGTCTTTAAAAAAACTCCCTTATGAGGAGGCCAGAAGACGGTTGATGCAATGCCCCGGGGTTGGAAAGAAGATTGCAGATTGTGTATTGCTCTACTCCCTGGATTTTCTTCAGGCTTTTCCAATGGATACCTGGATTAAAAAGGGGTTCCAGAAATTTTATTTCAAGAATCAGAAGGTCTCTCTGAAGGAGATGGAAAGGTTTGTTTCAGACCATTTTGGACCCTACGCAGGTTACGCTCAGCTCTATCTTTATCACTTCTGGCGAAATCAAACCTTTAATCGATTGAATTAAAAAGGGTGAGTTCAATACGAAGGCTCTATTCGAAAGGGAATCGAGGGAAATCATGCTTTAATGATCTTCTTACGCCATTGTTTCAAATCCTTGGTGACGTTTCGAGTATCGACCAAGAGAGGGACATGTCTGACCACCCATTGATAATCGATCGAACTGTGATCGGTGACAACGACAGCGACATCCATCTTTTTAAGAAGGGAAAGGGTAAGGGGAGAAGATTTTAGATCAAACTGGTATTTCCTAAATCGTGGAAGAACGGGGATGAAAGGGTCATGGTAAAAAAGAATAGCCCCTTTTCTTTGTAGGAGATCCATGATGGCTAAGGCAGGGGATTCTCTCGCGTCGTCTACATCCTTCTTATAGGCCACCCCTAAAACCAAGACCTTTGCCCCTTTTAGACTTTTTCCCATTCCGTTGAGGCCATCCTGAATCTTGGAGACGACATAATAGGGCACATGGACATTGATCTCTCCAGCTAAATGAATGAACCTGGTTGCAAAATCGTATTCCTGGGCCTTCCAGGAGAGATAGTAAGGATCCACAGGAATACAGTGTCCTCCCATTCCCGGTCCTGGATAAAAAGGGGTAAATCCAAAGGGCTTCGTACTTGCTGCTTCGATGACCTCCCAGATATCAATTCCCATTCGATCCGCAAGCATCTTTAGTTCATTGACCAGAGCGATGTTGACACTTCGATAGATATTCTCGAGAAGTTTCGTCAGCTCTGCAACCCTTGGAGAGGAGACAGGGACCACTTTCTGAACCACTTGACTGTATAGAGTTTCCACCGCTTTTTTGCAGAAGGGAGTGACCCCTGAGACTACCTTGGGAATCTCGGAGGTAGAAAATCGTTTATTACCAGGATCCTCTCTTTCCGGAGAATATCCCAGAAAGAAATCCCTTCCCACCCTGAATCCCGAAGATTCCAATCGAGGTCGAATCAGCTCCTCCGTCGTTCCGGGATAGGTGGTGCTCTCAAGGATGATGAGCTGCCCTCTCCTTAGATGGGTTTGAATAGACGAAGTCGTCTTCTCAATGTACTGGAGATCGGGTTCTTTTTTATCCGTCAGAGGGGTAGGCACACAGATGAGGATACAGTCAGGCCTCTCCAATTGAGAGAAATCATCCGTGACTTCCAAGAGACCATTCTTTCGAAATTGAGAGATCCGTTCCGAAGGGATCGATCTTATATAGCTGACCCCTTTTTTAAGGAGAGCCGTCTTATAAGAATCGATATCAAATCCTAAGACCTCGAATCCTTCTTCGCAGAATCGTAAAACGAGTGGAAGACCTACATATCCCAATCCTATGATTCCAATCAAGGCCTTCTTATGATGAATCTTTTTTATGAGTTCCTCAAGGATTCTTGGATCTTTCATTTGGGCAGGAGGGTCCTCCTTAAAAGAGAGTGTTCTATTCATCTTTTATAGAAAGCTCTGATTCGGTCAAACACCATGAATTGTTGCTCCTCGGTCAACTCGGGAAAGATAGGGAGAGCCAGGGCTTCTTTAGCCGCTTTTTCCGAGACAGGGAAATCCCCGGGTCGATGATTTAAAAAAGAGTAACATTCTTGAAGGTGGAGGGGAATGGGATAATAGACATCTGTTCCAATCCCTTCTTCTAAAAGAAATTTTCGCAGTCGATCTCTTTCAGGTACCCGAATGACGTACTGGTTGAAGATATGGCGATTCTGATGCCGAATTTTTGGAAGTCCGATTTCGACTCCTGAACGGATAAGTTCCTGAAAGAGGTCTTGGTATCTTTCCGCTCTTCTCTGCCTGGCCTGTGTCCATTGGTCCAAGTACTTGAATTTAACCAGAAGAATGGCGGCCTGAATCGTATCCAGGCGACTATTGATTCCAATCCATTTGTGATAATATTTGGGCTGACTCCCATGCGTCCTTAAAAGTCTAATCTTTTCTGCAAGCTCAGGATCATGGGTCACAACCATCCCTCCATCTCCAAAGGCTCCTAAGTTCTTGGTCGGGTAGAAGGAGAGGCAGCCGAGATGCCCTATGCTTCCAGCCCTTTTTGCCTCGGAATCCTCTTTTGGGCGATACTCGGCACCAATGGCCTGAGCGGCATCCTCAATGACCCAAAGGTTATATTTTTTTGAGATCTGGAGGATCCGATCCATCTCTGCACATTGTCCGAAGAGATGAACGGGAACAATGGCTTTGGTCCTGGAGGTGATCTTTTCCTCAATCTTCTCAGGATCGATATTATACGTCTCTGGCTCGATATCTACAAAGATAGGGGTTGCTCCCAGACGAGAGACAGAGCCAGCCGTTGCAAAAAAGGTAAAGGATGGGAGAATCACCTCGTCCCCCCTTCCCACTCCAACGGCCATGAGAGAGAGCAGAAGGGCATCTGAACCAGAGGCCACTCCTACGCCATATTCGGTCTGACAGTAGGAAGCCACGGTTTGCTCAAGGGTATGGACTTGGGGGCCAAGGATGAATTGACCCGTCTCATAAACCTCTTCGATGGCTGATCGAATCTCCTCTTTGATCGAGATCAATTGGCGGCTGAGATCGAAAAAAGGAACCCTCACTTTCACTTTTGCCCCCGTCTTTTAGAGGAGTTAATTAAGATAAAAATGGGGGATAGTCAAGCTGAAAAAATAACGATATAATAAAAGAATGCAAGAAGGGATTCGTCTCGATGCCATCTTTATCCTTCTCGTGAGACCGAGGTTTCCAGAGAATATTGGCTCCGTAGCAAGGGCCATGAAGAATATGGGACTGAGTCGATTGATCATTGTAGGGGGTGCCTCTCCCTTCCATCGAAATGCCTACAAACTGGCTTCAGGAGCCTATGAGATTCTGGAGAGGGCTGAAGAATGGCCAACTCTAAAAGAGGCGATCGCTGAATTGGAGTGTGTCGTTGGGACCACTTCTCGAATGGGAAAGGAGAGGGGGCCTCTTCTGACTCCGAGAGAACTGGCAAAGAAGTTGGTTTCTCTTTCCAAAAGGAATCGAATCGGAATCGTCTTTGGCTCTGAAAAGGAGGGCCTCACCAATGAAGAGCTCTCTCTCTGCCACCTCTATACAAGGATTCCCACCTCAGAGTCTTTTCCTTCGTTAAACCTTGCGCAGGCGGTGATGATCCTCTGTTATGAACTCTTCCAGACCCGTATTCCTGTTTCAACATTCTCCCCTCGTCTTGCCTCTTCGATGGAGATCGAGAGGATGTTCGAACATATGGAGAGGACTCTCCTCGATATTGGTTTCTTAGAGGCAAAGAATCCAAAGAGAATCATGCGGACCCTTCGACGCCTCTTTGGAAGGAGTCAGTTAGAGGAACGAGACGTCCGAATTCTTCAAGGGATCTGGAGCAAAGTGGATTGGATTCGAAAACAGGTGAGGGGCGATCCATGATCGCCCCTGAAGGTTCTACTTCTTTTCAAGAAAGGGCTTAAGGAGGTCGATAGGCACAGGAAAGATGGTGGTCGAATTCTTTTCGGTGGCTACCTCTGTCAAGGTCTGGAGGAATCTTAATTGGAGGGCCACAGGGGTTGCACTGATCACCTGAGCCGCCTGAGCCAGCTTCTCTGCAGCTTGAAACTCCCCTTCTGCATGAATGATTTTGGCCCTTTTTTCTCGCTCTGCCTCGGCCTGTCGTGCAATCGCCCTTCTCATCTCATCGGGAAGATCAACGGCCTTGGTCTCGACCAAGGTGACTTTAATCCCCCACGGGTCAGTGTGTTTATCCAAAATCTCTTGAAGTCGCATGTTGAGCTTTTCCCGATGAGCCAGGAGTTCATCAAGTTCCATCTGACCCACCACACTTCGAAGAGTGGTCTGGGCAAGCTGGGAGGTCGCATAAAGATAATTTTCAACTTCCACGACAGCCTTATTGGGGTCGACGACACGAAAATAAACCACTGCATTCACTTTAATGGAGACATTATCCCTTGTGATCACATCCTGAGGAGGAATATCCATCGTCACCAACCTCAAACTCACCCGGATCATCTTATCCACCCCTGGGATGATGAAGAAGATTCCAGGTCCTTTAGCTCCAATAAGCCTTCCCAGTCGGAAAATCACGCCTCGCTCATATTCCCTCAGAACCTTAATCGCTGAGGCTGCAAGAATGATTAAAAAAATGATTAAAAAGAACAAACCTGATGGTAATCCTGTCAGACCCATAGTCTTCCCTCCTTGTCAGACTTTTTTCACATGAAGCTTTAAGTTTTTAACACTAACTACTTGAACTTTTTGATCTTTTTCTATCTTTTCATCACTCGTAGCATTCCAGTATTCCCCATGGACCAGAACCTTTCCCTCAGGGTCAATATCGGTGACGGCCACTCCAATTTCATCCACCAGTCCCTCCGTCCCTGTTGTTGGTTTCTTCAGTCGGGCCTTAATAGCCATGGTGACCGCAAAGACGAAGAAAGCAGCACTCACCAAGACAGCAGGGATAATGACACTTAATGAGATTTTCATATATTCTGCAGGACTCTCAATCAACATCAAGGAACCCAAGAAAAGTGAGATGACCCCCCCGACAGAAAGCAGTCCATGGCTGACCACCTTAATCTCGGCGATAAAGAGGATGATGGCAAAGAGGATAAGGGCCAAGCCTGCAAAATTGATGGGAAGCATCTGGAGTGAATAGAAGGCAAGGATAAGAAAGATCCCTCCGACGACACCAGGCAGTATAGCCCCCGGATTGGAGAGTTCGAAGAAGATTCCGTAGATTCCTAACATGAGGAGAATATAAGCAATGGTCGGGTTGGAGATGATATCCAAGAACTTATATCGCCAGCTCATCTGCATGGATCGTGGTTTTAATCCTTTTGTCGTTAGGGTGCGGCTGAGTCCATCAAATTTGATGACCTTTCCATCAATTCGATCGAGAAGATCGTAGACATCGGGGCTCACGAAGTCCACCACATTCAACTTAACCGCTTCTTCCTCCGTAATGGAAACGCTCTTTCTCACTGCCTTTTCAGCCCACTCCACATTTCTCCCTCTCGTCTTCGCAATGGTCTTGATATAGGAGACCGTATCATTGACAATCTTTTCGGACATGGTCTTACTTTCTTTTCCTTCCCCTAAGGTCACAGGGTGGGCAGCTCCGATGTGGGTACTCGGAGCCATGACCGCAATGTGAGCGGAGAGAGTGATGAAGACTCCTGCAGAGGCAGCCCTCGCTCCTCGAGGACCCACATAGACGATCACAGGAATATTGGCCGTAAGAATCCTCTTGACAATGAGCCTCATCGAGTCCATCAATCCCCCGGGCGTATCCAGTTGGATAATGATTCCCTGGGCTCCTTTCTCCTGAGCCTGATCAATGGACTCAATGATAAATTTTGCAGTGGCAGGATTGATGATTCCATCTACCTCAATAAGGTAGATCGGAGGCTTCTCCTGGGAAGAGCTCAAACCCATCGGGAAGAACACAAAGAATAGAGTGGCTAAAAGGATAATTCGTTTCATAGGAGATTCAGTCTTTCTAATCAAAATATCTTAAAAACGAGGGATTGTCAAATCGGGTGTTTCACAATTCGATCCTCATCAAATCTTCTCCGATGAGGAGAGGGCCTTTGTAGGTTTCCCTGCATTGAGAGAGTATATCCACTTCGTCACAGGGAGGATAGAAGTGGGTCAGTAAGAGTTTCTTACAATTCGACTCCCTGGCGATCCTTCCTGCCCAGTAAGGAGTCAGATGTCCCTCTACCTTCTTTCCATCTGGAAAGGAACATTCAAGGATGAGAAGGTCCGTATCCATGGCTAATTTTACAATATTGTCGCAATAGTCGGTATCCCCTGAGATGACCACCGATTTGCCCTTCCCAAACTCGATTCGATATCCTACACTCCCTGGAAGGTGGGCCATAGATTTGGAGATGATGTTAACATCTCGAAAGGTGATTCCCTCTCGAGGCAATTCCTCGATGGAAAGTTTATAACTCTGAGGTTTAATCCACGGTTCATAGAGCTTCTCTAAGCCTTTAAAAAATTCCTTAAACCCCGGTCCTCCCATACAGAAAAGGCTCTTCTCCCTTGGGAGGTCTCCGTATTTGCATGCAAAAAGAATGGGGATAAGGTCGGCTGTGTGATCGGGATGGAGATGGGTATAGAGAATCAGATCCGGATCACGATAGGTAAGGCCAACCTCTAACATCTTCCTTAACAGGCCTGGACCACTGTCAATTAAGATGTGGAGACCTTTTGATAGGATCGCCAATCCTGGTGATGCCCTTCTTAAAGAAGGGACCCCTGTTCCTGAACCTAAAAGAATGAGAGTGGTCATTATTAATTTTTTAACAATAACACAAAATAATGAAATTTTCATAGAAAAGTATTCCCTCATTGTAATCCCTCACTCAGATGGGGAATAAGCCCGAGAGGGGTATTGGAGAAACCCATTCCGCCAGAGGCGGATCCGACTCGGTCGGAAGTGCGGCTACCTTAAATGGTCCATAGAAATCCTTACTTTGGTTGGTTTTAATCA
>CAZMWF010000049.1:0-2382 GCA_964570075.1 uncultured Syntrophaceae bacterium | reverse complement strand
CGAGCCCTATTCAATCCATCTTCATTCAAAGCAGGGGGAGTCCATCTGAATGAAAACTGCTGGTAGAGGGCATCCTGAAGCCCCTTCCAATCCCAGTCCTCCGGAAGACCCTTCTCATCGGTATAAAGATCGACCAGACCTTCCACCTGGTCTTCGACCATCTCCAAAACGGAATCCCTGAGATTTTCTCCCGCAAGGACTTCCCTTCTCTGGGCATAGATGACTTCTCGCTGTTTATTCATCACATTATCATACTCGAGGAGATGTTTCCGAATCTCAAAATTATGGGCTTCTACTCTCCGCTGGGCATTCTCAATGGCTTTGGTCACCAGACGGTGTTCAATCGGTTGATCCTCCTCAATCCCTAAGCGATCCATAATATGGGATATCCTTTCAGAGCCAAAGATCCGAAGGAGATCATCTTCCAGGGAGAGATAGAATCGGGAAGAACCTGGATCGCCCTGTCTTCCTGCCCTTCCTCGAAGCTGATTATCAATCCTTCGGGCTTCGTGCCTTTCTGTCCCGATCACATGAAGTCCACCCAGTGCCACGACCTGTTCTTTCTCTTTTTGAACAATCTGCAATGCCTTCTCATAGGCTTTCTTTATCGATTCTTCGCTCGTTGGATCTTCGGCAAGACTTCGGGCCAAGAATTTGGGATTCCCTCCCAGAAGGATATCCGTTCCCCTTCCAGCCATATTGGTGGAGATGGTGACAGCCCCTACCCTGCCTGCCTGGGCAATAATCTCAGCCTCTCTCTCATGATGCTTAGCATTGAGAACATTGTGGGGGATCCCTCGCTTTTTAAGCATCTGGCTGAGACGCTCGGACTTCTCAATCGAGATCGTTCCCACCAGAACGGGGCGTCCCTTTTGATGAAGCTCTTCAATCTCTCGGGCCACGGCACGAAACTTCTCTTTCTCTGTCTTGTAGATCACATCGGGATGGTTCGTTCGAATCAGGGGCATATTGGTCGGAATGACGACCACATCGAGATTATAGATCTTTCTAAATTCGGCCGCTTCGGTATCAGCCGTTCCGGTCATTCCCGCCAACTTTTTATACATCCTGAAATAGTTCTGGAAGGTAATGGTCGCCAAGGTTTGATTCTCATTTTCGATCCTTACATTCTCTTTAGCCTCTATGGCCTGATGCAGTCCATCGCTCCATCGCCTTCCTGGCATCAGCCTTCCTGTGAACTCATCGACAATGATCACCTGCCCATCTTTCACGACATAGTCCACGTCTCTTTTAAAAAGGGTATGGGCTCGGAGGGCCTGATTGACATGATGAAGAATTTCGATGTTTCTGGGATCATAGAGATTCTCCACGTGGAGGAGTCTCTCTACGTTGGCCACCCCTTCTTCTGTTAAGAAAGCCGTGTGGCTCTTCTCCTCTACCTGATAGTCTCGCTCTGGCTTAAGGAAAGGAATGATTCGGTTAATCTTATAATATTTATCCGTAGACTCCTCCGCAGGACCTGAAATGATCAGAGGCGTCCTTGCTTCATCGATGAGGATGCTATCGACTTCGTCCACGATCGCATAATGGAGTTCCCTCTGAACATAGTCTTCGATCGAAAATTTCATATTGTCCCTGAGGTAATCAAATCCAAACTCATTGTTTGTTCCATAGGTGATGTCACAGAGATAGGCCTCTTTCCTTTCCCGGTCATTCAATCCATGAACGATCACCCCCACGGAAAGTCCCAAGAACTGGTAGATCACCCCCATCCAATCCCTATCCCTCTTGGCTAAATAATCATTGACGGTGACGATATGGACCCCTCTTCCAGTCAAGGCATTGAGATAGGCAGGGAGGGTCGCTACCAGAGTCTTTCCTTCTCCTGTTGCCATCTCAGCGATCTTCCCTTCATGAAGAACGATTCCTCCTATCAATTGGACATCGTAGTGTCTCTCTCCAAGGGTCCTCTTGGAAGCCTCTCTTACGACTGCAAAGGCCTCTGGAAGAATTTCGTCTAAAGACTCCCCCCTCTCAAGCCTCTCTTTGAACTCTCGGGTCTTTGCCCGAAGTTGATCATCGCTGAGAATCTGGATTTTAGGTTCCAATTGATTGATTCTCTGAACAATGGGGCGAAGCCTCTTAAGTTCCCTCTCGTTTTTACTCCCTATAATTTTTTTAAGTAATAATCCAAGCATCCTTTTTCTCCAAAAAATTATTTAATTTCAAAAAATTATATAATGGTTAAGGAAGAGTTTCAACCAAAAACAATCAGATGGGGTAATCCCTCACTCAGAAGTGGGGGGATAAGCCCGAGAGGGGTATTGAAGAAACCCGTGGTGCGGCTACCTTAAATGGTCCATAGAAATCTTAACTTTCGTTTGTTTTAATCAGAAACCCATTTCTACAATGGATCGATTC
>CAZMWF010000048.1:0-2891 GCA_964570075.1 uncultured Syntrophaceae bacterium | reverse complement strand
TAGGAAGAGGGTCTCCTGAACGACTTAGATTGAGAGCTTCTTCAAAGGAAAATCCCTTTTGAAGGAGGTGACGGAAACGTTCCTGCCTCATCCATGCCCTTTGATAAGCCTCTTCTATTTCTCTTATACTCCTTGAAAAGGTCCTTCCCACTTTTAGATAGAAACGCTTTTCTGCCTCCATTCCCTGGGTTTTACAGTGGATGGGATCATCGATCAATGGAGGGAGGGAGTCCATAGTAGCCCTGACCATATCTGGAAGGCCCATCAGTTTTGGACACATATAGGCATCGGGCTCCACACTGATATATCGAGGAAGGAAGAGAAGATCCACCTTATTTTTGATCGATTCTATGTGTCCAAAAAAGATCTTTACAGGAAGGCAGAGATCTCCTGGAAGGAGTTTTGATCCGTCTCGAATCGTCTTCTCTGTGGTTGGGGGAGAGACGAATACCTCAACTTCAAGAACTTCAAAGAAGGCTTCCCAGAAGGGAAAATATCGATAATAAAGGAGAGCCCTTGGAATTCCAATCCTCATCTTTTCATCCTATTCAATCTCTTTCTTCTTTCAATCGTCTCCAAGAATGCCTCCAATCGGGTCCTCATCCCACCTGCACCTGTGTGTTCGTCCACCATTAGGCAGAGGTAGAGAGTATTTCCATGCTCTCTTACTTTGTGGCTTAAGAGGGGCTCGATCATGGAGTCCACTCCACACGAAAAACAGGTGAGGTAGATGAGGCCATCGATCTGATGAAAATGAAGGTAGTGAAGGCCTGCACCAAGAATCTCCCTTCCGAAGGTCCAATAAATATCCTTTTCGAGTTTTTCTATTTCCGAGTCAATCACACCTGGACTAACCATCTCCTGTGTTAAAACCATAGCCCCGTACTCCTCAATAAGTCTTAGGGCATTGAAATTGAAGAAAGGGTCATAGAGGCAGGAGGGATGTCCAACGATAGCGACCTTTTTCTCCTTCCCGTTATTAGAAAAAGTTTCCTTTCTTTTAATGGGAAAGAGTTCAGTGTCGAGATCACCTCTTTTGTTCTTCTCTTGAAACTGCTGTTGGGCCTTCGTTGCTCTTTGTAAGGCTTGTTTAACCTCTTTTGGCCTCTTTCCAAATTTTTGAGCCATTTCAATAAAAGAGGAAGAGAGGCCCGACCCTCGGTGTCGTTCATCCACATAGGGGTCTAAAATAGGAGGAAGATCTGGGATCGAATACCTGAGCATCTCCGGAAGCCCTGCAGTCCTTGGACAAAAACAGGATTTTCGATCAAGACTTAAGAGCCTGGGAACGAAAAGAAAATCCACCTGATCCCGAAGGGTAAGGGTATGACCAAAAGCCATCTTGATTGGAATGCAATTGTCTTCCTCAGCATATCTGAACCCTTCTTCTACCAAGTCCCGATGAATTGGTTTGGAAATCACCACATCGAACCCCAATTCATTAAAGAATGTACGCCAGTGGGGAAAATACCGATAATATAGGAGAGCCCTTGGAATGCCAATTCTGATGGTCAAGATCCTATTCTCCCAATCTCTTTCTCTCCCACTTTTTTTGTAAAAGGTCAACAAAGGCGCTTAATCGGGTCATCACCATGGTCTCTGAGAGATTCTCATCAAGAGAGAAGGTAAGGATTGGAATGTCATGTTCCATGCTCACCCTGACCAATATATTCTTTGCCACCGCTTCCAGCATACATCCAAAAGGGAGAAGTTGAATCGCTGCCTCATATCCATCTTTCTTAAAGAGAATTGGATAACCGATGGAGGAGTTACATTCTCCTCCAAGATTATATCTCAGGTAGGGTTTTGAGGCCTTAATAGCACTGCGTTTTGACCTCGGATGAAAGAAATCTAAGCCGAGGGCATGCCCGATCTTATGGGTAATCCAGACGGTTCGGGTTACCTCAACCCCCATCTCTCCAAGTCTCCGTTCAATCTCCTGATTGGCATGTGGGTTGATCACCATATAACCTTCTCCAGTGATCAACACCTTGATTGGCCTTCTTCTCAGATCCTTCTCAACTCGATCAAACAGATGGAGAGACTCTTCCCATGCCTCCCTTAACTGCTTCAGATCTTCAGCCTCATCAATCAGCCTCAGACATTGGCCCTCAACCCTTGTCGTTGTTCCTCTTTCTGTTTCCAAGGGCCTCACCTGATGGGCCAATCGCTCTACCTTCTCACAAAACCTCAACTTCTTCCACCCGAAGTGCAATGCCTTGAGGGTATCCCAAATAGAAGCCCCCCACTCCTTTCGCTCCCTATTAAAGCGTTGAACATAATGACTCCAGAGCCGGGTGTCATCCATCGAAATCCAGGTGAACTCAAACCCCAGATTCCTGAGAATCTGCTGCATCACCACATCGTACATGCCGACCCGACAGGGGCCATGATCGCTAACCATAGCAATGGTATCTGCGCCACGCTCAAGGGCCTCGATGAAATTACCAAGGATGAATTTAAAGGGAAGGCAGGTGGAGGAGGGAGAGTATTTAATCCCGAGCGAAAGGGTCCTTTGGCTGGTCTTGGGTGGGAAGATAAATTCTGGACCGACGAGCCTTCCAATGGCACCAAGCATGATATCCAGATGGCCAATATGGGGGACAGTAAGCTTCATGGTTCAACGTTAGTCTCCATCCTTCTTTTTAATAAGTTTTGAACCATTCAATATCTAAGCTTTCCTTACTTCAGATTCCCATTTTCCGCACCGATCTCCCCAGTAAGAGATTGGTCTCTCTTCCATAATGAACTCCACCACCTCACAGTGATTTTCACAGTCTTTACAGATAAAACTAACTGTCCTACAGTTTAGGTCTGAGACCCCAAACCCTTTGAAATGGGTTTCATTGCCATCCATCTTCTCCTTAGCCAAAAGAGCAGCCCCGATTGCT